>WRKR01000021.1:0-10288 GCA_009782175.1 Cystobacterineae bacterium
AGGAAGGAGCTAGGAAGCAACCGACGATGAGCCCCGCAGGGCCCTCGGAGAGTGGCTTTTTTTGGTTACTTTTTTTGTCCAGACAAAAAAAGTGACTCGCCGGGAGGCGAAACCTCCTCTCGCTGAAAGCGAAAAAACCCTTCGCCGGAGGCGACACTCCCCCCCCGGAGGGAAAAAATAAAAACACCCCCCACAAAAACCCTTTTCCTTTGAAAATAGCCGGGCCGCAGGCCCACTCTGAAAAACAACCTTGCCAAAAACCCTTCGCCGGAGGCGACAAAAAAAACCCTATTTAAAATGCCCGCCACCTCAAAAAGTGTGGCCCAAACTGCCCCCACAACTCCCTCTAAAACAAGCAAGGGTTTTGCCGCGCCAAAGTTTTTTTAAAAAACTGCTGGAACCTTTTTTGGCGCCAAGGCGCCTGGAGAAACGCTTGGAGGAGTTTCGAGTAGAGTTGGGCAAGGGGGAGCAAAGTGTTTGGGAGGTACACCTCAAAATAGAAATACTCAACAAGGTGGTTATGGAGCAGCAGCTCAGCATTGACAAAATGTGGGCAGCGCTGCTGTGTTGCCTGCTTGGGGCGGTTTACATGCGCCGGGGCGCAAAAACCCCCAACAGGCGGAGGCCGGAGCCCAAAGCGGTGCATACGGCCTCCACAAGCAGAAGGCGTGCGCTGCGCACGGGGGGGTTCTCCTCAACGAGGACGCGTTTGCTCCTGTCCTGGTTCCCCAGCGTATACCAACGGCTGAAGGCAGCGGCCCCTTCCAGCAGCCAACGTGCAACAAAAGAGGGCTCATTCTGCTCAACGGCCTCTTCCACCAGCTGCGGCAGCCGCGCAACCCAACGCAAGAGGCTTTGCTCTTCAGGCAGCTTTAACGCATGGGCGAAGGAGAGAGCGTCAACGTGGGGGCTGCCACTCTCGGCGGCTTTCTGCAAAATGGCCAAGGCGCGCGCATGGGCATATTGCACATAAACCCCTGTGTGCCCCTCAAAACTCAGCAGCTCCTCCCACTCAAATACATAGTCCGTTGTGCGGCGGTTTTTGAGGTCGCCAAAAACAATGGCCCCACAGCCAATTTGCTCTGCCAACTCCTCGGGGGCTTCCGTGTGTATTTTCCCCTGCGCAATGTTCTCCTTCACTTTTTCCAGGGCGCGGGTTTTGGCCTCATCCAAAACTTCCGAGAGGAGGTGCAGCTGCCCCTTGCGGGTACTCATGCCGTGTACACGGCCGAAGGGGACGTGGGTGAGGCGGGGGGCCCAGGCTTTTTGCATTTTTTCCAGCACAAAAAAGCATTGGCGAAAGTGGAGGGATTGATCTGCGGCCACAACATAGAGGCACTTGTCAAAGCCAAAGCGGTTAAAGCGATCTACGGCGGCGGCCAGGTCGCGCGTGGCATAGAGGGTGGAGCCGTCATTTTTTTTGAGCAAAACAGGGGGCTCTGCCTCAGCATAGGGGAGGTTAACAATGAGGGCCCCCTCAGAGAGGCGTGTCCCCACCGTATTGGAAATTTCCTCAATAAGCCCCTCCATTTTATTTTGGTAGAAGCTTTCTCCCTCATAGAGGTCGAAGTGAATGCCCAGGCGCGCATAGAGGGCTTTAAACTCTAGCAGAGAGGCCTCTCTCAACTCTTGCCACAGCGCCAAGGCCTTGGCCTCCCCGGCCTCCATGCGCGCGAAAAAAGCGCGCGCCTTGGCATCAAACTCCGGCTCCGCCTCGGCCTTCGCATTGGCTTTAATATAAACCTCCACCAGGTGCTGCATGCTGTGCTTTTGGGCCTCCTCCCCAAACAACCCAAAGCCCTCGGCCACAAGGCCGAATTGTTTGCCCCAATCCCCAAGGTAGTTAATGCCCACCACCTTCCAGCCCTGGGAGCGATAGAGGTTGGCCAAAGCATTGCCTATAACCGTAGAGCGTATATGGTGGAAAGCCATGGGCTTGGCAATGTTGGGGGAAGAAAAGTCGATGACGACGGTTTTCCCCGCGCCTGAGGTGCCAGCGCCATAATTTTCGCCCTGTTGTTTTGTGGCTAAAAGCACCTCGGCGGCAAAGGGCATGGGGCATATGCGCGCGTTAATATAGGGCCCTGTCGCTTTCACTTCCATGCCGGGGGCGCAAACCTGGGGGGCCACCTCAGCAGCCAGCTGTGCGGGGGGTTTTTGGGCAAGCTTGGCCCAGGCAAACATGGGGAGGGCAAAATCCCCGTGGGCTTCCTCAGCGGGTTTGAGGTGTTTTTCTACCTCGGTGAGGGGGCAGGAGAGGGCGTCAGCCAGTGCAGAGGCCAATGTTTGTTTATAGTGTTGGAGTACAGAAAGCTTCATAAGAGAGGTGCGAGGAGGCGTTGAAGGCAAGGTGGTTTTGAGGTTTTGAGGCTTTAAGGCTTTAAGGCGTTAAGCTTCTTCTTTGGTTGGGGCTTGGTCGAGGCGGCGAAGGAGGCCTGCGCGGTTGAGGTACCAAGGAGGTTGCAGCAGGGCTTCCACTTTTTCTCTATAGCCTTGTACACTCAAAGCGGAGGTATAAAGGGCCTCAATGGCATGGGTTTGGACGCGTTTAGCCGTAGAAGGAGAAAGCAGCAACTCGAGTATGGGGATGCGGGCTTCTTCAAAGGGGTGTTTGCCCAGCACGAGGAGGGCATTAATTTTCACATCATCCGTCATGTCCTCGAGGTAGGGGAGGGTAGCGGGCGCAACAGCGGGGTGTTGTTTGTCGGCCACATATTGGAGGAAGACGAGTTTTTTCTCAAAGGAGCGCGTATACGTGCGCGAGAGTTTCTGCAAAAACTCACAAGCGAAGGTGGTGGTTTGCTCTTCCGGGAGAATGTGGGCAAGCACGCGCAGTGCCCAGCTGGTGCCGGTCTCATAGCGTTTGAGGAAGGCTTGGACAAGCTCCACAGCGGCTTCGCCACGCTCGCACAAAAGCTCAAAAACCTCCTCTTTTTCTTCCGCATCCCGCGTTTGCGGCTCCACGGAGAAGGTGAAGCGGCCCAGCAGAGCCTCAACGGCTTCGGGCACATGCAACTCCCCCAAAGCGGCAATGGCCGTTTGGCGTATGCTGGGGTCGCCATATTTTTGAGAGAGTTTTGTTTTGAGTTTTTCCACTTTTTGTTCAGGGGAGCGGTTAAAAATGTCGAGCAGTCCCAAAATAATTCCTCCACAAGTTAGGCATAAAAGGCAGACATAAAAAGGTTTGGAAGCGGTTTAGAGTTTCAGTTTCTCGCGTACATTGCCTTTATAAGCGGATTCCAAATGTTCAATGGCATGGGCATACGCAGGGTTTTGAAGGGGAGGCAGGTATATGTGTACCGTGAGGAAGAGGTGGCCGGTGCTACCGCCCTTTTGGAGGGAGGGTATACCTCGTTGTTTAAGGCGCAGGCGGGTGCCTGATTGGGTACCAGGCTGAATGGTGACCGTAACAGAGCCGGTGAAGGTGGGGACTTCTATGTCGGCGCCCAGGGCGGCTTCCCTGAGGGTGAGGGGGAGCTCCATGAGGAGGTTATTCCCCTCCCTTTTAACGAGGGGGTGGGGCTGTACCTCAATGCCTATATAAAGGTCTCCCGGTGGACCTCCGCGCTCTCCGGGTGCCCCCTGCCCCGCCAGGCGCACTTGAGAGCCTTTGTCAACCCCCGCAGGTATTTTCACCTCAAGGTTTTTGCCATGGATTTGGATTTTGCGCTCCACCCCGCGCACAGCCTCTGCCAGGCTCAGCGTTATCCGCGTTTGGAGATCAACGCCCTGGGTAGGGCTACGGCGGCCAAACATCTGCCCGAAGAGGGACTCGAAGTTAAAGTGAGCGGAGCTGCCGGCCTCATAGGCGCGGCCAAAACCCTGATCAAAACCTTGGCCAAAACCCTGATCAAAACCTTGGCCTGAGGCGGCACTTTGTTTATAGGCGGCGGCTTTTTTTGGATCAAAATCGAAGTTTTTGGCTTCCTGGCCAAACTCGTCATAGAGTGCGCGTTTGCGTTTGTCGCCTAAAACCTCAAAGGCTTTGTTCAGCTCTTTAAATTTTTCTTCGGCATTTTTGTCATGGGGGTTGAGATCTGGATGATATTTTTTGGCAAGCCGCCTATAGGCCTTCTTTATTTCAGCCCCAGAAGCCTGTTGTGAAACGCCGAGAATGTCGTAATAGTTGTCCGACATGGAAAGAACGCTCTATGCTGCAATGGAGATTAACGCAACTTGATTGCCTTGTGAAACAGGGGTGGTGTGCAAGCCTTCTGCTCTGCCTAAGCCTGGGAGTGGCACCTGCAAAGCTTTGGGCCCAAGGAAATGCGGAGGTTTTGGCAGAAAAAAAGAGAGAGCAAAGCGCAAAGTTGGAGGACTGCATTGCCGCCATCGTCAATGGTGAGGCCATTTTGCTCTCTCAGCTGAGCTTTGAGGCGCGCCTGAATTTGATACGCGCGGGTGTTTCTCCCCAGCTTTTGGAGCACATTCCCCAGGAGAGCTGGCCGGCACTTTTGGACATGGTTATATCCCACCGCCTGTGGGCCGCAAGCAGCGAGAAGGCGGAGCTGAGCATAGAGCAACTTGGCAGCGTTGCGCTGATGGGCGAGCAACTGAAAAAGGCTTTTGACTCTGAAGCCCATTACCAAGCGTTTTTGCAGAAATATGAGATGGATTCCGCGGACATTCAGGCCACCCTCGAGCGCATTGTGCGCGCAGAAAGCAACCTCCAAACCCGAATACGCCTGCGCTCTCAACCCAACGAGGCAGAAATACAAAAAGCACGTGAAGCTTCACCCACGCTGAGTGAAATGCAAATAAGGACAAAACTATATGAAGAAAAATTTAAGCTTTTGTCCAAACAAGAGTTGGAAGCCCAGAGGAAAAAGGCGGATGTGCGAATTTTATTAAAGTTTTCTGCTATAGCTGCCTTATAACCATGAGGATACGTTTGGTATACATGGAGGATTTGCCTCAGTTGGCCCTCATTGAGGCGAGCTGCTCAGAGAGCCCATGGGGCATAAAAATGCTAGGAGAGGCCCTGGGTTTAGAAGGGGCCTTCGGTTGCCTCATAGAAGCAGAAAAAACAGAGGCGGAAAAAGGCAAAGGCGAGGAAGGGCAGGAGATTTTAGGTTTTGCTCTGTTTTTGAAGGTATGGGAAGAGTTGCAGGTTTTGACGCTTTGTGTGCTCCCTGGGCACCGTCGCAAAGGGGTGGGGCGCATGTTGTTGAGGGAGGCGGGGAGTGTGGCCAAGCGTATGAAAATTCAGAAAATAAGCCTGGAGGTACGTCAGGGCAATGGGCCTGCCCTCAGGCTTTATGCGCAAATGGGTTTTGTGCGGGTGGGTTTGCGCAAGGCCTATTATAGGGATGGGGAGGATGCGATATTGATGGATTGGCCTCTATAGGGCCCTATAGAGGTGCAATAAAGGGGCTTTTCTAAAAAAGCTTGCGGAGACAGTTGACAGGAGGGGACAAAATTTATAGTTAGGCCCACCTTTTTATATTTGCTTTTTATATGTGTACCCTCCAAACGCTGAAGCGTTAACAGCCACACCCTTTAGAAATTTTAGAAATGCCATGCCAACCATCAACCAATTGATCCGCAAAGGACGTCAAAAACTCGCCATTAAGGGGAAAAGCCCTGCACTCAAAGAGTGCCCCCAAAAGCGCGGCGTTTGCACGCGCGTTTATACGACGACGCCGAAAAAACCCAACTCGGCCATACGCAAAGTGGCCCGCATCCGCTTGGTGAATGGCATTGAGGTGACCTCCTATATCCCCGGCGTAGGCCATAACCTCCAGGAGCACTCCGTGGTGATGATAAGGGGAGGGCGCGTGAAAGACTTGCCCGGTGTACGCTACCACATTGTCCGAGGCCGCCTGGACTCCGTCGGCGTGCAAAACCGCAAACAGTCACGCTCCAAATATGGTGCGAAAAAACCAAGCTGAAAACATTATACCAAACATTACACAAGAGAAACAGCGTATAACTGAGGCAGTGTATAAACGAGGAAACAAGAAATGCCGCGCCGTCGCGTCCCCAATAAGAGAAAAATTCTGGCAGACCCCAAATACCAAGACAGGCTTATTACGAAGTTTGTGAATGACTTGATGACGGGTGGACGAAAATCCATTGCGGAGAGCCTTTGCTATGACGCCTTTGTCCTTGTTGAAGAGCGCTCCAAGGAAGAGCCGCTTAAAACTTTTAAAAAGGCTTTGGAAAATGTGAAGCCCGTGCTGGAGGTGAAAAGCCGCCGCGTGGGTGGGGCCAACTACCAAGTGCCCGTTGAAGTGCGGCAAGACAGGCGCATTGCGCTGGGCATGCGTTGGATTATTCAATATGCCAAAGCACGCAGCGAGAAGACGATGATAGAAAGGCTGGCTGCTGAAATTATGGATGCAGCCAACAACCGTGGAGCTTCAGTGAAGAAGCGCGAAGACACGCACAAAATGGCAGAAGCCAACAAAGCTTTCGCTCACTACCGCTGGTAGTTTAAGCAAAACAGCTTTTCCTCGCAGCACCCTTGGAGAATGCGCATGGCGCGCGAATATTCCATCGAGCGCTATCGAAATATCGGCGTTATGGCCCACATTGATGCGGGAAAGACGACGACGACAGAGCGCATCCTCTATTATACGGGCGCCATACACAAAATGGGGGATGTGGATGCCGGCAACACCACCACGGATTTTATGGAGCAGGAGCGCAAGCGGGGCATAACCATTACTTCCGCCGCCATCAGCGCTTTTTGGGAGCGAAGGGGCCAAAAATACCGCATTAACATTATTGACACACCAGGGCATGTGGACTTCACCGTGGAAGTGGAGCGCTGCCTGCGCGTATTGGATGGTGCGGTGGCCGTGTTTGATGCGGTGAGTGGGGTGGAGCCGCAATCCGAAACCGTTTGGCGCCAAGCCGACAAACACCATGTGCCGCGCATTTGCTTTATTAACAAAATGGACCGCGTGGGCGCGGATTTTGAAGCCTCCACCAACTCCATTCGCGAGCGCTTGGGCAGCAATGCCTGCGCTGTGCAGTTGCCCATGGGCAGCGAAGACAAATATGTGGGGGTCGTTGACTTGGTGCGGATGAAGGCACTCTATTTTGAAGAGAGTGAAGAGGCTTCCAATGTGAAGGTGTTGGAGGTGCCAGAGGAATATGCAGCGGCGGCGGCAGCGGCACGCCTTAAATTGTTGGAGCAGGTGGCCGAGGTGGATGATGCGCTGATGTTGAAGTTTTTGGAAGGGGATGGCAGCGACATTGGCGAGGAAGAAATTTGCGCAGCTTTGCGCAAGGGGTGCATAGAGTTAAAGTTGTTTCCGGTGTTGTGCGGCTCCTCGCTGAAGCACCGCGGAGTGCAACCCCTCATTGATGCCATTGTGGACTATTTGCCTTCGCCCGCAGACATTCCCCCGGTGAAGGGGAAAACCCCCAAAACCCAGGCGGAGGCAGAGCGAAAAACCTCTGACGAGGCACCTTTTTCAGCCTTGGTTTTCAAAATTATGTCCGACAATTTTGGCCCCCTGGCTTTTGTGCGCGTCTATTCCGGCATGCTCAAAGCAGGCTCCGTGGTTTATAATGCCTCCAAGGGGAAGCGGGAGAGGGCAGGGCGCCTTGCGCAAATGCGCGCCGACAAGCGCGAGGAGCTGGACATGTGTTTGGCGGGTGACATTTGTGCCATTGTCGGCCTTAAAAATGTCAACACGGGAGATACGCTTTGCACAGAAGGCCAGCCCATTTTGCTGGAGAAAATTGACTTTCCAGAGCCGGTTATTGATCTGGCTTTGGAGCCCAAAAGCCAGGAAGACCAGGAGAAGCTGAGCCTTGCTTTGCAAAAGCTCTCCCTGGAAGATCCCTCTTTCCGCGTGCGCACCGACGAGGAGACGGGCCAAACCATTATTGCGGGAATGGGGGAGTTGCACCTGGAAATAGTGGTAGATCGCCTGCTGCGCGAATATAAAGTGCAGGCCAATGTTGGCGAGCCCCAGGTGGCCTATAGGGAGACGGTGACACAAGCCGCCGAGGGTGAGGCCAAATATATACGCCAGTCCGGCAACAAAGGCCTCTATGGCCATGTGTTGCTGCGCGTAGAGCCCGGTGCAACAGGGGAGGGGCTGAAATTTATAAATGCGCTTGCCGCACAGGAAATTCCTCAAGAGTTTATTCCCGCCATTGAGCGCGGTGTTGTTGAGGCGACAAGCTCCGGAATATTGGCGGGCTACCCTCTGGTGGATTTGAAAATAACTTTGCTAAAAGGCAGCTTCGACGAGCAGGACTCGGATGAAATGGCTTTCAAAATTGCAGCCTCCATGGCTTTTCGCGAAGCATGCAACAAGGCAAAGCCCGTGCTTTTAGAGCCCGTGATGAAGTGTGAAGTTTTGACGCCCGATGCATTTATGGGCGATGTTATGGGCGACTTAAACGCCCGGCGCGGAAAAATTGTGGCGATGAACCCCCGGCATGGCGTGCAAGCCATTGAGGCCATTGTGCCCCTGGCACAATTGTTTGGCTATGCGACGGATTTGCGCTCCAAAAGCCAAGGCAGAGCCTCCTTCTCCATGCGCTTTGAGCATTATGCCGCCCTCCCCGAAAATGTGGCCAACACCCTCGTGGTACGCCTGAGAGGCTATTGAAAAACAGGGGCGGATTTTCAGGCTATTTGGTTTTATTTATTGAGTTTTTAAAGCCTAAAGCCATGAGGGTTTTAAATAACAAAAAATATGCCTATGGTTTTGGCCCTGGACACAACACCTACGAGGCGAAGAATGGGCGCAAGGGCGTTTGGGCATAAGGCTGGCCAAGCAAAAACAGGATATGTTGTTGTGGTAGCCACAATAGCCATTGCGGCGATTCTGATTTATACGCAATTGGGAAACATATGGAGGGGCCAGAGCTCGACGGCAACGGTGGCCTTGGCAGGGCAGGAGGGCGAGCGTCAAGAGGGGGTGGCTGCAGGGACGCCAACAGAAGCAGGCGGGAGTTTGGCAAGCGCTGTTGGCGGTTTTAACCCCAACAAGCATGCCCCCAAGGCCAGCAGCAGCACCGAGGCCAAGAGCAAGAGCAGCAGCCAGAATAAAAAATGGATAGGCCTGAATGAGCCTGCACCAGGTGCCAAAGACGGTGCAAAAGACACTGCCAAAGACACTGCCAAAGACACTGCAAAAAACACTGGCCAAAGCAAAAGCAAAGACACGGGCAAGGGCAAAGGAGGCACAGCCTCGGCGGGTTCTGCAAAAGCGGCTGCCCATGCCTCAAGCAACCCTGTCGCAAATGCGGCGAAAGCGCGCCAGGATGAAGGCGGATGGGGAAAGCCCGGCTATAGAGGAGGGCTGGGGTGGATTACTGAATTTAAATGCAACCTCTTCGTCAACAGAGTAACCAAAGAAGCAGGAGTGACACCGCCTCTGGTCAATAACAGACAGGCTACGGCAGGGGAACTTGCCAACCCCAATCAACACATTGAGGGTTGGGAAGTGGTCGAAGATGGGAGCCTGAAAGATGGGGATATTATTGCCACATCCATGTCAGGCCCTGGATATACGGGGCACACGGGAATTGTTGTTTTTGAAGATGGAACCCCGCAAACCATTTCAGCAAGCAGCAGAACTGGAACAGCAAACTTGGGTGACTGGGGTTTTGAAGCCCACGTAGCTGCACGCGACGCAGCATTGGAATCCGGTGAGGTTCCACCCCTCCCTTATGCAGATGAAGGTATGACTATACGTCGCTATACACCCCCAGGAAAAAAATGAAATATATATTCTTGTCTCTGATTGTTTTGTTCATTGTTATAGGTATTGTTATTGTCTATAACGCATTCGACAAAAGCGAAGTCCACATTTCCACAGACTCTTCTGCTTTTGTTTCCGTTGCTCCCGGAGATCAAAAGATTGAAGAGATTGACGGAGAACTCTATTTGCTCGCTGGCATAACGCCCGCTCCCTTTCCTGAAGAAGCGGACGATATATACCGTCATGCAAAAAAGAAAGGGAAGACAATATGGATAACCATGAAAAACAGCTCTCCAGAAATAAAATTTAAAATGGTGGGTGGCCTCTCCAAAAAGGGATATATGCGGATAAAATGCAATTCACTTGAAGAAGCCAAGGAACTGTCTTTTCAACTCAAATTGCGATGGCATGACTAGTGCCGGAAAGCACAACTCGGAGCGTGGGTTAGACACAACATCCACAAGGCGGGGAACGTGCACAAGAGAGTTGGGGTTGCTTGGCGATACCCATTCAGAAAAAAATGAAATATATATTCTTGTCTCTGATTGTTTTGTTCATTGTTATAGGTATTGTTATTGTCTATAACGCATTCGACAAAAGCGAAGTCCACATTT
>WRKR01000021.1:10388-45394 GCA_009782175.1 Cystobacterineae bacterium
AAGTCCACATTTCCACAGACTCTTCTGCTTTTGTTTCCGTTGCTCCCGGAGATCAAAAGATTGAAGAGATTGACGGAGAACTCTATTTGCTCGCTGGCATAACGCCCGCTCCCTTTCCTGAAGAAGCAGACGATATATACCGTTATGCAAAAAAGAAAGGGAAGACAATATGGATAACCATGAAGAACAGCTCTCCAGAAATAAAATTTAAAATGGTGGGTGGCCTCTCCAAAAAGGGATATATGCGGATAAAATGCAATTCACTTGAAGAAGCCAAAGCACTGGCTGCTCAGCTTGGTTTATGATGGTATGACTGGTGCCGGAAAGCACAACTATGGAGCGTGGGTTGGACAAGGCATTGATGAGCACAGAGACGAGCAGCACAGAAAAAAACAGAGGCACCGAAGGCAACACAGAAGGCAACACAGAGGGAAGCGCTGAGGGAGACCGCGTGGGAAGCCGCGTGCATTGGGCTCCGGCTGGCCAAGCGAAGCTGGAATATATTCTGGCTCTGGCGCTCATTGTGGTCGCAGCGGTTGTTATATACCTCCTGTTTGGCAACGCGCTGAAAGAGCAGAGCTCGACGGCAACCATGGCCTTGTCCGGGCAAAGCAGCAAGAGCCCAAAGAGCGCAAGCGTTTCATCCGGAATACACATGGACGGGGGGGCGAAAGCGGATGAAACGCTTGTCGTCTATGACGATGGTTTTTTGAGTGGCAGCGGCAAGCCATGGATAGATTCTGCGGCCGCAGCTCCAAATGGCAAAGGCATGGCCAAAGACATGGCCAAAAGCAAGGACAAGGGAAAGGAGATGGGCCAGGACATGGCCAAAGACATGCCCAAGGGCATGGACCAAGGCACGGGTAAGGGCAAGAGCGTGGGCACGGGCATGGCCAAGGGCATGGAGAAGGGCCAAGACAAAGGCCCCAACAAAGGCCAAGGCAAAGAGGGCATAGGTTCGGGTGAAACAGAGCTCAATTCATGGCTGATGCAGGCGCTTATTGCAAAAGCCGCCAAGGCTCGTCTGGGCGAGGGAGGTTGGGGAAACCCCGGCTATAGAGGCGGGCTGGGGTGGCTCACGGAGCATAAATGCAACCTCTTTATAAAGAGGGTGGCTGAAGAGGGAAATTCCATGCCCCCCCTGCTCCACAACAGGCCGGCCACGGCAGAAGAAATGGCAAACCCCCAGCAACACATTGAGGGTTGGAAGGTGGTGCTCGACGGGAGCCTCCAAGAGGGCGATGTGGTTGCCATCGCCATGCCGGATTTTGAATGTACAGGACACATGGGCGTTGTTGTCTTTCACAACAAAGAACCCACGACGGTTTCCCTCAGCAGCAACACCGGCGACATAGAATGGAATGACTGGGGTTTCAGAGACTATGGGAAAATGCGCAAAATAGAGTCACACCCCGACTTTGTTGGTCCACCACAACTTCCTTTTGCAGATAGAGACAAGACGATACGCCGCTATATAAGCCCATGAGAAAACTCCAATATTTCTTTGCCATCTTCATTGTATTGTTCGTCATTCTAGGTATTGTTATCGCCTCTTATTCAGGTGGTGGCGAAGTTCACATTTTGGCGGATTCTTCCGCTTTTGTTTCTGTTGCCCCCGACAGACAACGGATGGAAGAAATGGACGGAGAGCTCTATCTGCTCGTCGGCATCACCCCCGCTCCCTTTCCTAAAGAAACCAAAAGAATATACCATTATGCAAAAAAAAGGGGGAAAACCATATGGATAACAATAAAAGACAGCTCTCCAGAAATAAAATTCAAAATGCTAGGTGGCTTGTCTACAGATGGCTATATGCGTATAAAATGCAACTCACATGAAGAAGCCGATGCCCTCTCCTTTGAGCTTGGGTTGTGAACCTTCAAGCACTTTTGTTGAAAAAGGCTTTAAAAACAGCGTGGAAAACAGCTTTGAAAACAACCTTGAGAACGGTTTTAAAAACGGTTTTGAAAACGGTTTTGAGAACGGTTTTGAAAACGGTTTTGAAAACGGTTTTGAAAACGGTTTCCGTTGAACACAGCGTTGCTTAAAAACAGCATCTGAAAACAACTTTGAAAACGACTTTGTTTAAAAATTGTTTTGGGGGGACCTAGAGATAAACTCAAGCATTTATGAAGGCTTAAGGTTTTTTGCGGGGGGGCCTTCTCGAAGTTTGTTTTTTCTTGTTGCAAGGGGTTTGGGTTTTTTGGTATGAGCGCCATCCCCGCCGTCGGCTCTGTGACAAAAGAATCGGTTTTCTTGTCGTCTCATCCGTTCGTCGTGGACTGCAGTCGAGCGAAGGATTTTTTGGAAAATGGCGACACAGAAAATACGCATTCGCCTTAAGGCATATGATGCAAAGCTGTTGGACCAAAGTGCGGGCGATATTGTTGCAACCGCGAGGCGCACAGGCGCCAAAGTTGCGGGGCCCATACCTCTGCCCACACGGATTAGCCGTTTCACAGTCTTGCGTAGTCCGCACGTCGACAAGAAAAGCCGTGAGCAGTTCGAAATTCGAACGCACAAGCGCTTGCTCGATATATTTGAGCCGACTCAGCAGACTCTAGACGCGTTGATGAAGCTCGACTTGTCGGCGGGCGTCGACGTAGAAATTAAGAGTTGATTGCCATGGCTAAATTTGACGTTGTTGACATAGCAAACAATAAAGTGGGCGAAATTGAGCTTGCGGACGAGGTTTTTGCTCAAGAGCAAAACCCCCACTTGTTCTATGAGGTGGTGAAAATGCAGCAAGCCAACCGCCGCCGCGGCACGGTTGCTGTGAAAAACACCTCTTTGGTTTCTGGGAGCAACAAAAAGCCCTATCGCCAAAAAGGCACAGGGCGAGCTCGCCAGGGCTCTCACCGCGCCTCCCAATGGGTAGGCGGTGGAAAAGCCATGGGGCCAAAGCCAAGAGATTATTTTTATAGGCCCTCGCGCAAAGTCCGGCGAGCCGCGTTGGCAAAAGCCTTGTCACTGCGTGCCAGTCAGCAGGCTTTGTTGATTTTGAATGAGTTTCCGTCCAACGGAAAAACCAAACAGAGTTTTGAAGTGTTGACGAAGGGCTTGGGGCTGAAGAGTGCTTTGGTGGTTGACGAGAAGAGCAATGGCCATTTGTTGCTTTCCATTCGGAACCTCACCAAGTTTGATGTGTTGCCCCCGGAAGCCATCAACCTAGAGTCCATATTGAAGCGGAAGAATTTGGTGCTCACTCAGGCGGCAGCCAAGCAGATTGAGACGGCCTTACTTCAAGCTTTAAGTGCAGGGAAGGCCTGAGGGAAAATCCATGGAGCTCACGCACGTCATCAAAGGTCCCATTGTTACGGAGAAGCTGGAAGCTTTTCGCGAAAGCCAAAGGCTTTATGCTTTTTGGGTAGACAGAGCGGCAAGCAAGCAAGAGGTTGCCCAGGCTGTTTCGCAATTGTTCCGTGTAAAAGTAGAAGAAGTGCGCACATGTATTGTGCGCGGCAAAATCAAACGTAGAGGTCGCTCTTTAATAAAGCGCCCCAACTATAAAAAGGCTTTTGTCCAGTTGAAAGAAGGGGAGAAGATAGATCTCTTCGACGGAGGGGCAGCCTAATGGGTAGCAAGAAATTCAAACCGACTTCTCCAGGCATCAGGACGATGACGGTCTCTGACTTTGCCGAAATTACGCGTGACAAGCCCGAGAAACGCCTCACCGTCTCTTCCAAAAAATCGGGTGGGCGCAACGTTCACGGACATATTACACGACGCCACCAAGGAGGAGGCCACAAGCGTCGCTATCGCCTCATTGACTTTCTGCGTACAGGAAAGGACGGCGTGCCGGCCAAGGTTTTCTCCATTGAATATGATCCAAACCGATCTGCCCGCATTGCCTTGTTGCATTATTTGGATGGAGAAAAGCGTTATATTCTCGCCCCCATTGGCATGAAGGTTGGGGATATGATCCATGCAGGGCCTGAGGCTGACATTCGGCCGGGCAATGCTTTGCCCTTGCAGAACATTCCTGTGGGCACGGTCATCCACAACTTGGAGCTTCGACCGGGCAAAGGCGCTCAACTCATCCGCACGGCGGGAGCAGGCGGGCAGTTGATGGCCAAAGAAGGCCTCTATGCACAAGTTCGACTGCCTTCAGGTTCCGTGCGCAAGGTTTTAATCAACTGTCGTGCAACGGTGGGGCAGGTGGGGAATGTGGAGCACGAAATTATTTCCATCGGCAAAGCAGGAAGAAACCGCTGGAAGGGTTGGAGGCCCACCGTGCGTGGTGCAGCGATGAACCCTGTGGACCACCCCCACGGAGGTGGAGAGGGCAAGGCAGGCC
The DNA here is from genome assembly GCA_009782175.1 of Cystobacterineae bacterium. Classification (GTDB taxonomy): domain Bacteria; phylum Myxococcota; class Myxococcia; order Myxococcales; family Myxococcaceae; genus WRKR01. The sequence goes on from WRKR01000021.1 coordinate 14,686, forward strand.
AAGGCAACCCACACCCTGTTTCTCCCTGGGGGCAAAAAACCAAGGGACTCACCACGCGCAAGAATAAGCGCACAGACAAGTTTATTGTTTCGGCTCGCCGCTCAGGCGTTCGCAGTCAATAGTTTTGAGGCAAAGCGATGGCTCGTTCAGTTTATAAAGGACCGTTTGTTGACCAGCACCTTCTTTCCAAGGTGGAAGCCATGTTGGAGTCGAGCAAGAAACAGCCGATTAAAACCTGGTCTCGCAGGTCAACCATTCTTCCTGAGTTTGTCGGGTTTACTTTTGCTGTGCACAACGGGAGGAAGTTTATTCCGGTTTATGTCACAGAAAACATGGTAGGCCACAAACTGGGAGAATTCAGCCCTACGCGCACCTTCGTCGCACACGCGGGTGACAGAAAGCTAAGCAAGGGAGGCAAATAACCACCATGGAATCCACAGCTCATTTGAGGTATTTGCGAATGTCACCTCGCAAAGTTGCCGTTGTGGCGACTTTGGTGCGTGGCCAACGCGTAGGCACAGCCATGGATGTTTTGCGTTTCACGAAACGCGCAGCGGCTTTGCCTTTGAGAAAGCTTTTGGAAAGTGCCATTGCCAACGCCACACACCGCTCAGGTGGTGCTGTTGATGTGGACAAGTTGTTTGTCAAACACATTTCCGTGGATCCAGGCCCCATTTTTAAGCGAGTCATGTTCCGCGCGCGTGGGCAGGGTTATCGCATTCACAAGAAAACAAGCCATGTGCATGTTGTACTCACTGAGGCAAGCAGCAAAGGCAAAGCATAGCCGCAGTTAAGGAGAATTTGTTTTGGGTCAAAAAGTTCATCCCGTTGGTTTTCGCCTTGGTGTCATTCGCAGTTGGAACTCGAAGTGGTTTGACGAGAAGAATTATGCGCAATGGCTCTATGAAGACTTAAAAATCCGCGAGTGTGTCAAAAAGTCTTTAAACCACGCCGGCGTGTCCAAAGTGGAAATTGAGCGTGCGGCGAACAAAGTTAAGGTGAATGTTTTCACAGCACGCCCAGGCATTGTTATTGGCAAGCGTGGTGCGGGGTTGGAGAGTGTGAAGAAGGATTTGCAAAAAATTACGGGCAACGAGGTATTTTTAAACATTATTGAAGTCCGCAAAGCGGAGATTGATGCGCAATTGGTTGCGGAGAACATTGCGACACAACTGGAGCGGCGCATTGCTTTTAGGCGGGCGATGAAGAAGTCCATTCAAATAGCCATGAAGTTTGGGGCCAAAGGCATACGTGTCGCTTGTTCAGGCCGTCTGGGTGGTGCGGAAATGGCTCGCTATGAGTGGTATAGAGAAGGAAGAGTCCCCCTGCACACCTTGAGGGCGGACATTGACTATGGTTATGCCGTAGCCAACACCACCTATGGGACCATTGGCTGCAAAGTTTGGGTATGTCGCGGGGAAGTGCTGCCGACAGGCAATACAGCCAACACAGCTTTGGCCAACACGGGTTTGGCTAACAAAGGGCAATAAGACTCCAGAGAGATTTAAGTCATGCTACAACCAGCACGCACAAAATATAGAAAAATGCATAAAGGGCGCATGCCTGGGCTCGCCTATAGGGGCAACAAGCTCTCTTTTGGTGAAATAGGGCTGGTAGCGCTGGAACCCGGCTGGGTAACTTCGCGTCAAATTGAGGCAGCGCGTATTGCCATGTCTCGCAAAGTGAAGCGCGGCGGCAAAATTTGGATCCGCATTTTCCCGGACAAGCCCATAACGAAGAAGCCGGCAGAAACCCGCATGGGAACAGGCAAGGGCGGCATTGAATATTATGTGGCTGTTGTGAAGCCGGGCCGCATGCTCTATGAGATGGCCGGGACGGCAAAAGAATTATCCATTGAGGCGTTGAAATTGGCTGCTGCGAAATTGCCGATTGCAACTCGGATTGTGCATCGCAGCGATCAGGCCCTTTGATTGGAGTCTATGCCATGGCGACAGCAAAAGAATTGCAGGAGTTAAACATAGAGGATTTGAAGCGTCGCGCTCAAGAATTGCGTGAGACGGTTTTTCAAAACCGCATGAAGCGCAGGCTGGCTCTGGAAACGAATTTTTCAGTGCACAAAAAAGAAAAGAAAGAGTTGGCCCGGGTGTTGACGGTCATTAACCAAAAGCTTCAAGAAGCAAGGAAACCTGCCGATGGCTGAAACAACTGAAGTCCAAACGCCAAAGCGTGCTCGTCCGAGGACTCGGGTGGGGATTGTGACGTCAAATAAAATGCAAAAGACGGTGGTGGTGGCCGTAACTCGTCGAGCTGCCCACCCTCAATATGGAAAAGTGTTAAACCTGCGCGTGAAATATAAGGCACATGTTGAGGACCATGAGTTTCCCAAAAACGTAACAGTCAACGAAGGCGACAAAGTGTTGATTGGCCAGACGCGTCCCTTGTCCAGGGACAAGTGCTGGACGGTGCTTAAGGTTTTAGAGAAGGCGAAATAACGGGCCTTCTGTCGCCGAAAGGGTGAGTTGAGATGATCCAGATGAGCAGCGTTCTTGATGTCGCCGACAATTCAGGTGCCAAGAAGCTATATTGTATTAAAGTTTTGGGTGGCTCGCGCAGGCGCTATGCTTCCATAGGCGACATTATTGTCGTTTCCATACGTGAGGCTTTGCCGAACTCCAAGGTGAAGAAGGGTGATGTGGCCAAGGCTGTTATTGTGCGCACGGCACGAGAAGTCGGCCGCCCTGATGGAAGCTATATTCGTTTTGACAACAACTCCGCCGTCCTCATTAACAAGGACATGGAGCCCATAGGCACACGCATTTTTGGCCCTGTGGCCCGAGAGCTGCGCGCCAAGAAGTTTATGAAAATAATTTCCCTTGCCCCCGAGGTTCTCTAGGCCATGCAGAAACTAAAAGTTGGAGACACAGTCCAGGTGACCAAAGGGAAAGAGTCGGCTTTGCCCGTGAGCCAGAGGCGTGGCCGCGTGTTGTCCATTGATTGGAGCGCCTTGCGCGTGCGCGTGGAAGGCCTGCGCAAAGTGAAACGCCACACACGCAAAAGCAACACGCACCCTGAGGGTGGCATTATTGAAAAAGAGGGCAGCATTGCTTTGGCAAACCTTGCTGTGGTTTGTCCCAAATGCGACAAGCCAAACCGCATTGGCATCCGCAGTTTGGAGAAAGAGGAGGGGAAGGTGAAGAAAGTTCGTTTTTGCAAGGGCTGCGAGGAAGCACTGGCATAAGAGGTTTTGAAACACAGGTTTAAAAACAGCAACATTGGTTGTTTTTTTGAGGTTTAAAAATGGCAGAAGGAAAAAAACCCAAGTCCGACGACAAATCCAAAAAAGTCGATCGCAAAGGGAAAAAGGACGAAGTCAAAAAGACGGGTTTTGCAGCTCAAATAGATGAGAGCCTTGAAGTCCGCCCTGCGCGCCTCAAAGAATATTATAGGAAAGAGGTTGTGCCGGTTCTGATGAAGGAGCTGGGTTTTTCCAACCCCTTCCAAATTCCGCGCCTTGAAAAAATTGTCCTGAACATGGGGCTTGGCGAAGCAACCGCCAACAGCAAAATTCTGGACTCTGCGGTGGATCAGCTGGCTGTCATCAGCGGACAAAAACCCATTGTCACCCGAGCGCGCAAATCCATCGCCAACTTCAAGCTGCGCCAGGGGCAGGCCATTGGCTGTGCGGTAACTTTGCGCTCCAACCGTATGTATGAGTTTTTGGACCGCCTCATCAACATTTCACTGCCCCGCGTTCGCGACTTCAAAGGAGTATCCAGCAAAGCTTTTGACGGACGAGGCAACTATACGCTGGGCATTAGGGAGCAGATTATTTTTCCCGAAATTAATTATGATCAGATTGAGAAAGTCAAAGGCCTCAACATCAGCATTGTGACCACAGCCAGGACAGATGAGTTGGCTTTGGCTTTGCTTCGCAAGTTTGGAATGCCTTTTAGGAATTGAAACAGCGGTGAGCGAACCACCGGGATGGGCTCGGCAGGCGCTTGTTGCAAAAGAGAAAACGATGTTTGAGAGACTGTTTGAGAAACAGAGCATGGAGAAGCGGGGATGATGGTGAGCGATCCTGTGGGTGATATGTTGACGCGACTGCGCAATGCAACGCGCGCGGGGCACGAGAGGGTGGTGATGCCTTCTTCCAGGTTGAAGGTGGAGATTGCGCGTGTCCTCAAAGAAGAAGGTTATATCATCGACTATACCGTGCACGAGCGCAAGCCTCAGAATGAGCTGACTGTCGACCTCAAATATGGTCCGCAGAAGGTTTCTGTCATCCGTGAGCTCAAGCGTATTTCGAGGCCAGGCTTGCGCCACTATGTTGCGAAGCGGGAAATTCCTCGAGTATTGGGCGGCTTGGGTATTTCTATTTTGTCCACCTCCAAAGGCATATTGGCTGACCATGAAGCGCGTCGACAGAACGTGGGTGGTGAGCTTTTGTGCACGGTGTGCTAGGCGAGGGTTCCATGAGTCGCATAGGGAAATTGGAAATAAAGCTGGGGCCCAAAGTCAAAGTGGCCATTGAGCAAGACAAGGTGTCTTTTGATGGCCCCAAAGGGAAGCTTGCGGTGAAGCTTCCGAGCGCAGAAATTAAGCCTCTCTTGAAAGACAACATTTTGAGTGTGGTTCGCTCTTCAGAATCTCGTCAAACCCGGGCTTTGCATGGTTTGACACGGGCCATTTTGGCGAATGCGGCAAAAGGCGTAGACGCAGGCTGGGAGACGGTGTTGTGCATTCGCGGCGTAGGCTATCGCGCGGAGGTGAAGGGGCAGCAGATCAACTTCACCCTGGGCTATTCTCATCCGGTGGTTTTCGAGCTACCCGAGGGGGTGACGGCGGAATTGGCGAAGACGCCAAGGACAGAGGATGGGTTGCCGACGATGGATTTGACTTTGCGTGCGGTAGATCGCGCTTTATTGGGGATGACAGCGGTGAAGATACGCGCGCTCCGCCCTCCGGAGCCTTACAAGGGCAAAGGGATTAAATATGCGAAGGAGCGGATTTTGCGCAAGGAAGGGAAGACGGGGCAATAATTTGCCACACACATTCATCCGAGGGAGGAAGGCCAGATCTGCCTCGGAAGGAAGGAAACCATGTCGAAGTTGAATGCACGTTTAAAGAGGAAGGCACGTATACGCCGAAAAATTTCAGGGACGCCCGAGCGCCCGCGGTTATCGGTTTATAAGTCGCTCAACCACATTTATGCCCAGGTGGTGGATGACACTCGAGGGCATACTTTGGCCTATGTTTCTTCCATGCAGAAGAACCTCCGTGGCGAGAAGGGCGACAAGAAAGAAGTGGCCAAGCGTGTTGGCCAGTTGATTGCTGAGCGTTGCAAGGCGATACAAATAGAGGCGGTTGCCTTTGATCGCAATGGGTTTCCCTACCATGGGCGTGTGGCGGCAGTGGCGGATGCAGCCCGGGAAGCGGGTTTGAAATTTTAATGAGAGGTTTATAACGTGGCGACACTCATCAATCCGAATGAACTTGAGCTGACCGATAGAGTCGTCAGCATCAACCGCGTAGCCAAGGTGGTGAAGGGCGGGCGGCGGTTTAGTTTTTCTGCGCTGGTTGTTGTTGGTGACGGCAAAGGGCACGTGGGCGTTGGCCTGGGCAAAGCCAATGAAGTCCCCGAAGCCATCCGCAAGGGTGGGGAGAATGCGAAGAAGAACCTTTTCAAAATTCCGTTGTTGGGGCACACCATTCCGCACGAGTCCCTGGGGCACTTTGGTGCGGGCTGGGTATTGTTAAAGCCAGCCTCTGAGGGCACCGGTGTTATTGCCGGAGGCACAGTGCGAGCGGTGTTGGATGCGGCTGGTGTGAGAGACATTTTGACAAAATGCCAGGGCTCGAGGAACCCGCACAATGTGCTCAAGGCAACCATTAATGGCTTGAAGCGTTTGCGTTCACCCGAGGAAGTTTCTCAATTGCGTGGCCGGGAAATTCAAGTCAAAGCGAGAGGCGCAAGGAGTTAACATGGGGCTCAAAGTCAAACTGATAAAAAGTTATGCTGGGGCTTCCGTGCGCCAAAAGCGCACCGTCCAGGGGCTGGGTTTGAAGAAGCTCGGCGATGAGCGTATATTGGTGGACACGGCAGCGGTACGGGGAATGGTTTTTCATGTGCGGCATTTGGTTTGTTCTGAAGTTGTCCAGGAGGAGCCCAGGCTGCGAAAGCGGCGCTCCAAGAAGCCCGCGTGTGCCCCAGGAGCAGCCGAGCAAGGACAGAAGGGTTAAGTTATGGATTCTCTGCATACATTAAAAGCACCTGCAAACTCCAGTCACCGCAAGAAGCGCATAGGGCGTGGACAAGGCAGTGGTTGGGGAAAAACGGCAGGCCGTGGTGGCAAAGGGCAAAAGGCGCGCACAGGCAACATGCATTTTGAAGGTTTTGAAGGTGGCCAAAGCCCCTTGCAAAGAAGGATGCCCAAAATGGGGTTTCGTTCTCCCAACCGCAAGGTTTTCGCTTTGGTAGGTTTGGGGGAGCTGGGCACTTTGCCTGAGGGGAGTGTGGTGGATATAGAAATGATGCGAGCCAAGGGTTGGATAAAAGGCCGGGTAGACGGGGTGAAAATTTTGGCCAACGGGGAGCTGAAAGTTTCACTCACGGTGAAGGCGCACCGTTTTTCGAAGGCGGCGAAGGAAGCCATTGTGGCTGCAGGGGGCAAGGCAGAAGAGTTGCCATTGGTCATTCATCCTGAAGGCACCAGGAAATAATTTATTGAGCTGCACAAGGAGGGAACGTGGCTTTTAGCGCTGTTCTAAACGTTTTTCGTGTGGCAGAGCTGAGATCTCGCCTTCTGTTTACTTTGGCACTCCTTGCCGTATACCGCCTGGGCATTTTCATCCATACGCCAGGCATCAACCGAGCAGCGCTGGATGCCCACATGAAACTCCAGAAAGACTCTGGAGGTTTTCTCAACATTTTCAATTTCTTCTCCGGCGGGGCTCTGGAGCAAATGTCTATTTTTGCTCTGGGCATTATGCCTTATATTTCAGCATCCATCGTCATGAGTTTGCTGACAGTTGTTGTTCCCGCTTTCGATCGTCTCAACAAAGAAGGGGCTTTGGGGCGTCGAAAAATAAACCAATACACGCGTTATGGAACCATTCTTATTTCTATTGCCCAGGGCATTGGCATAGCCAAAATTGCTGAGCTTATGGGGCGCAGCGCAGAAACGGGGACTTCTCCCATTGTGGTGGAGACGCCTGATTTTTGGTTTTATGCGATGACGGTTATTACGCTGACGGCGGGGACGGCCTTCATCATGTGGTTGGGGGAGCGCATTACGGAGAGTGGCATAGGCAACGGCATTTCGCTGATTATTTTTGCGGGGATTGTCGCCAGGCTCCCTGCGGGAATGACGATCATTTATACTTCTGTCAAAACGGACACGCTGAATTTGGGCATGGTATTTCTTTTGTTGGCCTTCATGCTGTTGGTGATTGCCGCCGTGGTATATGTGGAGCGCGGCATGAGGCGCATTCCCATCCAATATGCGAAACGGGTTTCCGGACAGCGCGTATTTGCCGGACAAGCCTCCTATTTCCCCTTGAAAGTCAACGCTGCAGGCGTCATCCCCCCCATTTTTGCGAGCACACTGTTGAGCTTGCCTGCAACCTTGGCTCCCTATTTGCCGCTTTTGCAAGACATGCAGAATTTATTGCGAGATAACCTTTGGATTTATAATGGTATTTTCGTTTTCCTCATTGTTTTCTTTGCTTTCTTTTATACCTCTTTGACTTTTCGTCCGGATGATATTGCGGACAACATTAAGAAGAATGGGGGCTATATTCCCGGGCTTAGGCCTGGGCGTCAGACGGCGGATTATATTTCCAGGGTACTCAACCGCCTGACAGCGGGTGGCTCCATTTATTTAGCGCTGATTTGTGTTACGCCCACGGTTATTTCTGGTTGGACTCACCTTCCTATTTATTTTGGTGGAACAGGGCTTTTAATTGTGGTGGGTGTTGCATTGGATACGGTCCAACAAATAGAGCAGCACCTTATTACGAAGAATTATGAAGGGTTTTCTGGGCCACGAGGACCGAGAATTCGCGGTCGCATTCGCATGGGAACTTAATTCGCACAGGCATTGAAGGAGCATTTGTGAATTTAATTCTATTTGGAGAGCCCGGCGTAGGCAAAGGAACCCAAGCGAAGAATTTGTGGAAAAAGTTTGGAATTCCACATGTTGCGACGGGTGATATTTTGCGCAAAGCCATCAGTGAGGAGACGAGTTTGGGCAAAGAGGTGGCCCCTTATTTGAAGGTGGGGAAATTGGCGCCGGATACCTTGGTATCCGGTTTGGTTGTTGAGCGGCTGGACGCTGAGGATTGCCAAGCAGGTTTTGTATTGGATGGATACCCGAGGACTCTTCCGCAGGTGGAGACATTGGAGGCGATTTTAAAAGAAAAGGGGAAGAAGATTGACAAAGTCATCTCCTTTGAGGTTCCCCTGGAGATATTGTTAAAACGGATTATGAGCAGGGGCAGGGCGGATGACAATGCGGAAACGGTGAAGACGCGGCTTGTGGACTATAAAAACCTTACGGAGCAAGTGAAGGATTATTATGCCTCGCGCAAGTTGCTGGTGGCCATTGATGGGTTGGGCACAACAGAAGAGGTTTTTGAAAGGACTTTGGCCTCATTATCCTAGGTTTTTTAACCATTGCCCTGGGTTTTTAAAGTATGATCGAGAAGAGCTTGCCTTTAGGTTGGTTTTGTTATAAAGCGGCGCGCCTGGCCAATTGTTGTCTATGCTGAGTTGTCTGGACCAAGCTGTTGAGGAGTTTTGATTGCCGAAAGAGGATGCAATAGAAGTTGAAGGTACCGTTATAGAGCCACTGCCCAACGCCATGTTTCGTGTTACTTTGGATAATGGCCATCGAGTCCTGGCCCATATTTCGGGGAAGATGAGGATGCATTTCATCCGGATTTTGCCGGGAGATCGCGTCAAGGTTGAGCTTTCCCCCTATGATCTAACGAGGGGTCGCATCACTTATCGTGCAAAATGAAGGTGGTTTTAGCTATGAAAATTCGTGCATCGGTTAAAAAAGTTTGTGACAAGTGCAAGGTGATCCGCCGGCGAGGAGTGCTTCGTGTCATTTGCTCGGCAGATCCACGGCACAAGCAGCGTCAAGGTTAAGGGGATGGGTTCATTTGACGGATTAATTTAGACAAGGTTTATATGGACAAAAGGTTGAAGCATGGCTCGTATTGCTGGAATTGATTTACCTCCCGCCAAGCGTTTGGTGGTTTCGCTCCAATACATTTATGGTATTGGGATTAGATCTGCTCACGACATATGTGCCAAGGGAAACATTCCTTTGTCGACGCGCACTAAAGATCTGACAGAAGAACAAGCGCGGCGTGTGCGGGATATTATTGAGAATGAATATAAAGTAGAAGGGGATTTAAGGCGCGAAGTGACGATGAACATCAAACGATTGATGGACTTAGGTTGCTACCGCGGCCTTCGGCACCGCAAGGGCTTGCCCGTTCGTGGACAGCGTACACATACGAATGCCCGCACGAGAAAAGGCCCTCGGCGCGGCGTGGTGAAGGCCAAGCCACCCCCGGGACGCAAATAACAGGAATGAAGAAACAGAGGTTTTGAATTCATGGCAGAAGAAAGCAAAAATGCGCAAGGCGCAGAAGCGGAAAGCGCCAAGCGAGGAAAGCGCAAACAGAAGAAGAACATTCTCAATGGGGTTGTTCACATTCAGTCAACCTTTAACAACACCTTGGTGACCATTACGGATGTTTCCGGCAATGTCATTGCCTGGTCCTCCGGAGGTGCGCGTGGCTTTAAAGGCAGCCGCAAGTCTACGCCTTTTGCCGCGCAGGTTGCGGCAGGGGATGCTGCCTCGAAGGCGATGGTACACGGCCTCAAAAACGTGCAGGTTTTTGTGAAGGGGCCTGGTGCGGGGCGTGAGTCAGCATTGCGTGCAATTGCATCCGCGGGGTTAAAAATTTCTCTCATTAGAGATGTTACTCCCATTCCTCACAATGGTTGCCGACAACCCAAGCGGCGTCGCGTCTAACTAGGAGTTTCTCTTGGCTCGTTATATTGGAAGTGCCTGCAGAATTTGTCGGCGGGAAAATTTGAAAATGTATTTAAAAGGCGACCGCTGCTACACCGACAAGTGTGCCATTGCACGCCGCGCCTATCCCCCGGGCCAACATGGCCAAGGGCGCATGAAGTTTTCCAACTATGGTGTGCAGCTGCGCGAGAAGCAAAAAGTCAAACGCATGTATGGCCTTTTAGAAAAACAATTCCGCGGCTATTACCGCCGCGCAGAAGCCGCCAAAGGCAAAACGGGCGAGTTGTTGCTTCAGCTGCTGGAGTTGCGCTTGGACAACGTCGTCTACCGTTTAGGTTTTGCAGACACGCGCGCGGAAGCTCGCCAACTGGTCCGCCATGGGCATTTTTGGGTGAATGGCAAGCGCGTAGACATTCCCTCCTATGCCGTGAAAATAGGCTCAGTGGTGGAGGTTGCACAGAAGGCGAAGGAAATGGTCCGCATTCAGGAGGCCGTTGAAACCGTGGACAGGCGAGGCATTCCCCAGTGGCTTGAAATGGACAAGAAGGAACTTAAAGGCACAGTAAAAACACACCCCAACCGGGAAGACTTAACCATGCCCATACAAGAGCAACTCATTGTGGAGTTATACTCCAAATAAAATGTTTAAATGCAATGCTTAAATGCAATGCTTAAATGCAATGCTTAAATACAATATTTAAATACAATGCTTGAATACAATATTTAAATACAATGCTTGAATACAATATTTAAATACAATGCTTAAATGCAATTTTTAAATAGAATGCTTTGTTGTGCACACTGTTGAATGCATATTGGTTTAAGCCCATGTTTTTCTGAAGTGGTTTTTTTGAAATAGGTTTTTTGAAGTGTTTTTTTGAAGTGTTTTTTTTGAAATTTTTTGAAGTGTTTTTTTGAAATATTTGAAGTGTTTTTTTGAAATAGTTTTTTTTGAAATAGTTTTTTCTGAGATAGTTTTTTGAAGTGTTTTTCTGAAGTGTGTTTTTTTGAAGTGTGTTTTTTTGAAGTGTGTTTTTTTGAAGTGTTTTTCTGAAGTATGTTTTTTTGAACTTCTGCGGGCTGCCCTCTTGCCTATAGGGCAAGTAAGTAGGTGGTAGCTTGTCGAGAGGGACTGTTCATGTCAGATGATTTTGGCGCCAAAAACTGGAGAGACTTAATTAAGCCTCGAAGGTTGGATTTGGTTTTCACCGATGGAAGTTATGGCAAGTTTGTTGCGGAGCCTTTGGAGCGGGGTTTTGGAACGACTTTAGGGAATTCTCTGCGGCGGGTATTGTTGTCCTCTTTGCAGGGTGGCGGCATTACCAACGTCAAAATAGAGGGGGTTGCTCATGAGTTTATGACCATTCCCGAAGTGGTGGAGGATGTGACTGACATTATTTTGAACCTCAAAGGTGTGCTTTTGCGTATGCACACCAACGAGGCACAAATGTTGCGCATCGATGCGGAAGGGCCTCGTGAGGTGAAAGCCGGCGACATTCTGACGGGTGAGCAAGTGGAAATTTTGAACCCGGGGCATTCCATTTGCACGCTTCTGGAGGGTGGGCGCATACAAATGGAAATGGAGTGCAAGCGTGGTCGCGGTTATGTGCCGGCGCAACTCAACAAGGATGAAGATCTACCCATTGGGAACATTCCCATTGATGCGCTTTTTTCGCCCATTCGCAAAGTCAACTACCAGGTGACCAATGCGCGCGTTGGGCAAATGACCAACTATGACAAGTTGACTTTGGAGGTTTGGACGGATGGCTCTGTATCCCCGGAAGATGCCGTTGCTTTTGCTGCCAAAATACTCAAGGAACAACTCACCGTCTTCATCAACTTTGATGAAATAGAAGAGCCTATTATTATTGAAGCCCCCAAGCCTGAAGTGAAGCTGAATGAGAATTTATTCCGCTCCGTAGACGAGCTTGAGCTGTCTGTGCGCTCTGCCAATTGTTTGCAACAAGCCAATATTAAAAGCATTGGGGACTTGGTACGTCGCACCGAGGCAGAAATGCTGAAGACGAAGAATTTTGGACGCAAGTCTCTGAAAGAAATTAAAGAAATTTTGGCGGAAATGGGGCTTACGCTTGGAATGAAATTGGAAAATTGGCCTCCCAAGCAAGCTTCCATGGCTTCTCCTTTGCCGATGGTGGATTTGGGATTTCATTCCCTGGGCGAAGAGGAAGATGAAAACGAGCCTGAAGAAATATTTTAGGGTTTTTTTCCTGAAGCCTTTTTTTGGGTTTTTATCTCCGGTACCTCACACGGCCGGAGGATTGAAGGGCAAGACATGAGGCATAGAGTTGGACAAAGAAAACTAAACCGCACCTCTTCTCACCGCATGGCGATGCTTTGCAACATGGTGACTTCGCTTTTGGAGCATGAGCGCATTGTGACGACTGTGCCCAAAGCCAAAGAAGCTCGCCGCCTGGCAGAGCGAGCCATTACTTTGGCCAAGCGCGGTGGCTTAAGCAACATACGTTTGGCTGCGCGCACAGTGAGGGACCGAAAAGTCCTTCAAAAAGTATTCAGCGAGCTTAAAGAGCGCTATGAAAACCGCCCCGGCGGCTATACGCGCATTATGCAGGTGGGCTTTAGGCGTGGGGATGCGGCAGACATGGCCATTTTAGAGTTGGTTGACAGAAAAGAAAAGCCCAAAGCCGAAAAAGAAGCCACAAAACCCGAAAAAGAATAGGCTCTCTTTTATATTTCCTGTCATTTTCCAAGCCCCTTTATTGTGGGTCAACAAGGCTAAAGGGCTCTTCATTCATGGAGCAGAGTTAGGCAAGCTTTAGCTCGTCTCACGAAGAGCTCATGTCAAAGTGAAACCGCTCTAGAGGCAAGCTGCTAGGCTTAACCTCTCAAAAAGTCAAGGTGGCGGACTTCGTCGAGTCGTCAAACACCCAATGTCCTCCGCCTGGTCCTTCTTTGTTCTCCCATTCTTTTTTGAAACTTTCATACATCTCGGGTTTGCTGGAAAATCCAACAGTATATTCTGCTGTCAAATCTGCGGCTTTGACACCTTTTTCGGCTGGATTGAAACCTGTTATCCACCATTGAGTATCGGTTGGGTTATAGTTGATGATTGTTTTTCCATCTTTGTCTTTTAATGTCATCTGCATGTCTAATTCATGGTCCTCAGTGGAAATCCAGTGATCTGAACCTTCTTTGGATTGGGTGTATATCCCCAGCTCTGCCCCTGCACCCAAGTTGATATAATCTCCTTTCCAGGCCCAAAGCATAACCTTTTCTCCATCATGTTCAAACTCGAACTTGTCTCTCTGCATGCTTGTGCCTAAGGCAAACCCAAAATCCCACAAGTCATTATATCCAACACTTCTCTGCCAACAGTCTTTGTTGGCAGAATAAATATCATTTCCATCTGAATCTTTAATTTTATCCATATTTAACAAGGCGGCGCCAATAGCTGCAGTGTTTAAATTGTCTACGTCAAATGGGAGCTTTTGGGCGAGGCCGGTGGCTTTGAGTACAGAACCCAAGGCATTAAGCCCCATGTCTGCCAATTGTTCACCGCGGTGGATGAGTGGAGATAGAATGGAAAACTTTCCATCTATCACCTTCTGAACATTCTCTTCACCCACAGCAGAAAGCAAGGTTTTTTGCACATTGTCTATCGCTTGCGTTAATGCCGGATTGTTCCTCCCCGCAAGAACATCTCCAACAAGCTGAACCGCACCGTTGCCGATATTTTGAGCAGTCTCCACCCCGGATCGAACAGTTCTAGCAACGACCTCTCCTGTGGCCTGAACCGCATCCCCAACACTCTTTGTGACTTCATCTACCTTCTTCTCGACGGTTTTTTTGACTTCTTTTGCCGTATCAACACCCTTCTCAAAAGTATCTTTCGTCGTTTTGACAACCTTGTCTTTGGCTGCATTCAGCGTCTTGTCAACGTTCCCTTTGACTTCTTTTATCTTTGCAGCACCTGGATCGACGATGTTCTTCTTAACAAAACTGACTAAACCCATGGCATTTCCTTGTCAAAAATATAAATGTATTGAATACCTCCCCTCTCAACGAACGACCTCACAAAAGCTCAGGACTCTTGTTATATTATCGGCCTCACACACACAAAGTTGCTAAGACCGTGAGAAAAGTTTTGAAGGCCATGTGAAAGGCTCTAAAATAACAGAAATTATTTTTTGTGAGCCCACTGATTTTTGGATTTGAAAACCTTGTCAGCCTTTGAGTTCATTTTCCTCGGGCTTTGCCCCCATATCAACAACAACTTGAGGTTGCAAAGGGGTAGGGTTTTCGTCAAACAACCTATAAAGTTTTGCTAGCCATTCCAGGGTATTATTTGCTTTCTTCACAAAGCCTTTTTCCTCAATCTCTCACTTCAGACTTCATTTCACCTCTTGCAATGGCTATCCGTCTCCACAAAATTTCCTCTCGTTCCATGATCCGGGAAGCTTCCATTTCTTTGACGCGTTCAGTCAAATATTTATCAACCTTTCTCCCCAAGGACGGGAAACACATATCTCTTCAGTATGGCGAAAATTCTGATTTTAAAGAAAAATTCAAGCAGCTATTTTTGAGGTGCCAACAAAAATGCCAGCATTTTTGAATGTTGCCTTGTGGATTTGAAGGGACTTGAATTTGTGCACCCTATCGCCAACAGGCAGCCCGGGCAACATGTCCACGAGCAGACAAAGCGGGGGAGGGCAAGGGCATTGACATTGTGTATCCATGTGGATACATTTGGGGCATGCCTTATCAGGTGGAGCAGACGGAAATTTTTAAAGCATGGCACCTCGGGTTGAGAGATCTCCGTGCGAGGGCGGCGATTTATCGGCGTATTGACAGGGCTAGAGCTGGTTTGCTTGGAGATATAAAGCCCGTCGGAGGGGGCGTCTCGGAGATGCGTGTCGACGTGGGGCCAGGCTGGTTTCCTGAACATAAACTTGGCGAGACGCGAACTCGCCCCCCTCAGGGGGGCCGGGGGGGTGAGAAACACAGCCCTTAGGAAACCCTCTGCTGCTTTCAAACGCAAGCACAGCGTTGAAGGTTTCCTGCTGTGTGGTGGGGACAAGCGAACGCAAGACGCGGATATTCAACGTGCCAAGGAATTAGAAAAGGAGATTTGAGTTATGGCGCTGAAAACAACCCCCTTTATTTTGGCAGAGCACTTAGACAGCGAGGAAATGATTCAGGAGTATTTTGCGCAAGTTTTGGAAAACGGTGACAGCGATGAAATTATTGACGCTCTTGGGCACATTGCCCGAGCGCGCGGCATGACGGAGCTTGCGGCGAAAACCGGGCTTGGGCGCGAAAGCCTTTATAAAACTTTTGCTGCAGGCTCTATGCCTCGTTTCGACACCATTCTGAAGGTGATGCGGGCTCTTGGATTGCACATTACGACGCAGCATGCTGCGCATTCACATGAGCGGCATATATAAGGCTGCCTCGCCCACAAACCCAAAACCCCCGCCTCCAAGTGAATGAAGGCGAGGGAGGGGGTCCACACGGTGGTGGTTTTTCACCGGTCTTCGCAGCTCGTTTGGGCGCTCAGTGAGCGTGGGTGGCGAAGGCCTTCGGCCTTAGCCCAGGGGGGCTGTGTTTTTCCCCCCTATCTCTACCATCTCCTTTCCGTCAGCAAGCTCCACTGGAGCGGGCTTCCGGAAGGGAGGTGCTAGGGAGTGCACTGAAGTGCATTCCTTAAGCGAAACCGGAGCCCCTACCGAGCGGAGCAGACGAGCAACGCGAGTCTCGCTTTAGCTCGTCTCACGAAGAGCTTATGTCAAAGTGGAAGCGGCCCTAGTCCAACATGGATTTTTGGCGGCTGGCGGTTGTTTCATATCTTCTGCGCCAACTGTCCAGGGTTTTGCTTATTTTTTCGCAACCCTCAGGCGCTTGCCCACTCTTTTGGATGGCGTCGCGATGTTGCTTAAACTCGTTATTTATGGTCATTTTGAGCTCAATATTCAAGGTGCGAGCCGTAATCTTTTGATAATAGTCGCCCAGCTTCCTTTCTAAATCCCGAGAGCGAAGTGAGTAGTCTGGGCTGCAATTCACCTCTATCGGTTTAAACGCGGTGGTGTTTGCACTCGCGGTGGTGTTTTCGCTCGCAGTGGTGTTTTCACTTGCGTTGGTGTTTGTACTCGCAGTGGTGTTTGCACTTGCGTTGGTGTTTGCAGCGGGAACCTGAGCACTTTCTACAACGAGAATATTATCATTCGGTATTTCTAGTTTTTTCCTGACATCTCCGTCAGTGAATGAAATGAACGTTGCTTTTCCAGCGCCTCTGAAAAGAATATCCGTTCCTTCAAATGCCGTGAAGTCTTTCAGAGGTTTGCTGTCTGTTGATATGAGTGAGCTCGGAAATAAGGCTGAATAAGGCTCTTTGATATAAACGATGGGTTTTTCGATTCGGATGTGTGCGAGTCGCATTGAACCATCCAAAAGTTGACCGGGCACATTGCTCAAAAACAAAGGAATGATCAAAATGCTTCCCATAGAAATTATTTGAAAATTCTCAATATTCTCTAACTTGTTTTTCTGATTAATCTTTTCTTTTTCTGTACACGGGACATCATTTTTAACTTTTTTAATTCTTTGAATTTTATGTCCCATGACAAGATAGAAACCATAAAAAATATAAAGCCACCCTGAAAGCAATGGCAGGTTCCAATATACTTCTGGGTTTTTTTTGCCGAGCTCCAAAATGACAAAGATTGCGAACAACGCGCAGGGAACAGCTGGCCAGTCAAATGGTGTCAATTTGTAGATCGTTTCCCAGGACAGTTCTATTGTATGTTTTCTGAATTTATTGATGATCCATGCAAACAGCTTCATGCTGAGTCGCATGGCGGGTGACAACACAACCATTCCGAGTAAAAAAAAGAGGAAAACGAAAAAAGCGTAGATGACTCCAAAACACACGCCAATGATGACGAACAACAGTCCATCACCTATCGATAGTTCCTGGGGAAAATAACCAATTCTGGCCAAATAAACAAAGACACAAACAATACCCCCGAAGATACCCAGTTTGGAGGCTGCTGTGGCGATCTTCAAAAAAGAATCTATGTTTTGATCGATCGCAGATGGACGGATGCGCATGATAAATCTCCAGCGTTTTAAGCAAGCAAACGTTTGGGCGAAGTGTTCAGAACTCTGGCACACAGCATTCCACCATGCATGTATTCCACCATGCATTGAGTGTGCGTTTCAGTGTAAACCACCAAGCGTAGATTGCATATGGCGAATGGCATGCATTTTCGTCGAGTAGCCCATGAGCCAGTTCATGGCATCCATTTGGAGCGAAGGGCTCTCAGAACATCCAAAGAAGAATGCAAAAACGACTTCGCCTCTTCGGGGTTAGATCAAAACCGCTCTAGCCTCTTCAAGCAACGCTTTGGCCTCTTCGCGTTTCTGCAGGGCAGCCTTGAGGCTCACAGTGGGGTATGCGCCTAAAACCCCAAAACCCCACAAGGCCTTTGGGACTTTGTGGGGCTTTCGAGGAATTTCATTGTGCGCGCGATACGGGACTTGAACCTGTGACCTTTGGCTTCGGAGGCCAACGCTCTATCCAACTGAGCTAATCGCGCTTAAAAAGCAGCTTGCACAAGCAAACACCCCTTGCAAAAACCAAAGCCTTCCGATGTTTGAGTTGCTGATGGTTTTTTAAATGGTTGAAGAAGGGGCGCAGAAGACATTGCTTCAGCTTTGGTTTTCTCTCAAAAAAGCCCAGCCGCCGACATGCCTTGTCGGACGGCAAAGGGAAGGTGCTTGTTGGAGGCCAAAGGGCTAAAGTTTTTTGTCTGGCTTTGGAAATGCCATCGGTGGCTGGGCGGACTTAAAGGCATCCTGGATAACGGAGAGGGAGCCCATGAAGCTTGAAACTTCATAAGGGACAACCATTTTGTTGGGGCTTTTGGAAATTTCCTGGAGGACTTCCAAATAGCGAAGCGTAATAACAGGGGCTGTGGCGCCGCCTGTGTTGATGGCTTCGAAGACCAAGCGTGTGGCTTCTGCTTTGCCCGAAGCATCCAAAATAGCGGCTTGGCGTCTGCCTTCTGCAAGGGCGATGGCCGAATCTCTCTCGGCTTCGGCGCGCAAGACGCGCGACACTTTTTCTCCTTCAGCCTGCAAAATGGCGGCAGCCTTGTCGCCTTCGGCTTTGGTGACTTCTGCTCGGCGCTCGCGCTCTGCCGTCATTTGTTTGGCCATGGCTGATTTGATGGCTTGAGGAGGCTCTATTTCACGAAGCTCAACGCGGGTCACTTTCACTCCCCATTTTTCAGTGGCTTCGTCGAGGACCATGCGCAATTTGGAATTCACCGTCTCTCGGGAAGTCAAAGTCTGATCCAAAGTCAATTCTCCCATAATGTTGCGCAAGTTTGTCATGGTCAGCTGCTCAATGGCCAAGGAGAGGTTTTGGACTTGATACATGGCTTTCACCGGATCGATAATTTGATAATAGATGACGGATCCCACTTCCATGCTGACGTTGTCATGGGTGATCACCTGGACGGTGTCAAAGCCCATGACTTGCTCTCTGATGTCAATTTTAATGGTTCTATAGAGGCGCCCTTTGAAAGTCATCTCCAGCGCATGGGGTGCATCAAGCAAGGGGATGATGATGTTGAGTCCGCTGTGCGCTGTTTTATGATAGCGCCCAAGGCGCTCAATAACCATGACGCTGCCCTGAGGGACAATGCGGATGGTTTTTAAGCCGAAAATAAAGACAAAGCAGAGAAAAGCGAGAAGAATAATCAATCCTGGTTCCAATGTTCACCTCTCAATCAGTTGACGAAAACCTACTCTTTAGCAGAAGCCTGCCATTAGCAGGTTTCTGTTGTTTGTGTTGGGTTGTTGCTCAGCAATTTTGTGTACGTTTTACGGAAAGCTTGAGTCCATCTACGCCGTCGACGACAACCTGCTCATTCAGATGGATGGGGCCTTCAGAAGAATATGCCGCCCAAAGCTCTCCATTCATGCGTACTTCTCCGAGGCCTGAATGTGGAATGGCTATGGTGACAACAGCCTGGGTGCCCATAAAAGACTCGGCTCCCTGGGAGATGTGTTTGCTGCCTCGAAGCAAGAATTTTCGGAACAAAGTCCGAGAAGCCGCCGTGAGAAGAAGAGAAACCAGAGTGAATGCGGCGACTTGAAGAAAAACGGGAAGGCCCAGGAATGCACATAATGCGGCGGCTATTGCGCCAAGGGCAAACCAGAGCAGGACATAGCCACTAATGGCAATTTCCGACACCGCCAGAATAAGCGCACACACAAGCCAAAGTTGCCATGTAGAAAAAAAGTCCATTTCAGAGCATATTTAAGTTTTTCAAAAGAGAAGTCAACCCCCAGCACCATTCTCAGCAGCATGGCCAAAACACTTCCCAAAAAGTCGTTTTGCCCAGGGGAGCTTGTTAGTTGTTTTTTATGTTGCCAAGTGTGTTGCTTTCTTTGTTGTTAACTCAAAGCTACCTCAGTGAGGCTGAAGTTTTTGAGGACAATGCGGTATTTTTTGCACGTGCAGGCTCTGCAAAAGGCTTGAAAACAGGCCAGGAGGTGTGGGTGGTGGATGCAGAAACGGCCAAAATATTGGGAAGTGCTTTGGTTATGGAGCTGTGGGAGGGCATGGCGCGTTTGAGTTTGGATGCTCTGGCAAGCAAAGCAGCAGGGGCCAAGCGCATTCGCTATTTGAGGGCCATGGAAGAGGGTTTTTGTGCAAGGCCCATGTCTGGGAAAGCGCGGCTATTGGGAGTGGGGGCCTTTCAAAAACTGGTGTTGTCCAATGAAAGCGGGGAGGACTGGTCGCGTTGCCATTTGCTTTTGTCCACCAACCGGCTGTTTCAACTTGAGCGTTTGCCCGCCCAAAGCACTGCGGAAATTTTTTTAGAGAAGTTTGCTGCTCTGGAGAATGTACGCATTGTTCCGTTGGAATATGTTTGGGTGGAGTGCCTGGAGGGCAAAGCAAAATTGGCCATTGAGCCATGAGGGCTCAAATGAAAATTGGGTTTGTTGAAATGGCGTGTTAAGCCTCTTCGCATTTATGAGCCGAACATTTTCCGAGACAGAAAGAAACCAGAGGGTTTCTGCGCTTAAAGAGGCGTTAAAGAGCCGCATTCTCATATTGGATGGGGCGATGGGCACCAACCTGGAGGCATTTTGTCTTTCTGCCGAGGCCTTTGGTGGAGAAAGTTTTGTGGGCTGCAACGAGCATTTGGTGCGTACATGCCCGAAAGCCGTTCAACAGGTGCACGCGGAATTTTTAAAACAAGGCTGTGACATTATTCAGACGAACAGCTTTGGGGGCACGCCTTTGGTGTTGGGGGAATTTGGGTTGGCAAGTGAAGCGGAAGCGCTCAACCGGGAAGCCGCACAACTTGCCCGGGAGGTTGCGGATGCCCATGGTGTGGAGGGGCGTCTTTGTTGGGTTGCCGGCTCCATGGGGCCGACGACAAAGTCTCTGTCCATTTTAGGCGGCATAAGTTTTGATGAATTGGCGGAGCATTTCGAAATTCAAGCAAGGGGGTTGATGGAAGGGGGCGCAGACTTTCTGCTTTTGGAGACATGCCAGGACACCTGCAACATAAAGGCGGGGATGCAAGGCATTTGTCGCGCCTTTGAAAAGCGAGGCCATGTTTTGCCTGTGGCGATTTCGGTGACGGTGGAGCCTTCGGGGACTTTGTTGGCCGGCCAGACGGTGGAAGCATTGTTTGCGTCCATAGCGCATTGGCCTTTGCTCTATGTGGGCCTCAATTGTGCGACGGGGCCTGCGGCCATGGCTGAGCATTTGAGAAGTTTGGCCTCCATGTCTCCGTTTCCGACAGCTTGCGTACCCAATGCGGGTTTGCCGGACTCCCATGGCCGTTATTTGGAGACGCCCGAAATGTTGGCAGCAAGCCTTGGAGGTTTTGCTGAGCGCGGGTGGCTGAATTTGGCAGGAGGGTGTTGCGGGACACGCCCTGAGCACATTGCCAGCATTGCCCAAAGAGTACGAGGGCTCTCTCCTCGAAGCCCGGGAGAATTTTCGCGCTCCTTGCTTTCGGGGATGGAGGTATTGGATGTGGAAGAGTCCAAGCCCCTTCTCATTGGCGAGCGCAGCAACGTCCATGGCTCCAGAAAATTTAAGCGGCTGATTTCGGAGGGGCATTGGGAAGAAGCCGCGGAAATTGCCAGAACTCAAGTGCGCAAAGGCGCGCACCTTGTGGACATATGCCTTGCCAACCCAGAGCGAAACGAGTTGGAGGACATGCGGCGGCTTCTTCCTCTGGTGAATAAAAAAATAAAAGCAGGCATTACCATTGACTCGCAGGTGCCGGAGGTTGTGGAGGCGGCGCTCAAACTGTGCCAGGGCAAGTGCCTCATTAATTCCATCAACCTGGAAGATGGCGAGGCCAAGTTTTTGGCCATAGCCAACCTGGCCAAAACCTATGGTGCCGCGCTTGTTGTAGGCTGCATTGACGAGACGGGGATGGCTGTTTCGCGCTCCCGCAAGCTGGAAGTTATTGGGCGCTCAAAGAAGCTGTTGAATGAAGCGTGCGGCATAGAGGACAGAGACATTTTCTTTGACGTGTTGGTATTTCCATGCGCTTCAGGAGATGAGAAATACATAGGCAGTGCCATAGAGACGGTTGAAGGCATTCGGCTGGCCAAGGAAGCTTTTCCTCGTTGCAAAACCTTGTTGGGCATTTCCAATGTGAGTTTCGGTTTGCCTCTTGCGGGCCGGGAAGTTTTAAATGCTGTTTTCATGCAGCACTGTGTAGAGGCGGGGTTGGATGCTGCCATTGTGAACACAGAGCAATTGAAGCGTTATTCGATGCTTTCTTTAGAAGAGAAGTCGCTTTGCGATGGGCTTTTAAGCGACTCCTCCAAAGAAGCCCTGGATGCTTTCATAAAGTTTTTCAGGGACAAACAGCTGGAGCCGAAGCCGGCAGCGCAGAATTTGTCCGCAGATGAGAGGCTAAAACATTGTGTACTTGAGGGGAGCCAGGAAGGGTTGTTTGAGGCCATTGAAAAAAAGCTGCTTGAGGTGGATCCTTTGCAGATTATCAACGGGCCGTTGATGGGGGCGATGGATGAAGTAGGGCGTTTGTTTGCCCAAAACCGTCTCATTGTTGCCGAAGTATTGCAGAGTGCAGAAGTGATGAGGGCAGCGGTTTCCTATTTGCGCCCTAAAATTGAAGGCGAGCAGCCCAAAATGTCTCGAGGGAAAATGCTGCTTGCCACCGTCAAAGGGGATGTGCACGACATTGGGAAAAACCTCGTCGAAGTTATTTTTTCAAGCAATGGCATTGAAGTTATTGACTTGGGCACGAAGGTGCTTTCGTCCAGCATTGTTGAAAATGCGCATTCACGCTCTCCTGATTTGATTGGGCTGTCTGGTTTGCTTGTCAAAAGTGCGCACCAAATGAAAGCGACGGCGGAAGACTTGCGGCAAGCGGGGATTTCGGTGCCCGTATTGGTAGGGGGGGCGGCGCTTTCAGAGCGTTTTGTGGTAGAGCAGATTGCTCCGGCCTATGGTGGAACAGTGGCCTATGCAAAAGACGCCATGCAAGGCCTCAGCATTGCTTTGAAAGTGTTGAGTGGAGGGGCCTTGGAAAAGCAAGTTTTGGATGTTGAAGAAGAGGCTTCTGTCAAAGCTGCGGAGCCCAAAGCGCCGGAGAAGACAGCGCCGATGCCTGCTCAAATTTCTGAGTCCATCCCCGTCCTCATTCCCGACGCTATTCCAAAGCCGCCGGATTTTGAAAGGCACGTGCTTGAGCACATTCCGGCAGAAGAAATTTTCTCCTGGATAAACCCCGTTGCTTTGTTGGTGCAACCTTTTGGAATTTCCGCAAAGTCCGCCAGGCTTTTGTTGAGCAAAAAAGCCAATGAGGCGCAGTTGGATTTGCGCTCAAAGGGTGTGTGGGATGCCATGGAAGAGATGCGTCTTTGGTTTTGTGGGCACTGTCAGCCCAAAGCCATTTTTCAATTTTTCAGAGCGGCCAGGCAGGGGGATGCCGTTGCATTGTTTGAGGCTTCGGGAAAAAAGCAGACAGCCCTCTTCTCGTTTCCCCGGAAGGGCCATTGCCTTGCTGACTATGTAGCTCCAGCTGAAGCGGGCCTTCCTCGCGACAGTCTCCTTCTTTTTGTTGTCACCGTTGGCGACAAAATAAAGCCGATGATGGAGGCACTCAAAAAAGAGGGTGCCTTTCTCAAAATGCATGCGCTTGGTGCATTGGCGACTTCTGCGGCCGAGGCATGTGCTGAGTGGTTGCACGCAAAAATAAGGGGGCTCTGGGGGTTTCCTGACGAGATAGGGGCAAGTTTGGAGTGGTGTTTCAAGTCGCGCTATAGAGGAAAGCGTTATTCTTTTGGCTATCCTTCATGTCCTGATTTGGATGAGCAACGCGTCTTGTTTGAGTTGCTGCGCCCTGAGGACATTGGCGTGCATTTGACAGAAGAATGTATGATGGAGCCTGAGGCTTCTGTGTCAGCGATGGTTTTTCATCATCCAAACGCTCGATATTTTTCTGTGCTTTAATAAAATATGTCAGAGTGAGGCCATCCAGAAACATGTGAAGGGCGAAGAGGGCGGTTGGTTTTTCCACAAAATGAGCGCGAGGAAGCAAACGTGTTGGGAGTTGATATTGTTTCACTCATTATTTTTGTCGCAGCTTATGCGTTTACGAGGATCCGCAGCATACCTTTGAGGTGGAGAGATCTGGTATTTGGATTGGCGCTTGGAGGCATTGGGGTTTATCGATTCAACGCGCAGACGGGGGATGCAGCTTTTAACCGTGCTATTGCTTTGGTGGCATTGGTGATAGCGGTGTTTTATGTAGTGAAAGCCATGCGGGGGCAAAGGAGACGCTAAGCCGCTTTCCAGGGGTTTTGGGCAAACTTTGGGCCAACAAAAAAACCTTCCTCAACAAAAGTCGAGGAAGGTTTTTCGGGGGTGAATGTGTTGTTACATTCCCATGCCGCCCATACCGCCCATGCCACCCATGTGGGGGTGTCCTCCGCCACCTTTGTCCTCCTCCTTGGGTTTGTCCGCAATCATCGCCTCTGTTGTCAACATGAGGGAGGCAACGGAAGCAGCATTTTGCAGTGCGGTGCGTGCCACTTTGCATGGATCTATAACACCTGCAGCCAACAAGTCTTCATATTTGTCGTTTGCAGCGTTGAAGCCTTCAGAGCCAGAAAGCTCTTTCACCTTGTTGACGATGATGGAACCTTCGAGGCCTCCATTGGCAACAATTTGGCGAAGAGGCTCTTCGAGTGAGCGGCGAACAATTTCAACACCAAACTGCTCAGCGGATGACCAGGCACCTTTTTCTAAGTCTGGAAGGCTGCGCAGATAGGCCACGCCACCACCTGGAATAATGCCTTCTTCGACAGCGGCGCGCGTTGCATTGAGGGCATCCTCGACACGCGCTTTCTTCTCTTTCATTTCGGTTTCTGTTGCCGCACCGACGTTGATGACGGCCACTCCGCCAACCAGTTTCGCCAGGCGCTCTTGAAGTTTTTCGCGATCATAATCGCTGGTGGTCTCTTCAATTTGCGCGCGGATCATTTTAACGCGGCCTTCAATGTCTTTTTGTGCACCGGCACCGTCGATGATGGTGGTGTTTTCTTTGTCAACCTTAATGCGCTTGGCGCGACCCAAGTCCGCAAGGGTGAGTCCTTCAAGTTTGATGCCCAAATCCTCAGCAACCATTTTGGCGCCGGTGAGGACGGCAATGTCTTCGAGCATGGCCTTGCGGCGATCGCCAAAGCCAGGTGCTTTGACGGCGCATGCAGCCAAACCACCGCGGATTTTGTTGACGACAAGTGTTGCCAAAGCTTCGCCGTCCACATCCTCTGCGATGATCAGCAAGGGTTTTCCGACGCGTGCAACCTGCTCAAGCAAAGGGAGCAGATCTTTCATCGCGGAAATTTTCTTCTCATAGACGAGGATATAAGGATCTTGCAACTCCACTTCCATGCGATCTGGGTTGGTTACAAAATAGGCGGAGATATAGCCGCGATCAAACTGCATGCCCTCCACAACCTCCAGGGTGGTTTCCAGGCTTTTGGCTTCTTCAACAGAAATGACACCTTCTTTGCCCACCTTGTCCATGGCATCGGCAATAATGTTGCCGATGGTTTCATCGCCATTGGCAGAAATGGTGCCGACTTGTGCAATTTCTTTTTTCCCCTTGGTGGGTTTTGACAATTTTTTGAGCGACTCAACGACAATGGCCACAGCTTTGTCGATGCCGCGTTTAATTTCCATGGGGTTGTGGCCTGCGGCTACGAGTTTGCTGCCTTCCCGGAAAATGGCCTGAGCCAACACGGTTGCCGTCGTGGTTCCATCACCTGCGACGTCTGAAGTTTTGGAGGCAACTTCTTTCACCATTTGGGCGCCCATGTTTTCAAAGCGGTTTTCCAACTCCACCTCTTTGGCAACGGTGACACCATCTTTGGTAATGGTGGGAGAGCCAAAGGATTTTTCAATGACAACATTTCGGCCTTTGGGCCCCAGAGTGACTTTAACGGTATCTGCCAACGTATTAACTCCGCGAAGAATGGCTTCGCGGGCGCGGCTGTCAAACAAAATTTCTTTCGCCATAACTGTGTTCCTCAATTAGAAATAAAAGTTATTTTTCAATCACACCCAACACATCTTCTTCGCGAAGAATGAGATGATCTTCCCCGTCAATCTTTATCTCCGTGCCGGCATATTTGCTAAACAGAATGGTGTCGCCGACTTTAACCTCCAAAGGACGGACCTTGCCATCATCCAACAGCTTGCCGTTGCCTACGGCGAGGACATGGCCTTCCAGGGGCTTTTCTTTGGCCGAATCCGGAATAATAATACCTCCCTTTGTTTTGGTTTCTTCCGCGACCCGTTTGACAATGAGCCGGTCATGCAATGGACGAATTTTCATCTTCTGCTCTCCTTAGAATAACGATCAAAATAAAATCAGATGCTTGACGCTCAATGTCCACATGGGGCCAAGCGTGCACCCGATATAACCACGCATTGAAAAGCGTCAAGCTTTAGTCTTAAAAAGAATGCCGACCCTACGAATGTTGGGTTGAATTTTCGAAACAATGTTAGGGAAGGTGAGTGTAGGAAGCTTTATTTTTTCTGAAGGTGTAAGGCAAGGTGGATATTCCTCAAGAACATTCTGCGGGTGGAGTTGTTATTCGTTGGCAAGGGACTCAGGCGCAAGTTGCTGTCATTCGTCCGGCTTCGAGCAGGGCATTGGCCTTGCCCAAGGGGCACATCAACGCAGGGGAGTCTTGTGAAGCGGCGGCGGTGCGTGAGTTGTGGGAGGAGACGGGCATCCACGGCAAGCTGGTGGGGAAACTCGGGGATGTTGCCTATCGCTATTCATTCCGTGGGCGGCTCATTTCAAAAGTGGTCAGTTTTTTTCTTTTTCTCTATGAGGCCGGTGAAATTAATCAGCTGGAGCCTGCCATGCGCAAAGAAGTTACAGAAGCTTTGTGGATGGAGACGCAACGGGCACTGACCGCATTGTCCTATCCAGGGGAACGCGACATGCTGGCCAAAGCGGTGAAGCAGGTTGAAAACCTCCCCCCAAAGCCCGGCCCATGAGCCAGCCCATGAGTGTTCAGTCCACTGTTGGGGCTGTTGTCAGTCAACGGTTAAGGCTTGAGCCCCTATTTGGATTCAAGCGGCTCTGCGTCAAATTTTCCGGAAAGCGCGTCGCGCACATCGCGATCAAAGCGCACCTGCCCTGTGGCAATTTCGCGCAGCGCTGTCACGGGGAGTTTATTTTTTGAAGCATCAATCAACGGTTTTGCTCCCGAAAGCAATTGTCGGGTGCGCTTGGCTGCCAACAAAACCAGAGCAAAACGGTTGTCAACAAGGGGGAGACAGT
Organism: Cystobacterineae bacterium; assembly: GCA_009782175.1. Lineage (GTDB taxonomy): Bacteria > Myxococcota > Myxococcia > Myxococcales > Myxococcaceae > WRKR01. The sequence goes on from WRKR01000021.1 coordinate 41,549, forward strand.
CTTCGACGGTTACGCGTGCCATAATGGAAGCCAACAAATAAAAAACAAAAAAAACAAGAGGACAAGAGACAAAACCCTTATAACGACAACTCCCCCCCGCAGGTCAACTCATTTAAGAGGGTTTGTTTTTTCAGCCTATGGCGGCACTTATGCTGAGTTTATAGGTGTTGGCGTGCACTCCCCTTAACAAAGCTTTAGCTTTTTTTGCTGCCTCCGGGCTGGCTAGCTCAAAGAGACGAGGCCTTTGGGCTACTCCTTGGAGAAGGTGCTTTGGGCTGCTAGGGTTTTGCAAGCCATGCCTACCCTTTTGGAAAAAACGAAAGCTTGGAATGTAAGCCAGCTGCAAACGGACTCAAAGCCTTTGGAAATTTCTGCTTTCCTCGCCAATGGCCATGTGGAAATGGCCGGGCGGCAATTGTTGGATTGGTGCAGTTTTGACTTGCTGGGCCTGGCAAGTGACATTCGCGTGAGGGAGGCGGCAAGCTCCGCACTCAAACGTTTGGGGCTTGCGCCCATGGCAGGCTTGCGTTTGCAGACGGAGTTGGAGCAGCGCATGGCCGCTTTTTTGGGGACGGAGGACGCCCTTTATAGCGCCTTGCCCTCGCCCATTTTTAACTCCCTGCTGGAGTTGGCCAGGGACTGCTGGGCAACCGAAGTGGAAGCCTGGCCTTTTTTGTCCTTCCCCCAGCGCTGCCAGGGCAGCTACCTTGAGTTTTTGGAAAACCCTTCGCCGCCGCCCTCTCTGGTGTTGAGTTGTGGCATTTCCCCTTTCCACGGGCATGTGGCGCCCCTCCCTCAACTCCTTCAAAAACTACGCAGCAACAGGGGAAGCCTCTGTGTGGACGAAAGCCTCAGCATGGGTATTTTGGGAAGCGACGGCAAAGGCATGGAGCAGCATTTCCACCTGCCCAAAGGGGAAACGTGGAAGGTGTGTGACTTGGGGCAGGTGCTGGGGGCGCAGGGTTTTGTTTTCGGAGGGCCCCAATCCGTCACCAGCTATTTGAGGAACCACCCTCTGGGTAGGCAACACCGCTGGGGACAGGCCCCCAACTTGGGGGCGGCGCTGCGTGCCCTCAGCTTGTTGGAGGCTGAAACGTGGCGGAGGGAGCGCCTCTGGGAGGTTGCCGGGCAACTGCACCAAAGCCTCAGGGAGTTGGGCTTTGACGTGGGGCCCTCAGCTACACCACTCATTCCCTTGTGGGTGGGGAATGAAATGCGCCTTGAAGCTTTGAGGGAGGCTTTGCGAAAGTCCGGACTCTGGCTGAGGGAGCATTTATGTGGAAGGCACTCCTATTTTATTTTGTGCCCCAAGGCTACGCACGCTGATGAGGAGTTGAGGAGGGGCTTGGAGTTGCTTGCCCATGTTGCGCGCCGCAAAGCGTGGAATGAGCCCACCCAGGCTGTTGAGAAAAATTTCCACTTGGCCAATGCTCAACCCTCTGTTTTGGCTAACCCGGCACTCCCGCATTGGATGCCACACTCACCTCTGCCTCAAACCCAGGCCTCCTGGGAGGCCGCCAAAAAAACCACCCTCAAGCAGCTTTTCCAACAAGCCAGCACCTCCGAGTTTATGGAGGAGCTTATTTGGCAACTCATTAGCCTCAACAAACCCAGCTTGCGCCAAAAAGCCGCGGACTGGCTGCTTAAACGCCTCTAAATTATTTGGGGGCCGCTTCCATGAGGCGCACTCAAGCTTTTCTGCTCCACTCCCCAAGGCCTCACTTTTTTTGTTTGAGAGGAAACGGAAGAATAAAGGCTTGACTTCATAAAACAAGGCCTCTAGAGACTACGGCTGCGTTGGGCAGAGCGGGCGGATAGCTCAGCGGTAGAGCGTCGCCCTTACAAGGCGAATGTCACAGGTTCAATCCCTGTTCCGCCCATGGTATTGGGTGTTGGGCTGAGGTGAGCAGCATTTAAAGCAGCATTTAAAGCAGTATAGTGCAGAGCTTGTTAGGCAGAAGGGGTTTGTGGGCAGCATAAGGGCGGTTTCTCGAGGAGCCATAGAGGTGGTTTCAAAGCGCAAGCTCTGTGGGTTGCAGATGGTTTTGGGGAGTTAGTTCAGTTGGTTAGAACGCCGGCCTGTCACGCCGGAGGTCACGGGTTCAAGTCCCGTACTCCTCGCTTCTGGGTTGAGTTTTGGGGGCTCTCACCCCAGGTAGCTTAGGGAGAGAGCAAATGAATTCAAGGAAGTTATGGATGCTGGGGATGTTTCTGGTGCTGGGGATGGCTTGTGAGGATAGGGATGAGAAAAGAGCGAACCCCCTTCTCAACACGGAGGGGCCGTGCCCCGGCCACGCAGCTCTCAAAGTGGGTCAGCACAAAGACTGCCCCATTCTGGTGAGCCAAAGCAACATTCTGGCCTTCAACACCTATGCAAACACGGACCTGGGCCGCACAAGGCACTATAGGTTGGTTGAAGACGTTGTTTTGAGCGGTACAAACAATTGGGAGGCGATAGGCACATATAGACCCCGTGCCCCATTTATGGGCAGCTTTGATGGGGATGGCCACAGCATCCGCAACCTCAGCATTGAGACGGCTGACAGCTACCAAGGCATGTTTGGCTATATGGACACAGACGCTGTGGTAGAAAAACTTGCGCTGGAAAACGTCAACCTCACCGGCGACACCTATGTCGGCGGCCTGGTGGGGAACAACCACGGCACGGTGCAATACAGCTATGCCACGGGCAATGTCAACGGCAGCTCGTTTGTTGGTGGCCTGGTGGGCGCTAACTCTGGCACGGTAGAGCACAGCCATACCGCAGACAGCGTTATTACCAGCGACACCTATGTCGGCGGCCTGGTGGGGAACAACCACGGCACGGTGCAATACAGCTATGCCACGGGCAATATCAACGGCAGCTGGTTTGTTGGTGGCCTGGTGGGCGCTAACTCTGGCACGGTGGAGCACAGCCATACCGCAGGCAGCGTTATTGCCAGCGGCACCTATGTCGGCGGCCTGGTGGGCTATGGTGGCTATAGCGATAGTATTGTGGCCAACAGCTATTCCGAAAGCAACGTTAACGGCGGCGGCCAGAATATAGGCGGCCTGGTGGGCAATAACTCTGGAACGGTGCAAAACAGTTATGCCACGGGCAATGTGAGTGGCCCCTCCTCTGTCGGCGGCCTGGTGGGCAATAACTCTGGAACGCTGCAAAACAGCTATGCCACGGGCAATGTGAGTGGCACCCACTCTGTCGGTGGCCTGCTGGGCCATAACTTTGAAGGCATGGTGCAAAACAGCTATGCCACGGGCAGCGTCACCAGCAGCGACAGCTGTGTCGGCGGCCTGGTGGGCTACAACCACAGTGGCACGGTGCAAAGCAGCATGGCGCTGGGCCCAAGGGTGAGTGGCACCATCAGCGTTGGGCGTGTGGCGGGAATTAATTTTGGAGGCACGCTGGTTAACAACTTTGCGTTTGCGGGCATGCTCAATGGAGCGGGCAACACCCAGTGGGACAACACCTACGCGAATGCCGTCAGCGGTGCAGACAGAACTGCCGAGGAGTTGAAAACAAGAGGTGGTTTCCCCTCTGAGCTCACCTCCCCACTGTGGACATATGAGGAAGGCAGCCTCCCCGGCCTCGGCCACACCGTCCCCATGCCGGATTGGATGGCCAACAGCACACCGTGAGCGAGAAACGTCTCCCTCACCTTCGCCGCTTCGTTAGAGGTGGTTTTTGGGGGTGTTTTTATTTTTTTCCCTCCGGGGGGGGGGGAGTGTCGCCTCCGGCGAAAGGTTTTTTCGCCCTGCGGGCGCACCTTGCCTTCGGCAAGTCACTTTTTAGAGGCGAGCTAAAGCTCGCCTACACTCCGCTCCATGAATGACAAGCGAGAGCAAGCT
>WRKR01000022.1 GCA_009782175.1 Cystobacterineae bacterium
CCAAAATTGCGTTGAATTTTTTTTCAAAACCTCAACGTTATGGTTGGTGAAAGTTTTTCGAGCCTCAACGTTTTGGAATGAAGGGGAGTTGAGGCTCGAAAAACTTTCACCAACCCACGCGCCAACGCTTTATCTGCCCATGATGCAGTCTGCGAAGCAGAGAGCTGCGGAATCTGCAAGCCCCAGGGAGGTTTTAATTCCGAGTTGCGCCCAGAGAGTTTAAGTCGCCAACGGTTGCTCGTATTAAAACCTCCCTGGGGCCGCTCGTAAGCCCCCGGCAGGGTGATTTTTTTTGGTTACTTTTTTTGTTCATACAAAAAAAGTGACTTGCCGAAGGCAAGGTGCGCCCGCAGGGCGAAAATAGCCGGGCCGCAGGCCCACTCTGCAAAACAACCCCCGCCCGGGAGGGCAAAGAACCCCCTTTAAAAAGCTTGACACCTCTGAAAATTCAGCATTACATGCCCCTTAGCGCGCCAGAAATATGGCGTGTCACCGCAAAAATACCTGCGGGCGGGCTTAGCATCCCGTACAGTAGTAGTAAGGAAGCCGCAGGCCCGCCCTGTGGCTTCCCCTATCCACGCCCCGAGTCTCGGCGGCCTAGATGGGGGGCCGAAAGGTCCGCCGGTTTACTACTGTCCGGTTGCTAACCTGTTTGGGCCGCTTTCCTCATGGTGGGGAGGGCGGGCAGTCCAACATGAAGCAACCGGGGGTACCATGCTTGAAGAAAAGCTAACCAAAAAGGAGCCCAAAGAAGGCGAGGGGCAAAAATTTGAGCTCCAAGGGGCCGATGAGCTTATGGCTTGTGTTTCCGTCATCGACATTCTCGCAAAAATGGTGCTGCGCTGCCTCAGAAAACCGGGAAACCATCGCTATATTGCTGAAACAATTGAGGACCTTCACACCATAAAAAGGCATTCCGACGCCATTAAGCACCGCTTGCGCCTCGCCATGCTGGAAACATCCGGCAGCCCTTCTATCGCCGAAGCCAAACGCCGCCATAGCTTGCTGTGGAGCAAAATAAGAAATACCATCCAGCACATACAATTTTTAAAATAAACCTTTTTATGCTGAAAAGTGCTCAATTTCAGCAGCATGGGCCCAAAATTGACATAAATTCTTATATTTTCTTCAAAAACTTCCCCCCATTTGAGCTGAATGGGCCTCATTTTAAGCTCAAAAACGGGAATTTTAAGCTCAATATTGGGAATATTGAGCTCAAAAATGGGAATTTCAACGTCAATATTGGAAATTGCGCTATTTAACTTCAAACTCACCTATGCTTACCATATCGCCTTGGCTTTGCAGGCGCAGTGTTATGGGCTGCTCCTTTTGTCGGGGCGTGCCAAAGCCCGTAAAAAAATTCAGCTGCAAGCTGGTAGCTCCTGAAACGGTTTGCTGGCGGTGGCCATAAAACTGGGCCTGCACGAGGTATTTTCCGGGCTTGGCTTTTTTCAGCAAAAACTCTTCGGGGCCATAGCCGCCGGTGAAGTCTGCCGACAGGCGTCCGCCCTGAAAGCTTAGGGGGTTGGAATAATATGTTTTCTCGCCGTTGGGGTCTGTCACCCACAAGTCAATGTCTGTGTTGTCACTGTCCCAGCTGAGCACCACGCGCAAATCCACAGGGAGGTTTCTCAAGAGGCGCTTGTCCATGGCCGAGGTGTTGGGCTTTGTTTTGGCGGTGGCCACAATGGCATTTAACTCTCCTAAGGCAATCAACTCTATGCCGGGGAAGCGGCCGTGCCAGGGGCGGCTAACCACCTCATAGAGGTTGTCCACTGCCTTTTGCATTTCACCCAGTTTGGCCCAGGCCAACCCCAGGTCGCGCCAGGACTGTGGCTCATTCGGCGACAACTCCAACACGCGCTCCAAAAGCCACACCGCCAAATCAGCGCGCCCGGCCTGCAAGAGGCGATAGCTCAGCACGCGCAGAATGTGGCGGCTCTCCAGGTTCATCTCCGCAAGGTTGGAAAGCACGCGCAACGCCAATGCGGTTTCGCCCTTGTCGAAGAAAATGTCGGCCACATCCAAAAAGAAGGCCGTGCTGTTGAGGTAGTCGGGACGCTCATCCAGGTAAATGCTATAAAGCTGCGCCTTCGAGGCCTTCTTCAACCGCTGCACATAGGGCGCATTGGACTCCCATTTCTTGAGTTGAATGGTGGCCTGCGCGGGGGCCGGAGAAGCAGAGCGCTCTGCTACGACGGAGCTCAAAGCGCTGCCGCTCAACTGCTGGCTCTCCCCTTCATATTCGGCCGACGCAGGAGGTCGCGCCATGCGTGGCGCAGGTTGCGCCATGCGTGCCGGAGGTCGCGCCATGCTTGCCGGAGGAGCTGCTTCTGGCATTCGCTCACTCCGGGTTCTCCTAGAGTCGGCTCTTGCTCCAATACGCTTGCCCATGACAGCCCCATCTGTCTCTGCGGAGCCAACACCCCTGCGCATGGAAAACCTCTCTGTCTCTGCGGAGCCTGTGGTGGGCTCACGCTCCGCTTTCTTCTTTTCCCTGTGAGGCCGCTCCTTCGAGAAGTCCCTCTCCCACCAGCGCAGCTTCTCATTAAACTGAGAGAGCACCCGCTCAACATGCACGGCCTTGCTTTGCTCGGCCTGTTTTCGCACGCGGCCTATTTGGCGCTCATATTCGGCCAGCAACTCGGCGGGCGGCACTATTTCATAGCGCACATAATCCTCTACACGGTCGAGCACAATAAGGGAGGTGTTGCGCGTCACCAGGCCAAAGGTTTTGCCCAGGCGTTGGATTTGGGAGCGGTTCAACTCATATTCGGCTTCCAGCATCGCCACTTTGAGGCGCGCCCACTCTTGGGCTGCAAATTCCCCCGTTGCTTTTGTGGTTTCCACTTTAAAGCTTTGCTTTTCTCTCTTTCCGTCGGGCAAAAGCCACTCCACCTCCATGTCCGTTGAGGGTGCCGTCAAAATGCCCGCTACGGCCAAGCCCCCTGAAGCTGAAGCACTCCATGAGCGTACCAACTCCTTGGCGCCCACCGCCCTCAAGGCCACCACGCGGGGCGAGGCCTCGCGCAAGCTGCGTGCAGCCTCCTCCGGCTCCATGCTCATCAGGTCTACAAAAACACCGCCGCTGTTGTCGGCCACAAAACGCAGACGGTTGAGGTCGGCAGAAGCAGAAGCATTTATGGCCAACACCGGCACTGAAAACTGCGGAAAACCCGGAGAGCCAAAGTTGACAAGCCCATCCGAAAACAACAACACCGCATCCACGGGCGAGGCGGGGCGAAAGGCCAAGGCACTGGTGGCGCCATCATATATAACCTCCTCCAAAACTTTCCTCAGCGTGGACCAGTCCCCCTTTTTTATTTGGAAGCGGCCCTTGTCTTCAGCGGCATCTCTGGCCAATGTCAACACCACCTCGGTGTTTTGCACGGCCTTAAACCAGGCATCCAGCAGCATCAACTCACGGGCCTTCTCTCGCTTTTCACCGGAGCCCGAGGCGTCCCACAGCAAAGCCACACGCGAGGGCACTGGGCGCTGGGTGGGCTTAAAAGCCATGGGCGGCAGCTCGGCATAAAAATAGGAGGTGTTGTCCTTCTGCTCAACCACAACTTGAGGGTTTGGCGGCACGGCCAACAACACCTCAATGCGCTCCTCAGGCTTTAGCTTTTCGCGGCGAAACTCCAGCTTGGCCTCCCCCTCGCGCTGCCACCACTCAGCCCCGGGAAGGCCGCTTAACACTTTGCTTTTGTCCACCACAACACCGCTGCTGCGCAGGCGCACATCCAATACATCCAACTGCTCCGAGGCAGGCAAGGCCAGGCGATAGAGTGCCGCGCCGCTCTTGTCTGTGGGCATGCGCTCCATGAGGGTGAGGGAAACCCTTCTCTCGCCTTTGGCCGGCAAGGGGTATACCCGCAGCTTAAAGTTGTTGCCCTGCGTCACCTCCAGCAAGGCTGGATCTACCCTTGTGCGTATAACCTCTTCAAACACCTCTTGGCCCTTGGCTTTCTCAACGGGGACGGCCGGCCGCAAATGGCCATCTATATCCAAGGCGAAACCCGTCACCTGTTGCCCATCCAACAGGGGAAATTGCAACTCACCTTCCAGCACGCGCGCATTGGGGTTTCGAAAAACCAACTCCAAAGTGGTTTTGGCCAAATGCCCCGTCATTTGTCCTTCTATTTTTAAGGAAACCAGTTGAATGGGCAAAGCAGCGCTGTCCGAAAGCTGCATTAACGGCGGTGGTATAGGGCGCGGACGCGGCCTCACGGAAGTAGCCATCGCGTTATAGGCCCACATGCCTCCTGCTATGCCAAACAACACTGCAAACTTCAAAAGACGACGCATAAACATTTTCCCCTATGGTTTAAAACAAGGTTGCACTTGTTTGGCTTTTGCATTCCTCAGCGGACATTCACCCCTTTTGCACTCACCCCTTAAGGCCAGTGGCTGGTGTGTTGTTGAAGCTGGTGTGTTGTTGAAGTCATTCTATAGGCTGGCTTTCATTGAGGCTCGCTTCGCAAGGCAAGCTAAACGCTTTTCTCATGAAGAGCTCATGTCAAAGTGGAAGGGCTCTAGTTGTCCAGGCGGTTGCGGAGCAATTGGTTGACGAGGGCGGGGTTTCCCTTGCCTTTCATGGCCTTCATCACCTGGCCCACCAGGAAGCCGAAAACTTGTTTTTTGCCCGCGCGGTATTTCTCCGTTTCGCTTGCGTGGGCTTCCAAAACAGCCGCAATGGCAGCCTCTATGGCGCCCACATCCGAAACTTGAGCAAGGCCTTTGGCCTCAATAATCCGCTCAGGCTCTTCTCCCGTGCGGAACATGTGGGCAAACACCTCTTTGGCCGCATTCAGAGAAATTTTCCCCGCGTCCACCGCTTGGAGCAGGCGTGCAAACTGCTCCTTGGAAAAGCGCAAAGCAGAAAACGCTATTTCTTCTTCTTTGCTCATACGCAGGAGCTCCCCCATCACCCAGTTGGAGAGTTTTTTGGCATCGGCATAGTGGGTGAGGCAGCCTTCAAAATATTCTGCCAACTCGCGCTCTGCGGTCAGCACCGCAGCATCATAAGCTGGAAGCCCAAGGCTCTCTATATAGCGGCGGTATTTTTCTTTGGGCAGCTCCGGCAAGGTTTTTTTCAAAGCTTCTACTTGGCTTGCCTCTATGCGCAAGGGGGGCAAGTTGGGCTCGGGGAAATAGCGGTAGTCCTGTGCATTCTCCTTGGAGCGCATGGAGCGCGTCTCCCCTTTTTCTGCATCCCAAAGGCGTGTCTCCTGTACCAGTTTGCCACCGTTTTCCAGAACAGAAACCTGCCTTGCAATTTCATATTCAATGGCTTTTTGCACAAAGCGGAAGGAGTTAATGTTTTTTATTTCTACGCGTGTACCCAGGGTGGTTGAGCCTTTGGGGGCAATGGACACATTGGCATCACTGCGGAAGGAGCCCTCTTCGAGGTTGCCGTCGCTAACGCCTATATAGACGAGTATATCGCGAAGGCTGCGCAAATAGGCCGCGGCTTCTTCGGCGGTGTGGATGTCGGGTGCGCTCACAATTTCAAGCAAGGGTATTCCGGCTCGGTTTAAATCCACCAGGGACTCTGCGCTTTGTGGGTCGTGCATGAGTTTGCCAGCATCTTCTTCCATGTGGATGCGGCGAATGCGGATGGGGCGCTCACCTTCGGTGGTAGAAACGCTCAAGGTGCCATGCTCACAAATGGGCAACTCATTTTGTGTCACCTGAAAGCCCGAGGGCAAATCCGGATAAAAATAGTGTTTGCGATCCCAGCGGCTTTCTAAGTTTATGGTGCATTGGAGTGCGAGGCCTGTGCGGATGGCCATGTCGACAACGGCTGCGTTCAGTTTGGGCAAGGTGCCAGGCATGGCCATGCACAAGGGGTGGACATTGGCATTGGGCTCTTCTCCAAAACGCGTCGAAGCCGCACAAAACAATTTGCTTTTGGACAGGAGTTGGGCGTGCACTTCTAAACCTATGGTGGGCTGATAATTCATAGGGAGAAAGCCTAACGCAAGAAAGCCCGCAGGGTGAGCACAAACAGCACAAAAAAAACAGGCCCGCTCAAAAACGGGCCTGTTTGTGTTTCACTTTAAGCTTGCCCCATTAGTCGGGTATACGCACGCAGGAGCAGGTTTTGGTATCGCAACGCTCTCTGGGGCCACAACCACCACAGTCATTGGGGCAAATGCAGACATCCGCATCACAGCTGAAGCGGCCTTTGCAAAAGTCATCCTCGTTGGGGTCGAAATAGACGTCATTCTCGCATGGCCAGCGGCTCTCATCCGAGGCTTCCCAAGCGCGATAGGAGATGGCAACAGCGCTGTCCCTGTAGCGGGGTGGGCGACACTCCCCGAAGAAGGAAATGGTTCTATACATTCCATTATAGTCAAAGCCATTTTCCCGGCTCCTGGGGACATTGGCTCCATTGTCTTCATTGGGGTTGCTGCGACATTCACCCCTGGGGGCCCGAATGGCCACGCGCAGCGAAGCGCCAATGAAGGGTTTTTGGGCCACAACACCTCGGGTGCCGATGATGGCCTCCACAACCTCTTGTATGGTGGTTGCAATGGAATTTTGGTTTCTAATATCCGTTGAAATGCCATTTGTCGCTTGCACCACACGTTGAATGCGTGTCAGCCTGTTGGGGTTGTTAATAGGGTCGTCGTTATAAGCAGGAACCGTATCATCACCACAGCCCACGCCTGCCGGACAATAAACGGCATTGACTCTAATGGTTTTCCCGGCAAGAACGGACAGCAGAGTGCCACCGTTCTCCGTATAGCCTGGTGGGCGAGAAGAACGTCCTTGGAAGAATTCGATAAAATTATCGATGTTTTCCCAGCTATATCTCTCCGAAGAACTCCATCCATTGGTTTGGTCTTCTGCATCGCCGAGAAGCACCACCACAATGTCAGCCTCCTCTCGAAGGCAATGATCTCCATCGGAGCAGCTCATGTTCACCAGTGCTCGGCGCGCAGCGCCCAACAAGCCTTCATAAGAGTAGCCATTGGTGCCAATCCAGCAACCACCGTTGTATCCATACACATAGCTGTTTCCGCCGCCGCCGCAGACTGGAGGTGGAGAATCCCAAGACGTATAGGCCGGATAGTTGTTCGGAGCCGTTCCTACCGAACAGCTTCCTGCCACACAATTGCTGCTGTTGCGCAACCAGGCTTGGAATTGTTGAGGGTCTCGGGTGAAGCCGCGGATGATGTTCCTGTTGGTGCCGTTGGTGGGGAGGTGATAAGAAGAAGTCACCACGGCCACGCGCCAATCTATGGAGCTGTTGCTTAAGGCACTGGCCATGGCTTCACTGGCGGCAGACAGCCGATGTTGTGAGCTTCCCATGGAGCCCGAGTCGTCCACGACGAAAATGATATCGGCCATTCCTTGGACGGCAATGCCCGTTTCGCACTGCACCACTGTCCTGTCAAAATAGCGAGCCAAGGCTGCGCCACCGGCCACATCTTCCAAACCAAAAGCCGAGGCAGAGCCCGGGTCGTTGTCCAGTGCAACCGCCATCACCACAATCACCTCACCATTGTCTCTAAGCACATATTGAGCGCGCACATATTGAGTGGTGGCTCCGGCAGTGCCCGCAGGTGGCTGCAGAATGTCCGTCCCGTTTCCTACACCCAGGAGCCTGCTGGCAATGTCATTGACGCGCGCTGCCGGGCTCATGTTGTTGCCTGATGAGAGTTGGAAATTGACATTGAAGGCATTGGCTTCAGTCCCCGTTGTGTCCCAGGAGGTGAAGGGCCCTATGGTTGGCCTTACACCCAGGCCGGTTTCTATCTGACCGTTGACCAGCTGTTGCAAGGTGGCGAGGCTGTTGATGGTGCTCATGCCTTGCCAGGACGTATGTTGCCAGGCCACAAAGGCAATGTTTCTAGAGGCATCAAAACCCATGAGGCCTCGGGTATTGCCGCGCTCAATGTCCACATAGCTGTTGGCAAAACCCATGGGCAAACCCAGCGCTATTTGGGCAGCAAAATTTCGTCGAATGTCAATTTTCACCAAATTGTCTGCAGAGCAAGCGTTCAATATTTCCGGGGTGTCGCTGAAGTTGTCAGGGGTTAAAGGGTCGGTCTCCTCATGAGGAGCATCAGGCTCGAAGCAGCCATTTTTGTTTTTATCCTCAAGGCCATCCGAAAGGCCATCCCCATCGGTATCAGCCTTGGTGGGGTCTGTTATGCTGCGGCGAATCCCCGGCGCGCATATGGCTGCATAGCGCGTATTCGGGCAGTTGTCCGGGTGCTCGTCAACAAATACTTCTGTATTATTGGAGTGATCCCAAAACAATATTCCCTGTGTTAGCCCCTTCTCCAAACCATCCCAAAGGCCATCGTCATCGCTGTCTACGTTGGTCGGGTCTGTCTCTCCCAGCCTTGGTTGATATTTGCCATTCCGGTTCCTGTCTTCATAACCATCGGCAAGTCCATCGCAGTCGGTGTCTGCGCGCGTGGGGTCTGTCCTGTTTGTAGGAGGCGAAAAATTTTTGGGGAAATAATTTTCACACAAAGGATCCGGTGAATAATAGCGGCCGATTTCTACGCCGTCCCAAATGCCGTCACCGTCGGTGTCGCGGTTGCGAGGGTCTGTCTTTTTGCCATTGGCATAGACTTTTTCCATCTCCTCCCAGTCGGGAATGCCGTCGCAGTCCACGTCACTCTCGCCATCGGGGTCTTCCGCTCTGGTTTTGGGCTCACGAGCTGGCGCCTCTCCTGTGAGCCAGGGCGGCGGCGGTATCTTTGCGAAGAGATCTATCGTATCCGAACAGTCTTCTTCCTCGCAGGGTGGACAGTTGTCTTTCTTGCAGGGACGACAGTTTTCCCCCACACAAAAACATTCTTCCAACTTACAAAGACAGTCGTCCCCCACGCAAGGGTTACAGTCGTCTCCCTTGCATACAGGGTCGGGCTTGGGGCATCCGAAAGCAAACACCAATAAAGGCAACAAAAAGAATACATTTCTCATAAAACAGCCTCCGCGCAACTTTGACGCAACTTTGACCGGCCAACGCTGCTCTGAACATTCACCTGCCCCCAGAAAAAATTTTCCTTTGTGGCCACACGGACAACACAAGACACGGACAACACAAGACGCAGGCAACACCCAACAAAGCACCACAGCACCGTGCCACACCGCTCAGCTGCTATGCAGAACAAAAACCATGCAGCACAAAAACCATGCAGAACAAAACAACGGCATAGCAGCACCATGACAGCACCCACCGTCCTCAGGAAAATTTCCTTCAAAACCATACCAATGCCTACAGCTTATACTTTTAGGAGGGGGGCAACAAGCCCTCTTCTTTATCGTTACCTCAAGTTTCCACCCTATAATAAAGGGGCTCTCTGAAAGGAGGGTTTGTCCTCTTCCAGGGCATGGGCACAGCGCAGCAAGGCCGCCTCCTCAAAGGCCTTGCCCATGAGTTGTATACCTATGGGCAGGCCCTGAGCAGAAAACCCATAAGGCAAGGAAAGTGCCGGAAGGCCAACCAAATTGGCCAAAACGGTGTGTGTGTCCAAAGCCGCACTTTGCGCCGGGGTGGGGTTAAACTCCAGAGGGAAGGCCGGCGTGGAGGCCACGGGGCTCAACAGCAAATCCACCTTTTTGAAGGCCTGCTTTATTTCCTCACACAACAAGGTGCGCAGTTTTGCAGCTTTGACGAAAAAAGCCTCATAATGCCCGGAGGACAACACAAAGGTGCCCAAAGTCAGCTTCTTTTTCACGGTTTTGCCAAAACCTTCGCCGCGTGAGTTGAAATATAAGGCATGGAGGTTGGGGGCCTGCGTGCCCGCATGGCCATAGCGTATGCCGTCAAAGCGGGCCAAATTGCTGGAGGCTTCCGCTGCGGAAATGAGGGCATAGGCCAAAGGCGCCATGCGCGAAAGCGGCAGAGAAAGCTCTTCAACCTGGGCCCCCAGGCGCTCGCATGCCTTGGCGGCTTCCCCTATGCATGCGGCCACCTCCTTGTCGGCTCCTTCCAGGCTTTCACGCCAAAGGCCCACCCGCATGCCCCCCATGCCCTGCTCGAGGCCTTGAGTATAGTCCCCTCCTGGCCTGGGGTTGCATAATACGTCCTCCTCGTCGGGCTGTGCCAATAGCGTCAGCAAAGCCGCTATGTCCTTCACCTTGCGTGCCATGGGCCCCACCTGATCCATGGAAGAGGCATAGGCCACCACCCCACGGCGGGAAATGCGGCCAAAACTCGGCTTCAACCCCACCACATTGCAAAAACTGGCCGGCTGTCGAATGGAGCCGCCCGAGTCACTGCCCAATGCCGCCCACAATACCCTTGCGCCCACCGCCGCTGCGGAGCCCCCGGAGGAGCCACCCGCACTGCGCTCCAATGCATAAGGGTTGTGTACTGCCCCAAAAACACCACTCGTTGAGGAGGAGCCCATCGCCATCTCATCCATGTTGAGTTTGCCCAACAATACCATGCCCGCTTGGCGCAGCTGCTGCACCACCGCCGCATCCATGGGCGCGACAAAATTCTGCAACATGCGAGAAGCACATGTTGTTTTGAGGCCCGCCACAAAAATATTGTCTTTTAAGGCCATGGGGAGGCCATCCAAAGGGCCTAGGGCTTCACCGCGGCTGCGCCGCTTGTCTGAGGCCGCAGCGGCTTCCAGGGCGCCTTGCGCGTCCACATATATAAAGGCATTCAACTTGGGCTCTGTCTCGGAAATGCGCTCCAAGCAGGCCTGCGTCGCCTCAACGGAAGTGAGGCTTTTGTCCGCAAGCTTTGTGGCCAACTCCAACATGCTTAATTCGTGTATATTCATGGTTTATTCTATAATTTGGGGGACGACAAAACAGCTGCCCATCTTCACAGGCGCCTGTGCCAAAGCCTCTTTGCTGCCCATGGAGGGGCTCAGCTCATCCGGGCGGGTGGGGCATGTGCCGGGGAGGTTGACGCTGATGGTCATCGGGGTATCCTCCAGTGCAAGTGCCTCCAGCTCCTTTGCCCAGCCTGTTATAAACTCCATTTCCTGTTGGCAGGCCAAAAACGCCTCCTCACTCATGCCTATGTGCGCATGGTGTACTGCAGCTTGGACTGCCGCCTCCAGTGCCTCCTTTGAAAATTCCATATCTTCTCCTTTGCTTTGCTCCCGCCTCCTGGGCTCAACCTCCCTGGGCTCAACCCAGCAGGCAGGGGAAAGTTGCTCTCTCCCCTATAGCCCCTTTTGGCGTTTAAATGCTTGCTCTAAACAAGCCCTTCTTCAATTGTTTTAAAACCCGTCCTTCAATGCTTTGCAACCTAGCCTTCAGCGTTTCGCCTTTCAATGTTTCGAAAGTCCCTCTGTTGTTGTTTTAAAAATGGTTTTGAAGGCTTGTCTGGAAAAGAGCAAGAAAATTGACCGAGCCATTATTGCACCTACACTGGATGGAGTCACAGCTTGGAACAGAGGTGTTGTTATGGCGACGCGCAGTGCCAAAAGCTCCGTCCTTTCTCAGCAGCAAATAAGAGTGCGGCGCAGGTCGTTACAAAAAAAACAGGCTTTGAGGCCTGGTGGCACAGCCCAGCTGAGGAGGGCACTCATGGGCATTGCCTTGTCAGCCACCTCTTTGCTGGTGCTGCTTTCTGTTGCCAGCTTTAGCCCGGAAGACAGGGTGGGGCCGGAGTTTTATAATTGGATAGGGCCCATGGGGCATGCCATTGCTGAAACCTTCCGCGGCGCTTTGGGCATATGCGCCCTCATTCCTCCCGTGGCAGGCCTCTATGCCGCCTTTGTCCTCTTCGTCGGCAACCCCCACAAGGCCCGCTTTGCCCAATGGTTTTCTCTGGGCCTGTTAACGGTGGCTTTGTCTGTGCTGGCGCAACTCATTTGGGCGGATGAGGGGAGCAACTCCCATGCCCCCGGGGGGTGGTTGGGCAGTGAGTTGGGAGCCTTGCTGACGGCCTTCTTCTCCACGGCAGGGACGGTACTCCTCATGGGGGCTTTGGCCGCCACGGCCCTTATTGTTGGCACCCAATATGTCTTCTTGCGCCTGTGCAGCTTCCTCGCTGAGCAGTTTAAAAAACAACTCCTTCACTGGGCCCCCCTCATAGGAGGCTTTGCCCACAAGCAATGGCAAAAGCAATGGCAAAAATGGAAGGCATATAGAGAGGCCCGACGCGAGGCCAAACAACTTGAAAAAGAAGAAGAGGCCGCCTTCCTCGCAGAGCTGGAGGCCGAAGAGGCACGCCTCCAGGAAGCGGAGGCCTCCTTGCCTGCTGAAAATGCCAAAACCAAAACCCAGCCCCCTCCTTCTCCAAAGGCGCCTCTCTTGTCCCTTGGCAAAACCAAACTCCTGAAAACAACCCTACAGGAGCACAACAGCACGCCTCCTCAAAAAGCCCCCTCTCAGGCGGATCCACCCTGGGTGAGCCAACTGCTCCCCACGCTTTCTGCCATAGGCCCCAGCACAGAAAAAAACAGCCCCCTCGCCAAAGAGGCTGTGCTTCCAACAACAGCTGCGCCTGAGGCTATGTCTATACCTATGCCTATGCCTGAAAGCATGGGCCCCTCGCTCCAGGCTGTTGAGGAAACCCCCATGGACATGGGCTCTGCCCATGGCAATGCCACCAGCCCAGGTGCCCCCAGTGAGGATTTTCTTCAAAAAATGCGGCGTACTCCTCTTATTGTGGAGCCCAAAACGCCTCCCAAGCCCAGCCCACATGCCCAGGCCTCCTTTGAGTTTATTGGTGGCCGCAAAAGCTTTGCCTTGCCCTCCTTGGAGCTTTTGGACATGCAGGCGCATGAAAGCACGGAGTTGGACAAAGAGAGCTTCTTCACCACGGCTGAAAAATTGCGCGCCAAGCTGGCGGATTTTGGCATTGTGGGCGAGGTGGTGGAAATACGTCCGGGCCCCGTCGTCACCATGTATGAGTTTTTGCCCGGGCCTGGCATTAAACTTTCCAAAATTGCTGCACTCTCGGATGATTTGGCCATGGCCATGGAGGCCATGCGCGTGCGCATTGTCGCCCCCATCCCCGGCAAGGGTGTGGTGGGCATTGAGGTACCCAACAAAAAACGCGAAACCGTCTTCCTCAAAGAGGTGGCGGAGCAGGAGGCCTTCCAAAAATCCCCCTCCCGCCTGAGCATGTGCCTGGGGAAGGACATTGAGGGCATGCCCTATGTGTTGGATTTGGCCAAGGCCCCCCACTTGCTTATTGCAGGTACCACCGGCTCTGGAAAATCCGTCGCCGTCAACTCCATGGTTATGAGTGTGTTGATGAAGTCCACCCCTGATGAGGTGCGCTTTATTATGGTGGATCCAAAAATGTTGGAGCTTTCTGTTTATGAGGGCATCCCCCATTTGCTGTTGCCGGTGGTGACAGATCCAAAGCAGGCCGCCTTGGCGTTGCAATGGGCGGTGGATGAGATGACGAGGCGCTATAAGCTTTTGGCCGAGGCCGGGGTACGCAACATTGCAAGCTTCAACCAACTCGTCGAAGTGGAGCACGCACAAGCCTCAAAGGCCAAGCAAAAGGCGCGCTCCAAAAAGGCCCAGGCCGCTTTGCCCAGCGAGGGTGAAAGCCTTGAGGCCGAAGAGGCGCGCGTCCAAAGCGAGCTTTTGCAGACAGAGCAGGAAGCCGAAATCCGCGTGGACGCTGACATGGCGGAATTGGAAGCACAGCTGGCCCACAAACAAGCTGAAGGCGCTGCGGCTGAGGCCCCCAAGGAGGAGCGAAAAAAGCTTCCCTATTTGGTGGTTATTATTGACGAGCTGGCGGATTTGATGATGGTGGCCAGCAAAGAGGTTGAAACCTCCGTGGCGCGCCTGGCACAAATGGCGCGCGCTGCAGGCATACACCTCATGGTGGCCACCCAACGCCCCTCCACGGATGTTGTGACGGGCATTATTAAGGCCAACTTCCCCACGCGCATCAGCTTTATGCTGCGCAGCAAACCGGACTCGATGACCATTTTGGGCACCACAGGCGCCGAGGCCTTGCTGGGCATGGGCGACATGCTGATCATGCCGCCAACCAGCGCGCACCTCCAGCGCGTGCACGGCTGCTTTGTTTCCGACACTGAAATTAAGCGCGCCGTAGAGCATTGGAAAAGCCAGGGCAAGCCTGTTTATGATGAAAATATTTTAAAGCCCAAAGAGGGCAGCGAGGACAGCATGGAGGCTGAAGGCGAGCTGCCGGATGAGCTTTATGAGCAGGCCCTGGCCGCCGTTGCAGAGCTCAAAGCCATTTCCATTTCCATGCTGCAAAGGCGCATGCGCATAGGCTATAACCGCGCCGCGCGGATGATTGAGCGCATGGAAAAAGAAGGCGTGGTTGGCCCCGCCGACGGCGTCAAACCACGCGAAGTCCTCCTGCCCCCGGAGGGCGGCGCCTCCCCCTATAGAGAATTGCATTTTTAAAGGCCTGCATTTTGTCCCCCAGGCAGGGAGTTTTCAGAGGGGGCCTGCGACCCAGCTATTTTCAAAGGAAAAGTTTTTTTTGGGGGGGGGTGTTTTTTCCCCTCCGGGGGGGAGGAGGCTCGCTAAAGCTCGCCTGACTCCACTTCGTTCCGTCCCGCCTCCGGCGAAGGTTTTTTTTGCCTTCCAGAGTTTTCCGAGAAGCTTTCAAAACTGTTTTTTCCAAAAACGGTTGGAGCCTTTTGCAGCGCCCAGGCGCATTGAGAAGCGCCTGGAGGCGTTTGGGGTAGAGTTGGGCAAGGGTGAGCCAAGTGTTTGGGCGTTGCACTGCAGCATAGAAATACTCAACAAGGTGGTTATGGAGCAGCAGCTCAGCATTGACAAAATGTGGGGCTTTCTGGTTGCAAGGCAGAGTCCGTTGGCGTCTACAAAGTGCTCAACTTTTCTCGAATACTTGATGGCTCAAACCTTCACCTCCATAGAGGGAGCAAAACTTCCTCCCTGCTCCCTGGCTTCGGTTGGCCCCCTTTTGCCCTCCATAGGCTGGGGATACTCAGAAATACTGTGGAATGAAAACCTTTAAAAAAACCAAGCCCCTCAGGGGTTTTAGAGCACCGAGGGGCTTGGGGAAACATGGGGGTTGTGGAGGTGGCGGGAATCGAACCCGCGGCCTTCGCATTGCGAACGCGACGCTCTCCCAACTGAGCTACACCCCCGGCCAGCAGTGCGCATAGTTGAGGGTGTGGGCATTGTCAAGCAGGACGAACATTCGCCAAGCCTTGACGTGCGTGCTAAAAAAGGAGAGTGGTAGGAATTTTCTAGACATTGCTATAACAATTCAGCCTTCTTTTATAATATTTGCCCAAATGCCCCCTCCTTCTAAAACAGTCACCGCAGCAGAGCTTGCGAAGTTAGAGCAGTCTTTCGCAGCCAACCCCACTTCAGACGCCTGGCAGCCGCTGGCAGAGGCCTACCTCGCCATGGGCCGCTATATGGAGGCCATGGTGGTGTGCCGAAAAGGCGCGCGCGCCAATGCAACCAGCCCCAAGCCTCGCCTCTTGCTGGCCGAGGTTTATATAGCCCAGGGGAAAGAGGCCAAAGCGAAGGAAGAGGCCCAAGCGGCTTTGCAGATCGCACCCCATGAGGTTGCAGCGTTGAGGCTGTGTGGCCATTTGCAGATGAAGCTTGGTGAAACGGAGGAGGGCACAGCCAAGTTGCTTGCGGCTGCGCGGGCGGATTTGACGGACATGCAGACGCAAACTGTTTTGGCGCAATGGGGCATTCCCATGCCTGTACCTCCACCTCTGACGGTGGCCAGCGAGCAGGCACCCTCCCCTTCGGCTCCTCCCCAGGCTGCCCACAGTGTTTCGCTTCCAGAGGCTGCCCACCTCAAGCCGCCGCCTCCCCCGCCTGCCGCTCCTCCTGTGCACCGACCTGAGTGGATAGCTCCTGTTGAGTTGGAGGAGCCTAAAAAACGCGGGGGTGCCAGTGCCGCTTTGTGGACTTTGGTATTTGTATTGGTTGGGGGGTTGTCCGTCGGCGTTTATGTGTGGGTAGAGAAATACAAAACGGAGCAGCGACAAAAAATAACCAACCATTTGAGGAATGCTGCAGAGCAATTCAAACGCGACAACCATGCCGCCTATCAAAGAGCGGTTGAAGAGGCGCGTGAGGCCCTCAAGTTGGATGAGGATTCTGCTACGGCTCATGCCTATTTGGCTTATGCCCAGGCCATACGTCTGGAGGAGCATGCGGGGGGAGAAGCGGCTTTAGAGGAGGCGAAAAAAAGTCTGGCCATTGCGAAACAAAGCGGTGAGGTGCTTTCCTATACGCACATGGCAGAGGCCTTGCTGGACACCTACCACGGCAAGGTGCAGCAGGCAGAAAAAACGCTCGCGGATTTGGTGCGTAAATATGAAGGCGAAAGCGAGCAGAAGCGACCTGCTTTGCTGTTGATGACGCTGGGTAACTTGCAAATGATTTTGGGGGATTTGGATGCAGCCAGCGAAAGCCTGGAAAAATCTCAGCGCTATGCCCCAGATGCGCCGCGGGTTTATGCGCTATCGGGCAAACTGGCTCGTCAGAAAGGCAACATCCCGGAGGCCAAGCGCCTCTATGAGCTTGCTCTCAAATATGAGCGCAACCATCCGGACTCGCTCATTGGCCGAAGCTGGGCGCTGTTGGAGCAAAAGGAGCCTGGCCTTTCTTATATAACGGTTGCTCAGGACTTAAACAATTTGCTGGATGGCAAGAGGGAGCTTTCGGTGCGTCAAGAGGCCATGGCCCATATGCTGCATAGCTTGCTTATTGCACGGCTCTCCGCGGATTTGCCTTCATTTAAAACAGAAATTCAGAAAGAATTGGAAAACAAAACGGGCATTGGCACGAGCAAGGCCAAAAATGCAAGTGCCATTTCAGCGGCTGAAACCGCTGCTCGCATAGACAGCCAAAACCCGGAGCTGCAACTGCTCAGAGCCCAAAGGCTTGCTGTCGAAGGCAACATGGAAGCTGCCATTGAGCAAGTGAACCAAGCCATTGTGTTAGCCCCCTCCAGTGCCTACCTGCACATAGAGTTGGCTCGCCTCTTGGCGAAGAAGGCACCTGCCTCCAAGGAAGCAGAAACGGTGCTCCGCTCAGCAAGAAAAATGGCGCCACGGAACCCGGTTATTCCCATCCGCCTTGCAAAAATCCTCCTGGAGCAACGCAAAACAGAAGAAGCCATTGGGCTGTTGCAAGAGGCAACCACAAACCTTGCAACAAAAAACCCCGAAGCGAAAATGTTGTTGGCTCAAATTTTTCGTGAGAACAGGAAAGACCATGCCAAAGCCACTGCCCTCTATATGGAAGCCATTTCCGAGTTTGAAAGAGACAAAGCCAATGTGGCGCGTGCCTATTTGGAGTTGGGCATAACGCATGAGAAAGCAGGAGCGTTGAAGCAAAGCAAAGAAGCCTATGAGCAAGCAAAGGCGGTGGATTATTCCTTTGAAACGGCCTATTGCCGTTTAGGGGATGTTTTGGAGGCTTCAGAAGAGCCTGAGGACAAAGAGGAGTTGCAAAAACTGGCCAACACCTATTTGTCCGTGCCTGCCTGGGCGCAACAAGGAGAATGTGCAACAAAAATGCAGCAGCGCTCTGAAGCCAATAAATAACTTTGGGTTTTCCCCCTGCCCTGCGCAGAAGGGTTGGGCCAACAGGGGCGAAAGGTTTTCAGCGTTTGTTTAACAACTCTTCAACCATTTGGTTGGAGACGGCCAAATAGGCAAGGCGTTGGAGTTGAATTTCTTCGGGAAGGCCCGCAAAAACATGGAAGGCTTCTTCCAAAAAATCCAAATCCCCTCCTGAAGCCATTTTGCAAAGAGAAGTGGCTGTCTCATCATTCTCCACAGCCTCTTTCCAATGTGCATGCTCAGGAGGCAGCTTGGCCTGCAACAAAGCGGTGAAAAGCTGCGCCGCACTCAGGCGTATACGCAACTCGTCCAAGCTGTTGAGCAGCGTCTGCTCTGCCTTGGCGAGTTTCAGCGCATGCACAAGCCGCGGATCCACAGCGCCCGTCAGGTCGTCCAACTCAATGGTTTCTTGAAAAGCATTGTGCAAGGTGCGAAGCGCGGCTTCATCGCAAGAAAACTCAGCGCCTGCATGGTGCAAATAGACGATGGCGCAGGCAATGGCGCAGGCAACATCCGCGCTGTTTTGAGCGAGCGCGTTTTTGGCGCGTTGCAAGCCTGTTTCTGTCAGCGTTGGCTTTTGGTGGCTTAACTTGGCTTTTGCCAGATCCCGCAACAACCCCTCAGGGCCCAAGGCAATAAACGTTTGGAGAGGCAAAGGAGGGCCTAACTCATGCACATCCAAAACCCAGAGGGGAATTTGCTCCAGGCGGCGCAGCCCCTTTTGAAAAAGCTGCTCCGGAGAATCAAAAGGACGAAAATTTTGAGCGAATGCCAAAGGCGTTTCTTCAGAATTTTCAACACCAGAGGAGGCGCGGGTTCCAACATTCTCCTCTTCTTCCTTTTCCTCAAGCTCTTCGAGGCCGACAACATAGTCCATGTCCACGGCTATCAACTCCAAAGCCTTAAGCCCCTTTGCCCCTGAAAAATTGCAACGCACGAGTTTGAGGTTTTCGAAAGTAGCCCCCTCAAGTTGGGCGTTGCGAAAGTCACAGTCCTGAAGGCGCCCACCGTGGAAATAGGCATTGGACAAATCCGCGTTGCGGAAAGAGACGCGTGATAGATCGCACGCCTCCCATTCAGAGCCCGCCAAACAAAGCTCTGCCAAGTTGGTATTGGCTGAAAAGAGTTGGACAAAAGTCGCCCCCGTATAGTCCTCAGCCGTTTTTCCTTCTTGGCGCAGCTGGTTCCACGTTTTGGAGCCGTTTTTCAATAAAGCTTCAATCCTCAGAGGCATAGGAGACATGACTTGCGTTTATCTGTGCTTTGCTCACTCTTTCCAACCTGAAAATAACAGGCGAAGCATTTTTTTGGGTGCTCACTTAGCCGCCAGGCGCTAATGGAAAGCAAAAGGCCTGTTTCATGTTTGAATTTTCCATTTCCGAAGATGATGTGGGTGTACGCGTTGACAAATTCCTTCGGAGACAGTTTCCGGACGTCCCCAAGTCCCACCTGTTTAAGCTGATTCGAACGAAAAATGTTCGCCTCAACAACAAACGTGCGAAACCCGGACAGCTTCTCGTTGAGGGGAATGTGCTGAGCATACGCAAAGCTCTGGAAGCGCTGAGCCGCTCCCCAAATGCTCCTCCTCAAAGCCCCAAAGGTGCTCCTCCACACCGCTCGCCCAGTGCTCCTCCAAGCCATTTTCCAAACAAAGCTTCTTTTGAAGGGAGAAGGCCTTTAAAACCCTATATTCCGCTCCCCATTCTCCACGAGGATGATTGGATTTTGGTGGTTAACAAGCCTGCCGGCATGGCCGTCCACCCTGGCAGTGGCATTCCGCACGGGACGGTGGTGGATTTTGTCCGCGCCTATTTGGGAGAGAAAGCTGTGCGCAATGGTTTTTCGGCAAGCCCGGCACACCGGTTGGACAAGGACACCTCGGGGGTGTTGGTGGTGGCCAAGCGTCGCCCGGCCATGGTACATTTTACGAAGTTGTTGACGGAGGGGAAAATAAAAAAGCGCTATTTTGCTTTGGTGCAAGGGCGAATGCCAAGCCCGCGAGGGAAAATAGAGGTGGCTTTGGCAGAGCGCCAGCAAAGCCACGCCTCCAAGCAAAAGCATGGCAGGCGCATGCAAGAGGCGCGGACTTTGTGGCAGCAGTTGGAATGCCAAAACGGGTGCGCATTGTTGTCCGTGGTTTTGGAGACAGGGCGCACCCACCAAATACGCCGGCATTTTTCCTCGTGGAACCGCCCTGTCCTCGGGGACACGCGTTATGGTGACTTTGCATTTAACCGCATTGCGAAAAAACGCTGGGGGCTTGGCCGCATGTTTCTGCATGCCTGTACTTTGGAATTTGCGCACCCCAAAAGTGGGGAGAAAATGTATATGCAAGCCACATTGCCTGCAGAGCTGAATATGGTTTTGGCCAACATGGGCTTTTTGAGCCACAATGAGGCAGAGCTCCAACTTTCAAACCCGGAAGCTCACCTTGAAAAAAAAGCCAAAAAGGAAAAGAAAGAAGAAGGCCGATGAAACCACAAAAACCAACATCGACTTTTATGAAACGCGTGCTCCAAACACCGCCTCGCTCCTGGTTTAGGCGAATATGGAATGCCTTCATATTTTTGTCGTTGACGCTTGCCACTTTGGCGTTGGTGGCGGCTGCTGTCCTCTATGTTGAGTTTTCACCCGGGCTTTCAGAAGCGCCGGATGCGGCCACATATTACCCTCCTGTTTTGACAGAAGTGTTTAGCGCCGAGGGAGTGTTGATAGGGGAGTTTTATGAAGAGCGCCGAAAACTCATCCCCTATGAGCGCATTCCAAAGCGCCTCGTTCAGGCTTTTGTCGCCTCTGAGGACAGTCAATTTTTCGACCATTTTGGTATGGATTTTCTGGGCACAATGCGTGCGGCCTATAAAACGGTGGTGAAGAAAGTTTTAGGCTCAGGCTCCATGCAAGGTGGATCCACGTTGACGCAGCAGACAGCCAAGGCCATTATTATTAACACCGAAGGTTATGAGGTGGGGACAGCCAAAACCTTGGGGCGAAAAATTCGAGAAGCCATTTTGGCTTTTCGCCTTGAGGCAGCACTCAGCAAAGAAGAAATCCTCTACCTCTATTTGAATAATGTTTATTTGGGGCACCACAGCTATGGCATTCAGTCCGCTGCGGAAAATTATTTTCGCAAAAGCGTTGCAGAGCTTTCACTGGCCCAAATGGCACTGCTTGCCGGCTTGCCACAGGCACCTTCAAAATATTCCCCATTTATAAAACCAGAAGCCGCCAAACGTCGCCGGAGCTATGTGTTAAGGCGCATGTTTGAAGAGGGGATGATTGGTGAGGCAGAAAGACGAGAGGCAGAAAACACCCCCGTCGAGGTTTATGGCGTGGAGAATGTATTTCGCGAGTTTGCCCCCTATTATACGGAGGAAGTGCGCCGCTATGTGGTCGACCGCTGGGGAAACCCGGCTTTGTTGAAAGAAGGCCTCAAGGTTTTCACCGCCATGGATGCAGAAAAACAACGCATTGCTCAAGAGGCGGTGTTGAAGGAATTGCTTGCGGTGGACAAGCGCCAGGGCTACCGCGGGCCCATTATGCGCATAGAAGACGCAGAGGCCCAACAGCAGTTGGATGAGCGTTTAAAGAAAGTTTTGGCCCAAAAACCACTGCAAGAGAACGAGCTTTATATAGGCCGGGTGGTTGCCGTTGCAGGCCATGGGCAGTGGGCCAAAATTAAAATAGGAGAGGAGTTGGGCATGCTGCCTCTGGCAGGCATGCGTTGGGCGCGCAAGCCAAACCCCGACCAATATTATCCCAATGCCTTCATTTCCAAAATTAACACTGCCCTTCGCCTCGACGACCTGGTGGTGGTGCGTGCCGTTTCAGCCAAAAGCCTGTTTGAGAGAGAGCCTTCCGCGGAACTTGCCGAAGCCGCCAGAGATACAAAAGCCTGGCTGCAGCTGGAACAAGAGCCTGAGTTGCAAACAGCCCTGGTTTCCATAGACCCTCACCGCCGCTATGTGGTGGCGATGGTGGGAGGTTATGACTTTGATGCCAACGAGTTTAACCGCGCATTCCAAGCTTGCCGGCAGCCGGGCAGCTCTTTCAAACCCTTTGTTTATGCCGCAGCCCTGGAGCAGCTGAAATGGACACAGGCGACAGTGCTTGTCGACAGCCCCATTGTTTATGATGACCCTGAAAGCGAAACGCGCTGGAAGCCAGCCAACTATGGACAAAACTTTGTGGGGGATGTTTCTCTGCGCACGGCTGTCGCTTCCTCGCTGAACCTTCCTGCGGTGAAAACCTTTATTGCCGTAGGCGTCAAACCCATGGAAGAGTGGAATGCGCGTTTTGGTTTTTCGACCTCGCTTAACCCTGACTTTTCAGCAGCCCTGGGCAGCTCCTGCGTAAAGCCCATAGAGTTGGCCAATGCCTATGCCGTTTTTAACAACGGCGGACTCAAAGCACCCTCGTGGATGGTCCGCAAAATTGAAGACCGCTTTGGAAGGACTTTGGAAGACCATACGGCTTATGATGATGTTTGGGCTCCGCTGACAGACCGCATTGCGGCAGGCCATGCTGCCTTGTTTGAAGAAGAAGAGCGCGTGCTCTCCAAAGAGACTGCTTTTTTGACGACGGACCTCTTGCGCGCCGTGGTACGCGAAGGCACAGGCGCCCCAGCCCAAGCACTCAAAAAACCCGCCGCCGGAAAAACCGGCACGACCAATGACTCTTTTGATGCATGGTTTGCCGGGTTTACGCGCGACTTAGTAACGGTGGTGTGGGTGGGTTATGACATGAATAAATACCCCCTGGGCCGCTATGAAACCGGAGGGAGGGCCGCCTTGCCCCTGTGGATAAATTATATGAGAGGTGCCCTGGAAGGCCACCCTCAACCTGAGTTTGTGCCCCCAGCAGACCTCAACCTTGTGCGCGTGCGCATTGACAAAAACAACGGCCTCTTGGCTTCCTCAGGGACAGAGCCCCGCAACATTACCGAAATATATTTCCTCAAAGGCACAGAGCCAAAACAGCAAACCAGCCCCAAAGGAGAAGCCGACGCCCAACGCTTTTTTATGGAAAACCCCTAAAAGAGAGGGAGCGCCTAGACCGCTTTTACTTAGAACTGATTTGATTCTCCAGACCGGTTTCAATTGAGGCAAGCTAAAGCTTGGCTGCACTCTGCTCCATGAATGCTCTGCTCCATGAATGAAGGGAGAGAGGAAACTCTCTTCTCCTTCTTCCGCTCCATGGGCTGAGGGGGGCACAAAAACGATGGCGCTTGTTTTTTGGCAAGCCTTTTAAATATATTGAGAGGGGTTTTTTCTGGTGCTTCCTTCTCCACATTTTGAAAGGAAGCCGTCTAGATGAAGGAGCATAAACATGAGCAGGTGGAGTGGGTTTTTGGCCTTGAGTTGCCTATGGGCCTTCATTTTCCCTCAAGCGGGGGCGGCGCAAAACAGGGTTGTTTATTGTGATGGTGGATTTGATTGCTCAAATAAGAGGTTAATCCAACAGAATGAACAAATAATGCAGAGCTATTTTGCTCTTCAAAACCTTCAGCGGATGCAAGCCTTGTATGAAGGCACTCAAGCCACCACCCAAGGCCAGAAAGCACAACCGCCCCAACCGCCCTATGTACAAGCACGACACCAATATAAACCCAACCCCAACTCCACCGCGGTGGAGCAATTTATCAAAACTTTAAATATGGAAGAAGCCAAAGCGGCCGAGTTGAAAGCCGCTCTGACTTTGGGCATGCAAGCGTTGATGGCCGAGGCGAAAAAACTGGGCCGCCAAGAAAACTTAAGTTTTTCTGTCGCTGTTTTGTTGGGCTCAGCCCATCTGATCCTCCATGGAGAAGAGTTGGGGGCAGCAAGGTTTCAGGCCCTTGCCCAAATGCTGGACCAATTTTTTGGAAGAAACCCCAAGTTGGACAATGCCAAGGATGCCGACAAACAAAAACTCTCTGAGGGTTGTCAGCTCTCTGCCTTAATGCTCCTTGCGGCCTACCAACATGCCGTGGCAACGCAGGATGCCAAAGCCATTGAAGAGGCAAAGCTTGGCGCAAGGCAGCTCCTCAAGTCTTTGGGCATAGACGAGAAAGACTTCAAACCCCTTCTCGACAAACTCGCCAGTTAGCTTGAGGCCATTAGACCGGATGAGGGTTGAAGCGAGCCCCGCTTGAGCTCGCCTCAAAAACCCATTTGCCGGGAAGCGAGGCTTCACTCTGCACACCATGCCTCTACACAACAGGCGAGAGAGGAAAGCTCTCTTTGATGGGGGAACACCCTTGGGGTTAGGCCAGCAAAGCGAAGCCCAAGCTCCTCCTCGGAGGGCGAAAAAACCCATTTAAATGCCCGCCGCTCAGGCAAAGCGAAGCGGCGAACATGGGGAGCCAAGAAAAGTTATTTGTTTTCTTTCTTTTTGTTTTCTTCTCTTTCGATGGCTTTGAGCATCTCTTGTGCAAGGCGCCTTGCCCTCATGCTTTGCTCGTTTTTCCCTTCGGGATCCATCTCCACGGCGGCTTTTAAGTCCGTCACAGCTTCAATAATTTTTGACTGATAGAGATAAACCTCTGCGCGGTTGACACAAGAAGCAATGTCCTTGGGGTTGAGCTCCAAGGCTCGATTCAGGCTGGCCAAGGCAGCATCCAAGCTGAAGCCTTCATCCGAAAACCCAGCCTCGTGGGCTTCCAGTTGAATGGCGCCCAGGGCGGCGTGGAAATACCAAACGTTTGTATTCAGCGCGATGAGACCATCATAGATGACTTTCGCATCCTTATAGCGGCCCTGCTGAAAGAGGTTATAGCCTATTTCGGCGATATACATCACCTCATTGCCCGTAATGCTTTGCTGCAACTCTTCCAGGGGGATTTCCCCGCGAGCATATTTGTCCAACCGCTCCGGGGGAGCAGTCAGCGGTGCGGGTTTTTCTTTTGCCGGTGTTTCTGCCTTTGGGTTGTCTGTCATCTCTTGTCCTCTCTGTCCTCTCTTGTCGCCTCAAATTCCGCAAAACAAAATTTCTCTCTTATGCCCAAAAATGAAGCTTATGAAACCCTTTTTTTCAAAAAAAATTTCAAAAAAAAGGCGCCCCACCAGAAAAGGGCGCCTTTGGAATTTTGATGCTTTCTAAGGACTATCTCATGTTATTAATGACTGACATCGCTATCTCATTTTGCTTCTTCAGCATGTTAGTCATCATCGCGATAGTCTCTTGGATGTCCTGCATCTGTGCCTGCATCATCATGTTATCCATCCCCTTCGACATCATTTTATCGAGCATACCCTGAAAGTCTTGCGCAGATGGACCCGACATTTTTGATATACTACCACCACCACCACCACCACCGCTGCCGCCGAACATGTCCACTATACCGCCCAACATGTTCGTTATGGAACTGGTGGAGCCCGAAGAGCCACCGCCCATTATCCCTGAAATCATAGAGCCAACATTGCCAATCATACTTCCGATGCTTCCAAAATCCATGGTGTTTCTCCTTTTAAATGGTGTGCAACTTTATCTCTAAAACCCATGAAGATTATCTGTGCTTGTCGAAAAAAGTTTCTCACACAGTCGATCTTTTTTTCAAAAAAAACACTCACTGTCAATAACTTATTGAAAAAATTATCGAAAAAACACTGACTTTCGGCCTGAATTTTATCCCTGGGGGCTGAGTTTCGGCCGGCCTCAGGCGAGGCGGCAGGGGCTCGTCCACCCCAAACCAGTCCAGGAGCGCCGTGGCAATATAGCGGCCATGGCGCAGCTTATCTGAGCTACGCAAAGCACATATGCCTTTGTTTTTATGAGGTTTTTTGAACTTTTTCCTTCTTTTGCCTTGGGGGCCGTGGCGAAACAATTATTCCTTCATCCGCTGAAGGGCAGCCCTTGCCTGCGCATGCCCCTGCTCTGCCGCCTCCTTAAACCACTTTTCCGCTTCAGCTTCGTCCTTTATCACCCCTTCGCCGTCGGCATAGAGCTGCCCAAGGGCGAATTGCGCCTCTGCATCCCCTGCCGCCTTCTTCCACCATTTTGCCGCTTCAGCTGCGTCCTTGGCCACGCCTTGGCCTTTATAATACATGAGCCCAAGTTTGAATTGCGCCTGCACATGCCACTGCTCTGCCGCCTTCTTAAGCCACTTTGCCGCTTCAGCTTCGTCCTTTATCACCCCTTCGCTGTCGGCATAGAGCTGCCCAAGTTTGAATTTCGCCTCCGTATCCCCTTTCTTTGCCGCCTTCTTCCACCATTTTGCCGCTTCAGCTTCGTCCTTGGCCACCCCTTCGCCGTCGGCATAGAGCTGCCCAAGGGTGAATTGCGCATCCGCATGCCCCTGCTCTGCCGCCTTCTTAAGCCACTTTGCCGCTTCAGCTGTGTCCTCGAACCCCCCTTGGTCGTCGACATAAAGCTGCCCAAGGAAGAATTGCGCCTGTGCATGCCCCTGCTCTGCCGCCTTCTTAAACCACTTTTCCGCTTCAGCTGTGTCCTCTTTGCCGCTGCCTCTACTGGCATAGAACAGCCCAAGGCCGAATTGCGCCTGCGCATACCCCTGCTCTGCTGTCTTATTCATCCACTCTAGCAATTCAGCCTCGTCCTCTGGCACCCCCAGGCCTGCGGCAAGCAGCCCAAAAGCCAATTGCACCCCCGCATCCCCCTGCTTTGCTGCTGGCTGACACTGCTCTGGCACCTCGCAAGCACTTTGCTGGGCGCTGCCTTCTGAGTGGCCTTGAGGTGAAAGTGAAGCATTTTTCACGCAAGCCAAAACAGAGAATGCCGCCAGGACAGAGCATGCTGTACACATGGCCATGGGGGCCTTCATCAACCCTTGTTTTCTCTTCATTTCTCCCGCTCTCTTGGACTCAAACAGGCCTGACAACACAATGCTCTTCCGCTACATTCAGGGAGGGGCGCTTTTCCAGCAAGGCTTCAGCGGGACAGCATAATTTGCGTAATAACCTTTATTTGGATTTCGGGGGGCAACTCTTGATAGCTCATAACGGGCAGTGGCGGTGTAAACTCATGTGACAACAGGTTATACACATAACGTCGGACTTGCATTTTCGTGAGGATGACGGGCCGTTGTGCAGAAGGGCTCACAAAGCCGCATTCCCGCCGGACAGCGCCAACAATCTCCCGGGAAATATCTGGCTCTATGGCCAAATAGGCAGAGCCGCTGGCTGAATATTTGATGGACTCTTGAATAATGCGCTCAATATCCCTGTCCAGAGAATAAACCAGCAAAGAAGTGGTTCCCCGGGCATGCTTGCTGGCAATAGGCCGCCTCAACGCCACGCGCACGTGCTCTGTCAGCATAATGCTGTCTGTCTCCTGGCTGTTTTCAGCAATGGCTTGCAAAATGCCTTGCATATCGCGAATGGAGACGCCCTCGCCCACAAGGCGTTTGAGAATTTCTGTCAACTTCACAATGCTGACCACCCTGGGGATGGTTTCCTTAATGAGCGTAGGCGAAATTTTCTCCAGCTGATCCAACATGAATTGGGCTTCTTGTACGCCTATAAAGTCCGGGGCATAGCGTTTGAGCACCGCCGACAAATGCAAAATCAGAAAAGCGGGGATGTTCCATACGGTGGGGCCTATAGCGCGCACGGATTCTGCATGGGTGGATGGAACCCAGGCGGCGGCCTGCATGGTGGCCGGATTCACGCTGGGAGTCCCCGGAATCCCCATCATTTTCAGCCTGTTGACACTCTCGTTGGCGAGCACATGCTTGAGCACCACCTGCCCTAAAACAAGTGGAACCTCATTGATATAGATGGCATAGCCTGCCGCGGGCAGGCTTGAATTTCCGCGGACCCGGATGCTGGGAAAGCGCACGCCAAGCTCGACAAACAAGCCGTTGCGCATTTGCGGGATGAGCTCTGACATAAAGCGCCCTTTGTCCGCGCTGGGGTCTACAAACCTGACCAAATCCGGGGCCACTTCCAAAACCACTGGGGTAACCATGGGGACAAACATTTCGGAATCTGGATTTACAGGGGGCGGGGGCGCCGCGATGGAGGGTGCCACAACATCCTCATCCTCTTCTTCAGTGTCCACGAGTTTAGGTGGCGGTTTAATGCCTTCTTTCTCTTTTTTCATGAGCCAATAACCAAAGCCTCCCACAATGCCTCCCAGCAGAAGAAAGGGGACGGTGGGAAGCCCTGGAATAGCCCCAAACACCAACAGCATGCCGCCTGCAATGGCCAATGCCCTGGGGTATCGCGTCAGCTGTGTCGTCACATCCTTCCCCAGGTGTGTGCCCTCTTCTTCTCCTCCGACGCGTGTGACGATAATGCCGGCGGCCGTTGAAATGAGAATGGCAGGAATCATCCCCACCAAACCATCTCCAATGGTCAACAAAGTATATTTGCGGGCTGCAGCGTCAATGCCCATTCCCTTCTGCATCACGCCAATGGCGAGGCCTCCGACAATGTTCACCACCGTCACAATAATATTGGCAATGGCATCGCCTTTGACAAACTTCATGGCGCCGTCCATGGCACCCATCAAAGCGCTTTCTCGCTCCAAGTCTCTGCGGCGACGCTTGCCTTCTTCTGTATCAATGACGCCGCCGCGCATATCCGCGTCAATGGACATCTGCTTGCCTGGCATGGCATCCAAAGTAAAGCGCGCGCCCACCTCAGAGACGCGCTCGGAGCCTTTGGCGATAACCAGAAAGTTCACAATAACCAGGATGATAAAAACAATGGCGCCGACGACAAAATTGCCTGCGGCCACAAAATTGCCGAAGGCGACAACCACCTCACCCGGGTCGCCCGTGGAAAGGATTAAGCGCGTGGTTGAAACAGAGAGCGCCAGCCTATACAGCGTCGTCAGCAACAACAACGTTGGGAAAATAGAAAGGTTTAAGGCCTTGGGCACATAGAGGGAAATGAGCAAAATCAGCACCGACAAGCTGATGTTGATGGTCAACAAGACGTCCAGCAACATGGTCGGCAACGGAATCAACATCATTCCGATGATGGCAATGACCAACCCAGCTAAAACGACGTCGGAATATTTGCTAATGAACCGATTTTCGCTCATCAAAAGTCCCTACACCGAAAGTGCCCGCATTCTGGCTTTTCTTACGAGCTTTCTTTGAAGTCAAACGAAAAGCCCACATGCGCATAAACATGCAGGCAGATGACAACAACTTCTATCAGTGGCTTTCAAATTGAAAACAAAAAAAGCGGCGCCCCACCAGGAATAGGGCGCCTTTGGGATTTTGATGCTCTCTAAGGACTATCTCATGTTATTAATGACTGACATCGCTATCTCATTTTGCTTCTTCAGCATGTTAGTCATCATCGCGATAGTCTCTTGGGTGTCCTGCATCTGTGCCTGCATCATCATGTTATCCATCCCCTTCGACATCATTTTATCGAGCATACCCTGAAAGTTTTGCGCAGATGGACCCGACATTTTTGATATACCACCACCACCACCACCACCACCTCCTCCTCCACCGAACATGTCCACTATACCGCCCAACGTGCCCATGATGCCACTGCTGGAGCTCGAAGAGCCACCGCCCATTATCCCTGAAATCATAGAGCCAACATTGCCAATTATACTTCCGATATCCATGGTGTTTCTCCTTTTAAATGGTGTGCAACTTTATCTCTAAAACGCATACAGACTATCTATGGTTGTCGAGAAAAACCTCTCACACAGTCGATCTTTATTTGTTGACAGAAAGAGAAATTTCTTTCTGTTAAATGACATATATATTGTCGACGGAGACAAACATTTGTTTCTCGAAAAACAAACAAAAAACATCTTTTTTTATTTGTGTCTTTGATTGCGCAAAACATTTCACACAGAAAGGGGTTTGCGAGAAAACCGTCAATAATAACAATATATTAATATGGAACACAAAGAGTGTGTTTTGCGCAAAAATTCAAATACAGAACACAAACTAAACTGAGTGTTCGGGTTTAGACATAAAACACAAACACTCTAAACCAGACTGAGTGTTTGTATGCTGCCACAAAAGACATACACTTTAAGCCGGTTTTATGTTGAAGTGAGTGTGGCGAGCACAGCACAACGTTGGAGGCGAGCTAAAGCTTGTCTGCGCTCTGCTCCATTTCCTTCGTTCTGTGCGGGGGTGTTATCGGGAGCTGCGAAGGAGTGAGAGCATGGCTTGAGCTTTTTTGTGCAGCTTGTCTTTGGGGGGCAAAAGCCGCATGGCAAGCAGCAAGTCTTCGGCTGCTTGTTTGCGTTGTCCCAAGGCCAGCCTCGCTTCTGCTCTGCCTATAAAAACCGAGGCGTCTTTGGGCGCCAGGCGCAGGGCAATATCAAAAGCGGCCAGGGCATCCTGCGCGTTGCCTGCGGCCAACTCAACCACGCCCAGGGCCTTGGCAAAATAAATGTCTGTGGGGCTAATGGCATAAAGCCCTTGGAATAAGGTGCGGGCTTCTCGAATTTTCCCCTGCATGAAAAACTGGTGGCCAAACCGTGCAATGCTATAAAGCTCCGCATCGGTATATCCGCGTACTTCTTTCAGGCTTGCTTTGCGGTCTATCCAACGTTGCAACATTTCCTGAGGCGAAGGGGAGGCGGCAGGAGAGGACACCGGGGGTTGTTTCATGGCTTTCCCCTTTTCCACCAAACAGCCAAGCATGCAACCATTCAATAGCCTTCTTTTCTTTGCTCCTCCTGGCGAAGTCGCTCAACTTCATCCAGGTTTTCACTTATTTCACCCACCAAGCGCAACATGTTTTCTTCATAGGCCAGCATGGACTTTAAACGCTCCAGGCGATCTGCAGGCACATTCAAAACCATCAACTGTTTTTTGAGTTTGCCAAGCGACTCGGAAGTGCCGCGCTCCAAGGCCTGCGCCAACTCTTCACGCTCTGAAAAAGCATTTGAAGCGTCTTCTTTTCCACTCCAAGGCATGGGAGGGGATGGCAACCTCAGCTCTTCTGAAGAGCGGGCAGGGCCTATAAACTCCAACAAAGCCGCAGAAGCCAGCGGGGCAGACTGGGCGTCACGCTTCCGGCTTGTCTGCCTGCTCTCCAACTGCGAGGAGCGAATCAGCTTCTCTTGAACATTTCTTGCCCCTCCCCATGACCACATGGGGGACTTTGGCGGTGGTGAATTTATATTCGACATCTCTCATCCATGGTGGAGCCCCTTCAACTCATTTTCTCTGCAAAGGCGCATTTTGTTGCGAAAGCGAATAAACAAAATTCAAAATTTCGGCCACAGCATCATAAAGGCTCTCCGGAATTTCTTGCCCAACTTCTACGCGAAACAAAGCTTCTGCCAAACTCACATTGCGCAAGACAGGAATGTTATTTGCTTTCGCAATTTCTCGGATTTTATCAGCCCTCAGCTTCAACCCTTTGGCAATAACCCGCGGAGCACTGTCCTGCTCTTTGTCATATTTCAGCGCAATGGCAATTTCTGAGCCCTCATCCATAAAAAGAAGCTAGCAAAAGCCACGCTCGCTTGCCAAGCCCCCACTATTTGTTGTGGCTTAGGCCATAGACAAAATTCAAAACCTCAGCCACAGCATCATATAACTCTTCGGGAATTTCACTGCCTATCTCGATGCGAAACAAGGCATGCGCCAAGGGCACATTCCTCAATATGGCCACATCATGCCGACGCGCCAGCTCCTTTATGCTTTGTGCACGGCTGTCCAAGCCTTTGCAAAGCACACGCGGAGCACTGTCTTGCTCTTTGTCATATTTCAGGGCAACCGCCACATGCTCCGGATTGGTCACCACAAAGTCCGCATCCGCCACCGCCGCCATTTGGGCCCCCTCCATAATTTCATGATGCATTTGCTTTCGCTTGGCCTTGCTATGTGGATCTCCCTCAGACTCCTTATATTCACGCTTGACTTCCTGCATGCTCATCATCATCTTCTTGCGATAACTATAGTGTTGAAACCACACATCAAAAATCGCAAAAGCCAAATAGGCCAAGCTGACTTGCACCACCAGCCTAAAAATCAACTCCCCCATCAGCGCCATGGTGACATTGGCTTCTTGAGTTACGGTCAGCGTAATGAATTTCAGCGCATCCTGAATCACCAGATAAACCACAAAACCCGTAACACCCATCTTCACCAATGACTTGGGCAACTCCATGAGTTTTTGTTGAGAAAACAGATTTTTAAGGCCACTTAAAGGGTTGAGTTTGTCCAGCTTGGGCATCAATACTTTGGGGCTAAACAAAGCACCTACCAACAAAAAATCCGTCAAACTCCCCACCACCGCGCAGGAGATAACCACCGGCAAGGAAAGCAACAACACATTCCATATGCCCATGTTGAGCGCATCGCGTATGGCTTGAGAGATGTTTTCAGGCTGAGCAATGGCATCAAAAGTAAACAAAAACATCATGTTAATGCGATCTTCCCAAAAGGGCCACATGCTTTTTAATACGCCCATGGCCACCACAAAACCCAAGACACTCTTTAAGTCCTGGCTCTTCCAAACATTGCCATCTTTGCGCGCATCCCGAATTTTTTTGGACGTGGGTTGTTCTGTTTTTTCTCCGCCTTCAGCCATCTTAAGCTCCTTTCCTTCAACCCAGAAGGCCGATGGCGCGACCAAAGCGCAGAAACATGACGTTGTATTCCTGGCTGAGGCGCCCCACCATCAGGTGCAGCGAAACAATAACCATCAACGCCGTCACAGCAGGCTTTATTTGCATGGCCATGAAAAACACTTGTATTTGGGGAGCCGCGCGGTTGATGACGCCCAGCGCCGCTTCTGTGAGGAAAATAGCGAGCAATATGGGTGAGGCCAAAATCAACCCAATGCGAAACAAATCGCCAAATACCCGCAGGACAACCTCAATAAACGGCCACATCCCCAGAGAAAAACGGGGAAACTCATTCAAAGGTACCTTCAAAAAACTATCGGCCAAAGCTTCAATAACCCAATGGTGTCCATTCAGCGTTAAAAACAACACCACCACCAGTTGAAGCTTCAATGAAGAATAGAGGGTTACTCTGTGCTGTATTTGGGGCACAAACATTTGTGCCTGGGTGGAGCCTGAAAAAATGTCCATAAATGCCCCGGCTGCCCCAGCAAATTTAAAAACCAAATCCACAATAAACGCCAAAGAAAAACCAATAAAAACCTCTTTGAGCAACAAGGCCAAATAGGGAACCACCTCAATGGGAATTTGCGCCATCTGCTCGCTTAACGCAGGAAACAACAAAGCACCCAATATCACCCCCAAACCCATGCGCGCTTGCGCCGGAATGCTTTCTCCTCCAAGAAAAGGCGTAAAAATAACCACCGGCAACAATCGCGCCAGAATGAGCGCCATTGAAAAAACGGCCAGACTCAAGTCAACTCTAATTCCAAACTCGTTGCGCGCCTGAGTCAGAATTTCATCCAAATTCATGGAGCAACCATGTTGGGGAACTGATCGAAAATCCTAAAAGTAAACCTCAACAGCTGTGTCCCTATCCACCCACCGGCAACGCCAAGCGTTCCAAATACGGCTATCAGCTTGGGAGCAAAGGAAAGCGTCTGCTCCTGAATTTGCGTGGTCGCTTGCACAACAGAAATGGTGACACCCACAACCAAACTCATGAGCACAGGTAAAGCGGCTGTCAACAACACGAGATATAAGGCTTGCTGCGTTAAAAAAGTCAGTTGATGCATGGCAATGCGACTCCGTCAGAGATAACCAGAAACCAAACCCTTGGCGATAAGATACCAGCCATCCACCAACACAAAAATGAGCAACTTAAATGGCATGGATATGGTTGTCGGCGACAACATATGCATGCCCAAAGCAAGCAAAATGTTGGCCACCAACATGTCGATGACAATGAAAGGAATAAACAACAAAAACCCAATTTGGAAAGCCTGCTTGAGCTCTGAAACCACAAATGCGGGCGTCAATATGAGAAAATCATCCGGCCCAATGTCATCTCTGTCTGCCGGCGCCCTCATCTTGCGCGCAAGGCTATAAAAAAGCGTCTTGTCTTTGGCTGAAACTCGCTTTTTTAAAAAAGTCCGCAAAGGCTCTTTCGCTTTCTGGGCAGCCTCCATCAGCTGCCCTGCGGACTTCGCAGAAAGCAGCCCCTCGCTGTTCTGAATGTCGGCAGGGTTCGCCTCGCGGTACATCTCCTGGAGTGTCGGTGACATGATGTAGACCGTCAAAATAATCGCCAACCCCGTAATCACTTGCGTAGGCGGAATTTGCTGCGTGCCCAGGGCTGAACGCACAATGGACAAAACCACTGAAATTTTGACAAAGCTGGTCACCATCAGCAGCACAAAAGGGGCAAGCCCCATCGCTGCCAAAACCAACAACAATACCATGGGCCGGCTGGCATAGGAGTCCGGCGTTAGTGTGTCTACGGACAAAGACTGAGGGCCGCCACGCCTCTGCGCCAAAACCCACATGGGAAATATGGACGCTATCAACAACCCAATTCTAAAAAAACGCGCATTCCAAGTCCTCACGACTCTCCCTCGCTAAATGGCTCTTTGCTTGTCTTTCGCTCCAAGAGCTTCTTCAGAAACAAACTGGGCTCACCAGACGGCTTGTTTTTGTTGCTGCTGAGCACCTGCTCCACCTCTTCTGTGTTCAGTTTTGATAAGACAGTCAAAACCCTCTCCCCGTTGGACAACAAAAAATAGTCGTTGGCAACTTTGACAAGCAATAAACCTTTTCTCGCATCAACAGAAACCCGCTCTATAATGGAAATGACGCGCTGACCTCTGCCATCCCTCAATTTTAACAAACGCTTCCCACCCCAATTCAACAAAATATAAGCCAGGAGTACAACTCCCGCGAGCACCAGCAACGTTTGCAGCAACATCCACCCCAGCCCCGGCTCATATGGAGAAAGCTCAGCACCCAGCGAAGAAAGCTCAGTGTCAGCAGGAGGAAGCTTGGCGTCAACGGGAGAAAGCTCAGTGTCAGCAGGAGGAAGCTTGGCACCAACGGGAGAAAGCTCAGTGTCAGCGGGAGGAAGCTTGGCGCCAACGGGAGAAAGCTCAGCGTCAGCGGGAGGAAGCTTGGTGCCAACGGGAGAAAGCTCAGTGTCAGCGGGAGAAAGCTTGGCGTCAACGGGAGAAAGCTCAGTGTCAGCAGGAGGAAGCTTGGCGCCAACGGGAGAAAGCTCAGTGTCAGCGGGAGGAAGCTTGGCGCCAGCGGGAGAAAGTTTGGCGTTTGGCTCTGGAAGGGCTTCTGGGCTTAAGGCTTCTGCGCTGGCAAGCGCAATAACGAGCAGGGACAGCATGCTTGCTCCTGCAAATTTATGAGCCTTCAACGGCAATCAGCCTTATGCCCAATTGTCCGTCGAACTCGACCAGTTCACCTTGTCCAACTGTCTTTCCATTGACAACCAAGTTCAATGGATCTGAGGCAAGTCGACCTAGATCGATCACATGCCCTACTTTCATTTCAACAACCTCTTCTATGGTCACTGGAATGCGTGCAAGCTCGACAACAAGCCTCAAAGGCACATCGCTCAACAGTGGTGCAGCACTCAGTTGGTTTGGGTCCATTATTTCCCCTTTTCTTTTGCCCCTATCAGAAAGATTGTGGTCAAGGCTTTCTGATACTGTGCCTAGAGTTATTTTTTCAACCTCTGCTTTATACCCTCTCCCGTCAAAACCAAGCTGACAATCCAAATGGCCCGAAAAACCCGCGCCAATTCGCAATTCAGCGCTTCCGTCCGCTCGCTTATCCGGTCTCAAAGTGAGCTTATCTAAAAGTACAGTCGCCCCTGGGCGAAGCCCTTCATATTCAGCCTTGGGAATCTCCGCATGCCCAATCTCCACGCGCAAAGACAAATTGGGCAATGCAAGGCGATCTTTTGCTCGAATCAAATTTTGCTGCATTCTATAGGCTCGAACAGGTGCATCCGCATGCGGCTGCAATTTGGACAACACTGTCGCAGGAATAAAAAACCGAAAACATCCCTTATGTCCATCGACGCTGGCCGACAAACTCATCAACACCATATGCGTCTCTGAGGCCATCAACGGCATAACGGCTTTGCTGCTGCTAAAAATATTGTCCAGGCGAACATGAACCTTCCCAGCCCCAGCGTTGACAAACATCGTCCTTAAAACCTGCAAAGCAAGAAATTGAAGAATGCCTTCTTCCAGCTCCGTCAATGCACGAATTTCAACGGATTCACTGTTGGCGCCAAGCAACAGCTCAACCGCTTTGTGTGCAAAGCCAAGCTCAATTTCCCAAAAACCCCTCGGCTGGTATGGCCGAAATGACAACACCGCCAAAAAAGTGGGCTCAGCAACGCAGGACGGCAACGCAGAAACAGGCACAACTTGAAAATAATCAAAAGTCAGCTGAACATCTTCGCTCTGAAGACAATTTTTGAGTGTTTGAGCTATTGCCTCCAACATCTCAAAAGGCTCAGCAAATGCCGGGAATAACCACTCCAAACTCTTAAAGAGTTGTGCCTCTTGACGAGAAACTTTGGGGAGGTTGGGAAAAAACTCTACCTTTTTCCAAGAACACATTGAAAGCAGATCATTCTGCGTCAGCAGCATGGTGCTGTCAGCTGCCCGCCGAGAAGGGGTTATTTTGCTTGTATCTGTCACGAGTTCATCTCAAATTTCAGATGGGTCAGCGTCAAGCCCCGCACATCCAACGCCGTATGCAAAGCGTCACTTTGCTCTTCAACCACCTTTAAAGCATTCTTGTCGGAACCAGAGAAAACCACGCTTATTTTTCCACCGGATGATGAAACCCGCATAGAAAGCCCGGACAAAACATCCGAGCGAAAATCAATCTGAAATTCTGCATTGCCTGCTTTGTTGGTTCCAACACGCACCCGCTCAACAATTTTTTGAGCAATCTCGCTGGCAATCCTCCTTAGGCGCTCAGAATCACCTGTGGGCTTTGGACGAACAAGGGGGGCTGGCTCCATGAGGGCGGGATTGGTGTTGAGCAACCTCCCCAAATCCTCCTGGGGCTCTTTGTTTGAGCGCTTAAGCTCAGCGGCTTGACGCATATCTGAAGTCTTCTCTTCTGCCCTTATACTTTTGCTCTCTTCTCTGGCTGCAGTGTATTTCTTGGCATCCGATTTGGCTTGAGCAGAACGGCCCTCTACTTGGCTCTCCGTCTCTGAAGCAGACTTCTTCCCCACCTCTGCTTGCTCTCGTGTTTCTGTCTTGGAAAGGTTTCTATCGCCTTGCTGAAGTTTTGTCGCTTGCTCCTGGCTGTGCTGCGTGCTCTGTTCTTTCAGCTGCTTCTGGGAGAGGGGCTTATTGTTTTCTGAAGACGCTTTTGCGGATTCACCTTCTTGCCCCATCAACTCTCGCAACACCGCATTGCTTTCTCCTCCAGCGCGTGCATATCTGCCCAACACGCGCTCTTTGTCCGCTTGCATTCGCGCGGCCGAGGAGGGATCTGCCTTTTCTAAAAATTTTGCATGAGCCTCCGAGGCATGTCCTCGGTTAATGTTTTGCCCCTGCTGTTTTTGGCTATCGCTAACAAGTCGAGAAAAAACAGTGTTTGTTGCTTGTTTGTCAACTCGGAGCTTGTCTTCTATGCGCCTTTGCTCCGCAACGCGCTCAGCCTGGCGAGCTGCCCCATCATCATCAATTCTGCTCATGTTTTTCCCCCTCTCCTTCTTTGTAAGTGCAAGGCGTTGCCAATCTCCTCTTGCACAAGCTCTTCTCGCATTTGCCGTTCATAACGCACTTGTTTAGCCCATTGCTCTTTGTGTTTCTCAATGGCTTTCTTCTCTTTGGCCGCCTCTGCCATTTCCGACCTTTTTTGCTCCATCCACTGCTCCGCTCGCTTCACATTTCCTTCTTGCGCCCCTATCTCCAGCTCCAGCTTCGCCTCCTCATCCTTCAGCCTTTGCTCAAAACGCTCAAATTGCTCAAATGCGTTGGCCTGAAGCGCTTGCGCGGATAAGACGGATTGCATATGAGCAAGCACCTTCTCTTTGCGTTCCTGTTGCCGCCTTGTCAAATGGGAACGCATCTCTTCTAAAATTTTTTTCTGCTTGTGCAAAGCCTGCATCGCCTCAGAAAAAACCTGCTTTGCAGCTTCCTCCGCTCGTTCCCGCATTTCTAGCAAAGTTTGCAGTCGATAAGCTGGCATATGCTTTGCCTTCTATCACGCTTCAAATAAAGCAACGAGTGCTGCTGCTGTGTCTTCAAAACTGACACTGCTGTCCGTGGACTGTTTCAAAAAACCGATGATAGCGTCATATTTGTCAATGGCATAGTCCGTTCGTGGATCTGTCCCATATTGATAGGCGCCAAGCAAAATCAAATCCCTTTGTTTTTCATAGGTTGCAAGGGCTTCCCGAAGTTTTCCTGCGGCAACTTTGTGCTTTTTGTCGACCACTTGATTCATGACGCGGGACAAGGAAGCCAAAACATCCATGGCCGGCCATTGGTTGCGCTCTGCGAGGGTGCGGTTTAAAATGAAGTGTCCGTCCAGAATACCGCGTACTTCGTCGGCAATGGGCTCTTCCATGTCGCCACCGGCAACCAAAACCGTATAAATGGCCGTGCATTTGCCTTTCTCAGAATTCCCGGTCCTCTCGAGGATTTTGGGGAGCATGGAAAACACAGAGGGAGGATATCCCTGGCGTGCAGGGGGCTCTCCTATGGCCAAACCAATTTCACGCTGTGCTCTTGCAAGGCGCGTCACGGTATCCAGCATGAACAAGACGTTGCCCCCACGCTCTCGAAAATATTCTGCAATGGAGGTAGCCACAAAAGCAGCACGCAAACGCACCAAAGAAGGTTGGTCTGAGGTTGCGCAAACCACAATAGAACGCTTAAGCCCCTCTCCCAGCGCATCTTCCACAAACTCCAAAACCTCGCGACCGCGCTCGCCAATCAGTGCAATAACGGCCAACTCGGCAGCCGTGTTGCGCGCAATCTGCCCCATCAACGTAGACTTGCCAACACCAGAGCCTGCAAAAAGCCCTATACGTTGTCCTTCGCCCACCGTCAGCAACCCATCAATGCAACGCACCCCCAAAGGCAATGGCCTCAAAATACGTTGGCGCTTGTATGGATCTGGACACTCCCGGTCCACGGACCATTCTATCAACCCCTCTTTAGGCAAAGGACGACCATCAATGGGCTCTCCCAAACCATTGAGTACGCGACCCAACAAGGCATCTCCTACGCGAATGTTCAAAGGGCGACCTGTGGAAAGCACTTCACTGTCTGGGCCTATGCCTTGCAGTTCTCCCAGAGGCATCATCATTACCTCATCCCCTTGAAAACCCACCACCTCCGCTTTGACAGCTGCACGGTTGCGCCCTTTTATAAAACACAACTCACCCACACGCACGTTGGGCACAGCCGCCTTAATCACCAAACCTGTCAGCTCTGTGACACGCCCACGCACGCCGACCAATTGCGCATTCCTGAGCAAGTTTTGATAGCGCCCCCAGGGAATTGCAAGGTCCATTCTCAATCCGCCTTCCCCAAAGCATCCTCTTCAAACAGAATACGCAGTGCTCTAAACTGAGTTTCCAGTTGAGCGTCAATGGTCCCAAACTCGGTTTGCACAATGCAACCTCCGGGCTGCACCTCCAGATCGTCCCGAATGGCAATGTCAACACTGCGCCCAATCAGCTCTATAAGCTCAGGCCGCCTCTCTCGAAGCAATTTGGCATCCCGCGGGTGAACGCGCAAAAGCATGGCCTTGGCTGTTCGCAAATTCTCAATGGCGTTTGCACAAATTTCCAAAAGCAGCTGCGGCTCCCTCTCCAAATCCCTGCCAATCATTTTTTCGGCAATCTGGCAGGCCAACTCAATAAGCTCCTTTTTGGCCTCTGCCAACATACTGCCTGCTTGCATCTTCGCCTTGGCCAACTCCGTGGCGGCCTGAGCTGCAGCTTCTTCCAACGCTTCCTCACGTGTTTCTTGAAAAACAAGTGCGCGCTGGCGCTCAGCATCCTCTAACAACTCTCGGGCTTTTTGTTCAGCCTCTTCGATGATGCCTTTGGCTTTCGAGCGTGCATCCACCTCTTCGGGACGCACAACAATGCCACGTATGGGGGGGGAACGCATGGCTGCCGCAGGTTTAAGGGGTGATGGATCGCTGGACAAACCCCCAGGAATAATTTTTCCTGAGCTTCTGAGTGGCCCCTTGTTGTCAATATCTGCCATAGCTCATCTCCGCAGCATTCTAAAACGCCCTACCCCTTGCGAGTGGGTTTCTCTCCAATATTCCTTTGACCATGAGTTGCCTGCGCTGTCCTCTCATTCCCTTGCCTTAAGGCTCCTGCTCCCCCTGGCATAGGCCTGCGAGGAGCAGACTGTGGTGAGGGCATGCGAATGCCCGCTGCCTTGCCCGTGGGCATATTTGGGGTCGAAGGCGACACCGGACGCCTTGCTTCTGTTATTTCAGGCGAGGGTGATGGGCGCCTTGTTTCTGCTGCCTTAGGCAGGGGCAACGGGCGCTTGGCTTCTGTTATTTCATACGAGGGTGACGGACGCCTTGCTCCTGCTGTTTTAGGCGGGGGCGACGGACGCCTTGCTTCTGTTATTTCAGGCGGGGGCGACGGACGCCTTGCTTCTGTTATTTCAGGCGGGGGTGACGGACGCCTTGCTTCTGTTGTTTTAGGCGGGGGCAACGGGCGCTTGGCTTCTGTTATTTCAGGCGAGGGTGATGGACGCCTCACATGTGCCGTTTTGGGCGGCTGCGCTGCCGAGCGCTCTATGGTGTGTGGTTTTGGCAGTCGATGGCTGCGGTTTGCAGCTGGAGAAGCCATGGGGAGGTTTCCCCTCTCTCCACCAGGGCCTACAAGCCTTGAGGGTGTAGGCTTCGGAAGCTTTTCAGCTGGCACGCGAGAGGGTTTCATGGCTGGCGGCGCTGCCAAACGCGCAGAG
This sequence comes from Cystobacterineae bacterium, assembly GCA_009782175.1. Lineage (GTDB taxonomy): Bacteria > Myxococcota > Myxococcia > Myxococcales > Myxococcaceae > WRKR01. The sequence continues at coordinate 40,280 of WRKR01000022.1, forward strand.
CCCACACTTGGAACAGAACCCAGGGGAGCAGGTTTCGCTCGAGCAGCTGCCTTAGGAGGTGGAGTGACAGGGATTATTTTGGGTTTGGACAAAACGAGTGGGCGCTCAACAAAGCCCCGCTTCGCCAAAAATTCAAGCTGATCCAAAATGTCAGCTCTTCCACCATCTCCCTGGACTTTCTTGCCTTTTTCTTCATCCAACCAATGAGAGAGCAGCTTGCCCAATTCCCCTTCATGCCGCCGTGCCATTTTAGAAGCAAAATCGGCGGATTCTGACAGACAAGCCCTCATAATGCGCCGTACACCTGCGCTTCGAAGCGCCGAGGAGGAATTTGCCGTTCCACCATATAACTCTAACAATCTACGCGAGTCATTGGCCTGCAGTGGACGCATTTGGCCAGCTGCATCACAAGCTTTTTGAGCCAATATCCTCTGGTCCGGAGGAAGTGAATCAAAAAAACTCTGCCGTTCGCCACTGGGCAACCCCGCCAATGCTGTTGCAAACACACGAGCGCCCATTCTGTCACAAACCGTAATAAGCTCTCTGGCCTGCAAACCCAAAATGTCTTCAAACCTAAAGAGGGCGCTGATGGAAGCGTTTTGAAGTTCTTCTTCAAGTTTCCAGCGCACAAAGGAAAACACTTCAGGGCTGGGTTCTCTGCGCAGTTGTGTTTTTTTAGAGCTGGGAAGTGCAGCTTGAACGGAATTCGCCAGCAAGGAAGGCAAAGCGCGCAAAACCACTTCAGCAACAACGGGCTTCTCTTTTGCCAACAATCCAGCCAGGTGTTCCGGTTCTGCTGTCGCAAGCCTCCGGCGTCGCATGCTGAGCAGGCGACGCATTTCACGTACCAAGAAAGGTATCCTCTGCTCCTTGGGGATGGAGCGAAAAGCTTCAGTGCGGTGCTTTAAAAGCTCTGCGTCTTCTTCAGGCAAAAACTGAAACGCTTCATCGGCTCCCGCTCCACCAAAAACGACCGATGCCAAAAGCAACATGGTTTGTCGTTTGGAAAGTGAAGCAAAATAGTGTTCCACGGATAGAAAATAACCTTTCTCAGGGGATGGAAGAAAAAAAACCTATCCTGTCCTCTTTGCAGCACGGCTCTTTAGGAAAATCCATATGGAGACGCCGGCCACCAGCAAAATTAAAAAACCAGCTCCGCCTACCACCACCAGACGAAATTGGTCCGCGCTGGATTTGGTCATTTGGAAACCAAACACTGTCTGCAGGCGATCTTTTAGATCTAACTCAGCCTGGGGAGGCGCCGCAAGCACCATGAGGACTTGAACCGCTTCAGGCGCCAACTGTGGCACTGCGGCTGCCACAAAACGCCGTATGGAAGGCTCATCCATGGGAGGCTTTTCTTCTTCTCTGGACGTGCGATATTTAATAAACACCGACGCTGAAGGCCTGGGCCTCTCCGCGTCAGGCACCAGATCGTTAGACTCGGGCAGCATGACCAAAGTCCTCACCTCTAAAATTCCAGGGACTCGGTTGAGCGCATTCGAAATTTCCCCTCCCAAAGCCTCAAGCAGCATGGCCCGCTCCTCCGTCTGTGTTGGAATCATCCCCTTATTCTTTTTAAACAGGGAAAGCCCGTCCGCACGAACCCGAGGCAAAGAGTTGTCCGTCAGCAACTGCACAGCGTTGACGGCATCGGCTTTAGGAACGCTGATAATATAGGTAGCTTCGTCAGCTTCAACGCGCTGTTTAGACGCCTGAATGCTGTTGCGTTGCAGCAACACATAAATTTCGTTGGCTTCTTCTTCGGATAGATCATGCTGCAAATTCTCAACACAAGCGACCAAACCAATGCCCAACAAGGCAACAAACCCATATTTTCGGAACATAAGCTTTGCGAGACTACACGAAGCTTCCAAAAAAAGCGGCCCAAAAGAAGCAACTTTTAAAAAAAAAGCGGCCCCCAAGTGCCGCTTTTCGAAAAAAAGAACTGTTTCTTTGAAAAATGAGACTTAAGTCTGCAAACCGTCTCTGTTGTTTTTTTGAAAAATCAGACTTGGGTTTTCAAGGTATCCTTGAGGCCTGAAGTCGTTTTTTCAACAATTTTGCTCGTCAAGTCCATTTCCTGGCTATATTTGTACATGCTGGCCTGGAGGCTGAGCAGCTCCGCGTTGGAAAACTTCTTTCCTTGCAATGCAGAGCCGATGAGCTTGTCCAAAGAGGCTTGCCCTTTTTCTACGCCATCCATTAAATTTGCAAGGCTTCGGGTGCTTTTTGAAGAGGGCTGCTGCGTTTGCGTTGCGCTTTCTGCCTTGCGCGGTTTTGAAGTCTCGCTCAAGGCCTGAGTTCTTATCTTATTCATGCGAGATCTATCGGTTTTTTCAACCTGCCCCGCATCCCGCACAACATCCGCTTTGTTCACCGATTCGCTGGCTTGGACTTGAGAAACCGACTGGTTTTGGCGAATATGGCCAGCCTTGTTTTCTGCCTGCGTGTTGAGTGCTTCATCAAATTTGCTTGGGCCCTGTTTGGCCTGTTGGACTGCTTGCTCTGGAAGCTTTTGCTGTGCTGCCTGTGCTTGAGCTGCTGCAATCCCTGCGAGTGGTCCCGCCATTGTCTTCTCTCCTTTTTAAAGTCATCTCTCCTGATTGTCGCTCATCCTCAACTAAAAGTTGCTTCAATTTTTCAATGGCGCGCGCATGTAGCCGAGAAGCCCAGCTTTTTGACTGCCCAATTGCTGCTCCCGCCTCCTCTAAAGTCTTCGACTGAAAATAATAGGCCTGGAGCAACCGACGCTCTTTCTCTGACAGCATTCCCATGGCTTTTCGAATGCGCCTTTTGGTTTGCTCAAGCTCTAAATGCTCTTCGGCAGACAGTCGCTCGCTGGCAATCTGTAGGCTTTCTGCCGCATCTAAACTGGCCGCATAGACAATGGCCAAGCCCGAAACAGCATTCGAAATTTCACCCACATCTTCTGCAAAAGAGCTCTGCGAAAGAGCGTCTCTGTCCGAAAGGTTGCTTAAATAGGCATTGGAGCGCTCAGCACCGAGGAGGTTGGGCTCTGAGCTGCTGTTGCTGCCCAAAATGCCCATCTTCCTTAGCCCGTCAAAAATGGCTCCCTTCACTCGATAATGGGCAAAGGTTAAAAAATTGGCACCCATGCTTGGATCAAAACGCTCTGCTGCCTCCAACAAGCCCATATGCCCATAGGCCATCAACTCATCCAAATCCATATGAGAATGAAATTGTCGGCATATACCCGCAGCGATGGACCTCACATAGGGCCCATATTTTTCCAGGAGCTGATTTTTGTTCTCCCCAAACTTTTCCAAAGCGACTCCTATTCCGCCTTCGCCCAAATTTTTTCAAGCGTTTCCTGAAGTCGAGGATCTCCTTCAATATCCTCTGCTATCTTATTTGTGAGTGTCTTTGAGTTTGTACGAACAATTTCACGAAGAATGTTGGCAACCAAACGCCGCGTTGCTTCTTCTTTCGTCTTAATGGCACCCTCTCGAAACTGCCGGACAATTTCAGCCGCCTGAGCAATAACAGGATCGCTCACGCTCACAATGGCTCCTACATCTCCCAACCTCACCGCGGGCGCAATAGGCTCAATCCCCGCCCTAAATGCAGCGCCTGTCGCTTTTGGAGCCACACCCGTTCCTCGGGCCATACCCGCCCCTCGAGCTGCACCGGCTCCTTTCTTGCCGCCTATCTTGCCAACAGACATGGGGACTCCCCGTGCAATTCAAAACCCAATGCCCAAACTTAAGGCGCTTTGGGCTTCGCTTTAGAAAACAAACCCTTCTCCCTGCAATCCAACAGTGAATCCGCAAACATTGCAGCATCACTGTCAGGTTCCATCACCTTCGCCTGCTGCAATTCCTTCAATGCGGCAACATCCTTGCCCATAAACAACAAGGCCTCCCCCGCATGCGCATGCGGCAAAGCAGACCTCGGAGCCAAACGCTGCGCCGCCCTAAATGCCTGCAACGCTTTCTCATACTTCCCTTGAACCAAATCCAACGTGCCTAAGGCAATCTGCGGAACTTCACTTTTGGGCATCAACATGCAAGCCCCCATAAACACTTCATGGGCCTCTGCAAAACGACCCATGTCCATCCACAAATAACCCGTCTCTAAAAGAATTTTTGCCTGAATTTTTGTCGTGGGAACCAGACTGCCTAAAATTCCTGAGGAAGCTTCTGTTGTCATAACTCAAGAGCCTATTCCAAGCCCAGGGGCTTAGGCGAACAAATTTTAATAACACCCTCTAAATTCATGAACTCGAGCACGCCCACCTTAAAAAAGGCGACCCCTTTCGAAGTCGCCTTCAATTCAAAAAACCCATGACCGTGGTTTAGACCGTTTTTACTTAGAACTGATTTGATTATCCAGACCGGTTTCAATTTGGCATGAGGTCGAGGCGGGCGAGGATTTCGCGATGGGAGTGCACTTAAGTGCATGACCTGAGCGAAACCGGAGCCCAACGAAGAGATCATGTCAAAGTGAAAGCGGTC
>WRKR01000023.1 GCA_009782175.1 Cystobacterineae bacterium
TTGAGAAAGCGTGCTTTCTCAAATAATTCCCGGAGCGGAATAGACGAGCGAAGCGAGTCTCACGAAGAGATCATGTCAAAGTGGAAGCGGTCTAGTGCTGTGGCCTCCAGTTGCTGTGTTGTGTTTCCTCTTGGGTTTTACCCTGGGCTATAAAGGTTGTTAGGCGGCCCAACTGCGCTCCTATATGGAGGGCGCAGCTGGGCAGCCGCAACAAGGCAAGCTTAAGCTCGCCTCGCAAAGCGAGACTCACACACAGCGGAGGGAATAAAGTGAGAGCGCTTTCTCTCGTGCTTCATATATGGTGTGGAGTGCAGACAAACTTGGGTGCCGGTTGCATACATGAGGGAGGAATATTAGGTTGCCGACGACGCCCGCTGCCATGGCTTGAAAAAGCCGCCACCCGCCTCTGTTGTTGTGAGAATTTACATGTGCAAGCTGCACCCTCTGCTTTATGGCCTCTTCCTTTGCATTCCCTTTGTTGTTTTTTCCTGCTCCACGCTGAAGGCCCCCATGCGGCCAGATGAAAGCTCCACCCATGACAAATGCTTTGAGGCTGATGGCCTGCAAAATAGCCACCAGAATACAAAGAGCGAGCTAGAGCAGATGTTGAGGGCATGGGAGGCCAGCGGGCGAGGGCGCTCGGACATAGAGCAGGTTCCGCCCATGCCCATAGGCGTCGACCTAACGCCCATATTGAAAGGTTTTGTAGACTCAGCTGAACGGGGGGATGCGTTTTCTCAATTCCAACTGGGCTTCCTCTATGAGGGGGAGGCGTGGTTTTGGAGCAGAGACGACGAGAAGGCCGTGGAGTGGTATAAAAAGGCAGCGGCACAAGAGGAGCTTGTCGCTGCGCAATACCGTTTGGGGCTGCTTTATTTTAAAGGGCGTGGGGTTGTGCAGGACGAGGTGGAGGCGGCGAGGTGGTTTGAGAAGGCGGCAGAGAAGGGACACCTGGGGGCGCAGTGTTATTTGGGCTTTATATATGAGTTGGGGCACGGTGTTTGCCGAAATGAGGCCAAGGCCGTGGAGTGGTATAAAAAGGCAGCGGCACAAGGGGAGGCTTTTGCGGAGTTGCAGCTGGGAAGGCTTTATGCGTCCGGCCGCGGCGTTGCCCAAAACCAGCCCAAGGCGATGGAGTTGTTTTTGAAGGCGGCGTCGCCACGAGGACATACAAAAACCTATGCGGATGGCAGTGAGTTTTCCTGGAATAGCAACGGGGATGTTTTTGCGCAGCGCCATTTGGGAAAAATATATGAAGAGGGGCGAGGCCTCCCGAAGGACGAGGAGAAGGCATTGGAGTGGTTTGAGAAGGCGGTGGGGCAAGGGAGCATTTTTGCGGGGACAGATTTAGGAAAAATGTATGCCGAGGGGCGTGGTGTTGCCCGGGACGACAAGAAGGCGGTGGAGCACCTGAAGAAGGCGGCGGAAAAAGGGAATGCCGAGGCGCAGTTTCAACTGGGAAAGCTTTATGAGGAGAAGCGTGTTGAGGTGGATAGGGAGAGAGACGCTCAATGGTACCTGGAGAGTGCCGCATACCACTATAGAGTGGCGGCAGCGCAGGGGCATATGGAGGCGCAGTTTCGCCTGGGAGTGCTTTGTCTGGAAGGGCGCGGCATGGCCAGAAACGAGCGCAAGGCCCTTGTTTGGCTGCAAGAGGCGGCGGAGCGTGGGCATGCCGAGGCGCAAAGCCGTTTTGAAGCGGCCTACAGAGAAGGGTTGGGTATACCCAGGGAGTTTGGCAAGGCGCTGCAACTGCAGCTGAAGGCCGCGCAGAGAGGGGGTGTTGAGGCGCAATACCAGCTGGGGTTGTTTTATGCAGAGAGGCTGTGGATGTATGAGAGGGAGGTGAAGGAGTGGTTCCAAACAGAGAGGCTGGAAGCATATGGGGGTGAGGCGAAGAAGTGGCTGAGGAAGGCGGCGGAGCAGGGGCATATGAGGGCGCAACTCAACCTTGGGAAGGTGCTCTACCATGACTATAACCAGCACCCGCGAGGGCATAGTGGCGAAGATGAGTCCATCAGGTGGCTGAGGAAGGCGGCGGCACATGCGGATGCGGCGACGCTATATGAGTTATATGAGTTGCTTCAGGAAATTTGGCTAACCGACAACGAGAGGATGGGGTTTTTGAAGAAGGCGGCAGAGGGGGGGCATGCCCAGGCGCAGTTGGCGCTTGCGCAGCTTTATTTTTTCGGCAGGGACGGCGTAGAACAAAACATGCCGGAAGCGCAGAAGTGGTTGAGCAAGCTGGCAGCGCAGGGGCATGTGGAGGCACAATATTCCCTTGGAGAAATGTTTTCCTGGGAGGAGGAGCCGGATGCAGAAAAGTGGTATAAAAAAGCGGCGGAACAGGGGCATGCCGAGGCGCAGCGCAAGCTTATTAAAATGTATTTCCAAGGCAGCCACGGCATTGGGAGGAACATAGGGGAGGCAATAAAATGGCTCAGAAAGGTAGCAGAGCAAGGGGATGCGGATGCACAATTTATGCTTGCGCGGATATATGCCGAGGGCAAGGGTGAGGTGGCCACGGACCAGGCGGAGGCGAAGAAGTGGTTGGAGCAGGCGGCAGCTGGGGGGCATGTGGAGGCACAATCCGCCCTGCGGGAAATAGAGCGGTTAAAACCTATTGTTTTGAGCGAGCCTCAATAACCCCACCGCCCACTTGAAAAAACCTCCCTTTAGGGGAGGGGCTTAAAATAGGGGAGTGGATCCACAGGAATGCCGTTTTTGCGCAACTCAAAATACAGGTAGGGGCCGCGGCTTCTGCCGGATTGGCCGACCGTCGCAATAGTGGCTCCGGCCACAACGGCTTCTCCTGCTTTGACGCGCAGCTCATGGGTGTGCGCATAAAGCGTTATAATCCCCACTGAGTGCTCGAGGATGACTATTTTTCCATAGCCCTTTTCCTCCCCCGCATGGATTACTTTGCCGGCCGCTGCTGCCTTTATGGGCGTCCCCAATGGCGCCGCCAGCGCTATGCCCTCGTGCAGCTGCGTCCCCTGCTTCCCAAAGCGCGCATAAAGCATTCCCCTCAACGGCCACTCGAGCACCAGGCCTGCCATGGCTTTTGCCCTCACCTCAGGGCTTGCAGACCCTCTGGCATGTGGAGTTTGAGAGGCCAGGGGAATAAACAACTCCTGCCCAATGTGCAAAATGTCTGTCTCTTTCAACCCATTGGCAGCCAACAACTCCGCCAGAGCTACGCCATAATGCCTCGCAATGCCATAGAGGGTTTCGCCTTTGCTCACCCTATGGCTGGAGGTAGCCTTGGCCGCTGGTGCCTGTGTTGTGAGGCTATGAGCTATAGGCCTTGCCTTGGGGCAAGCCACGAGGGCCGCACAGGCTGCACCCAACAAGAGGGGAGCCAGCCGCCCAAACCGTTTTTTCTTGTTGTACCCTATGCCTAACATCCACCGCGCTTCTACCGGGGTTTCTCGTATGCTTCCCGTTGCGTTTCCCATGCTGCTTCCCGGTGTTTGTGCTTCTCCGTTTGTACTTCTCAGTTTGTGTTTCTCAGTTGTTTGTTTCTCAGTTGTTTGTTTCTCAGTTGTTTGTTTCTCAGTTGTTTGTTTCTCAGTTGTTTGTACTTTTCAGTTTGTGCTTCTCGGTTTGTATTTCTCAGTTTTTGTTTCTCGCTGTGTTTTCCAGCTGTGTTTTTCAGTTTGTGTTCTTGGTGTTTTTCCAGTGTGTTTCCAGCTGTATTTTTAAAGAGGCCATGGCCTGCTCGTCATTGGCGTCCACGGAGAGGGGCGTAATGCTGATCTGGTTATGCTCATAAACGGCAACGCAGTCTGTCCCTGGTGTGGGCTCATGCCTATAGTGCAGCTCTCCTCTGAGGCCCAACCAATAATGGGGGGGTGCCTCTGCTTCTTTTTTTTCGACAATTTCAAAACGGTAGTGGTGGACGCCCAGGCGTGTCAACGCTTCACCTTCGGGTGGGGTTCCATTGTCCGGTATATTCACATTCAACAAAAGGCCGGGGGCGGCATTTTCCAGTGCCCATGCGGAAAGCCGGCGTGCGGTGGGGAGGGCATATTCAAAGTGTGTACCCACCTTGGAGGCGAGGGAAAGGGCAATGCCCGGCACACCGCGCAGGGCGGCCTCGCGTGCAATGGCCACGGTGCCGGAATAAAAAACATCGCTGGCCAAGTTGGCACCGTGGTTAATGCCGGACACCACCACATGGGGAGGCGTCTCTTTCATCAACTTGAGGAAGGCCATAAAAACACAATCCACAGGCGTGCCGCTGAGTTTAAACCAGCGGGGCCTTAGCTGTGTCACCCTCATGGGGCGGTGCAGGGAGAGGGCATGGGAGTTGCCGCTGCGCTCTCCTTCAGGGGCAACCACCCAAACTTCGGCCACCTCTTCCAGGGCTGCTGCCAACACCTGCAAACCCTCTGCCTCTATACCATCGTCATTGGAAACTAAAATTCTCTTTCTCAAACCCTTTTGCCTCAAAACTTGCCACTTTGTTTTAGTGCTGCCTTCCCCCCATAGCAAGCTTGTGTGCCCAAGGCTTCTTCTATGCGCAAAAGCTGGTTATATTTGGCAACCCTGTCACTGCGTGAGGCGGAGCCCGTTTTTATGAGGCGACAATCCAAGCCAACAGCCAAATCCGCAATGCTGGCATCTTCTGTCTCTCCGGAGCGGTGGCTCATTATGGAGCTCATCCCCGCGCGGTGGGCCATGCGCACCGCTTCAAAAGTTTCTGTCAGCGTCCCAATTTGGTTCACCTTCACCAAAATGGAGTTGGCGGCTTTGCACTCAATGCCCCTCTTCAAGCGCTCTGTGTTGGTAACAAACAGGTCGTCCCCCACCAGCTGTACCTGGGTACCCAAGGCCGCTGTCAGTGCTTGCCACCCCTCCCAATCGTCCTCATCCATCCCATCCTCAATGGAAACAATGGGGTAGCGCTCAGCAAGCTCGCAATAAAGCGCTATAAGCCCTTTGCTCTCATAGTCCTTCCCCTCGCCTTTGAGGCTATAGCGCCCTGTGGCTTTGTCATAAAACTCGCTGGCGGCTATGTCCAGGCACAATGCAATGTCTTTGCCCGGCTCATAGCCCGCCTTCGCAATGGCCTCCATAATCAACAACAGCGCCTCCTCGTTGGCCGGCAAATCCGGTGCATAGCCACCTTCGTCCCCTACCCCTGTGGAAAGGCCTTTGTCCTTGAGTATTTTTTTCAGTGCATGGAATACTTCCGCCCCCCAACGCAAGCCCTCGGCAAAGGAGGGGGCACCCCAGGGGAATACCATAAACTCCTGTATGTCCACCCGCGTGTCGGCATGTGCACCCCCATTCAAAATATTCATCATCGGCACAGGCAAACAGTTGGCCTGCGCACCCCCTATATAGCGGTACAGCGCAAGCCCCACCGCGTCCGCAGCGGCTTTGGCCACGGCCATGGAAACGGACAGCAGGGCGTTGGCGCCCAGTTTGCTTTTGTTGGGCGTCCCATCCAAGGCAATAAGCCTGGCGTCCAACTCGGCCTGCTCCAGCGCATCCATGCCCAAAATTTCAGGCGCAATTAACTCGTTGACGTTGTGGACAGCCTTCAGTACGCCTTTGCCCAAATAGCGTTTCTCGTCGCGGTCGCGCAACTCGACGGCTTCATGTTTTCCCGTTGAGGCGCCTGAAGGCACGGCGGCCCTGCCTTGGGCGCCGCACTCCAGGCTAACCTCTGCTTCAACCGTGGGGTTGCCTCGAGAATCGACTATCTCCCGTGCTTGCAGCATTATTATTTCAGTCATAACTTCTCTTTTAGCCTTCTTAGACACAAAGAAAAACCACAAAGGAAAAACCACAAAGGAAAAACCAACAAGGAAAACCACAAAGGAAAACCACAAAGGAAAACCACAAAGGAAAGCACTCAAAGCAACCTCCATGTCAGCCCAACCACCCATGAGGCAGAAACCTCGTCCAAATACCTACACTCCTCCTGTTGCGGAGCGCATCCGCGGTGCCCTCTTTGGCCTGTGCCTGGGGGACAGCATGGGCATGGCTATGGTGGGGAGGCATTTTCAGCTGCCGGAGTTTCCCGTCCTCTATGCACCCCCGGAGGAGGCCTTGCCGCCGCCGCCGCTCCCCTTAAAAAACAGTTTTGCCTTGGCGTTTGCCGCTTGCGCTGCTTATTGCCTCCTCAATACCCGGCAATTCCACCTGGGGAGTTTGCTCAACGCTTATCGCAGGCATGCCGCCCTCCTCCAAAACATGGGAAAGCTGGCACCGCTTGCACCCTATGCACCCCACGCGCGCCCCCTGCTGCCGGAGGAAATGGCTCCACCCCAGGGGAGTGCGGCGCCACCACCCCTCTCCTTGGAGCCGGGCTTGGCCTGGGCCTTAACACATTTTTTGCGCCTGCATTCCCCCTCCGCCCTCCTCAAACAAAGTGTGCGCACCCCGCCTCCACCCCCTGTTTTGGACAGCGTGTTGCTGCGCAGCCTCCCCCTGGCTTGCTTTTTTTATGCGAACACCCCCACGCGTATACGCGCCGTAACAGAAGAGGCTTTGGCTACGCGTACGGGCCCTCTGGGGGCTTTGGCTGCCGTCGCCTTCTCCTCCCTCGTTGCCCACTCCATCCTCTCGCCCAAACCCCATGCCGCCCGCGAGGAGTTGTTGGAAGCCATGCATAGGGATATGGCGGATGCGGCACCTGCTTTGGCACATATAGGCATCCACCCTGTTAGCTCCATCCACGAGGCCCTCTCTCAGCTCCGGGAGGATTTTTTGCTTGCGCAGGAAGAAACGCCTGGCCTCTATGGGCCTATGCTCAGCTTGCGCAAGCACGGGGGGCAGCTGCGTGTCAGCTTTCGCCTTGCCCTCTGGGAGTTATTCCGCGCCGAGGTTTCCCCGGGGGGGGCGGCGGGTGCTGTGGAGGATGTTATACGCCGGGGGGGGAGCCCTGCCAGCCAGGGGGCTTTGCTGGCGGCCCTCTGTGGGGCGCGCTGGGGGAGGGAGTCTTTGCCTTCTCCCACCCCCCTGGGGGTAGCTGGGCTGCCCCCTAAAAAACCCAACTCCCCCGGGGATGTTTCCTTTTTGAAGGCCCTGGCCGAGGCCATGGCCTCCAACCTTTAAACCCAACATATGCGTTTTCCGCCTGCCCTTAAGGGCAAAAAACCTGCCTGGCAGGGCAAAAAGAAATGTTTTTAAATAAAAGCCCGCCGCGAAGGCGAAAAAATCAGCTGTTGGAGTTGCTTTGAAAAGCTGTTTTGGCAAGCAGCGCGACCAACACAGCAAATGCGAGCAATGCCCACAGTGCCGAGGGCAGAGTTGTGGCGCCGCTGGTGGGGCTGAGTTTTTCCAAAAGGCCGCCCCATTGTAGGGGGAGGTTGAGTTGTTTGAGCCAGGCACCATCCCGGGGAATGTTGAGCAAGGCCACAACAACGCCGGCAATGGCGCCCCCGGCAATATAGCCGGAGGCCAAAAAAGTGCCTGGTGAAAACGCGGCATTGTTTTTTTCTCGGCGCCATGTGTCGGTTGCCCAGCGCACCAGGCCGCCGACAAAAATGGGGGCGCTGGTAGAAATGGGCAAATAGACGCCGACGGCGAAGGGGAGGCTTGGGACACCACAAAGCTCCAACATGAGTGCGAGGAAAATGCCAATAAGCACCAAAGTCCACGGGAGTTGTTGGTTGAGGATGCCGTCAATAATGAGGGAGAAGAGGCGCGCCTTGGGCGCATCATAGCGGGTGAGTTTTTGCCCAAGGTATTCATGGATGCGCCCCCCAATGCCTGGATCTACCACATATTCAATGTCGCCTTCTGGAGAGGCCAAATATTTGCCATCCGGCAGCCCGGGGACTTTGCGTGCATAGCCTACAGACAGGTGGCGCTCTGTGGCTTGGCCCAGCTGCCCAAGCTCCCCCAGCGTGTGTGGGGTGCCCTCCAGTGTCAGCTGGGTGTGGGCCAAAGCTTCTGCGTTTAACGCCTTAAAGCCGCGCAGGCTGTGGTTGTGGAGGGAGAGGCCAAGCTCATTCCAGAGTGCTCTTTCAAGAGGGGCGAGGAGGGCATTGTGCTGGGGGTGCAGCTGAAAGGACATTTCATGCAGAAGCACTTTTTCCCCACTCAACTCGCTTAAGTGTTTTCCGGTGTGCTGCTCTGGAATGCGCATGGTACCGCCCGCGTTGAGCGTCACCAAGGTGAGGCCGATGAGCAGTGCGCTGCTCAAAACGCCGACGAAGAGGGCGAGTTGTTGGTGAGAGGGGGTGCCGCCAACGAGGTAGGCTGTTTTCAAGTCCTGCGCGGTGGTTCCGCCATTGGAGGCGGCAATGCCTACAATGGCAGCTGCGGTGAGGGCCACAAAACGGTCCTCGGTGGAAGTCCACCCCAGCAACATGAAGAGGAAGCAGATGGCCAACAAGGTGGCGACCACCATGCCTGAAATGGGGTTGGAGGAGGAGCCAATTTCACCCGTAATCCGTGCGCTGACGGTGACGAAGAAAAAGCTGAAAAGGAGGATCAGCACGGCCGAGAGGGCATTCATTTTCAAAGGCGGGGCCACAACAATGGCCACAAGCACGAGGAGGGAGCCGATGAGGACGACACTCATGGGTAGATCTGCCTCTGTCCTCAAGGGGGCACTGGGGGAGCTCTTGCGTGAGAAAGACAAGCTTTGGATGCCGCGCCTAAAAGCGCCAAGCAAAGTGGGCACAGAGCGAAGCAAACTCAAAAGCCCCCCCATGGCCACGGCGCCTGCGCCTATATAAAGCACAAAAGCATTGCGCACCTGCCCTGGCGACATTTCTGCAATGGGCATATCCGCACCCATGCCCAACTCCCCAAAAGCTGCGGCGGTGCTGCCCTGGGCAAAAAACTGAATGGCCGGAATAAGCACCAAATAGGACAGCACACCGCCGGCAAAAGTAATACCGGCCACGCGGGGGCCAATAATATAGCCCACGCCCAGGAGCTCCGGGCTGACTTCAATGGCGATAGAGCCACCCACATAGCCTTTGGCGGCAGCGAGTTTGCGCGAAAGGGGCTCCACCACATGGCGGGACAAAGGCACTTCGACGACTTCATGCCACAGGTGCATGAGTGCATAGAGGAATTTATAGCCAGCACCCACCAAAGCCCCCTTCACCACCGTTTTGGCGTTTGAGCCACCTTGCTCCCCGGCAATCAACACCTCTGCACAGGCCGTCCCCTCTGGATAGCTGAGCCTCCCATGCTCCTGGACAATGAGGCCGTGGCGCAGAGGGATCATCAACAGCACGCCCAAAATGCCGCCCAAGGAAGCCACCAGCAGGGCATGCAGCAATTTAATTTCATAACCCATGAAGAGCAAAGCAGGGAGGGCTGCGGCGACGCCGAAGGCGAGGGACTCACCGGCGGAGCCTGTGGTTTGCACAATGGTATTTTCGAGAATGTTGGATTTTCCCAGGGCGCGAAAGAAGGCAATGGACAAGACGGCGATGGGGATGGAGGCAGAAACCGTCATCCCCACCTTAATGGCCAAATAAACGGAGGAGGCGGCAAAGAGGATGCCGAGGGCAGCTCCCAGGAGAAGGGCGCGCAGCCTCAATTCCCTGGGGGACTGAGAGGCGGGGACAAAGGGAGAATGAGGAGGAGCAGGCGTTTTGGACATGCTTTAGGGAGAAGGCGCAGGTGGGGGAGCAGCGGGAGCAGCGGAGCCAAGTCCAGTTTCCAGGAGTTGTTTGAGGCGCTCACGCTCTTTCTCGAAGGCGGCGAGGTTTTCGCCGCTGAGTTTGCGTTGAAAGGTTTTGTGCTCCTTAAAGGGGTTGAGGACGCGGTTGTTGTCATCCATAAGCTGATAGTGGAGGTGGGGGGCGAAGGAGCGTCCGGAGTTTCCCGAGTGGGCGACAACTTGCCCTTTGCGCACGGCTTGCCCCGGGCGTATTGTTGAGGGCAAGTCATCCAGGTGGAGAAAAATGCAGCGCCTTCGCCCACCTGTTTCGAGTATTTCAAGGGAGTTGCCGTTGACGCGGAAATTCCAGTTTTTGCGGACAACCATTCCCTCAAAAGGCGCCTTGACGGGGGTACCAGCGGGGACTTTAAAATCCACGCCCTGGTGGCGGCGGCCGTCATTCAGGAGGGACGTAATCTGCTCCCACTCCTCCAAAGGCCCATCGACCAGGCGAGACTCGAGCTCCGTTCCGTCGGGGAGATAGAAGCGGGCATAGGTTTCTCCCTGGGGGTGGAACAAAAAAGCCTCATGGGTTTTTCCTGTTTTTTTGCTTGCAAAGCGCACGGCATGGAGCAGCGGATCCGCATTCTCTCGCACCTCATAAACAGCCCACAACTCATCTCCGCGGATGAGGTGTTGGGGGATAGAAATCCACCACACGAGAGTACGGACAATAACCTGGGTGAGCGGGGGCCCTGTTTTTTCACCACTGGCAGCAACAATAGCGGACTCGAAGGGGCCATTTAAAACAACATGAAAGTGGCGCATAGGAGAAGGCGCCGTGGGCTCATCTGCTTTGTCAGCATGGTTTTCAGCAAGCTCCACAGGCGAAGGCGCAGGAGGGGCTTCAGGTTTTGCGCTGCCCCGGACGAAGAAGAAAATGGCAAGCGCCGCTAAGCCGGCAACAACGCCGACGGAGAGCAACAGTTTAAGGCGACGAGGTTGTGTCCCTGAGTTGAGTTGAGGATATTTGAGAGACATAATTTTCCTTTGGGCCTAAATATTTTTGAGGCTTTACACATTTTTGTGGAGGTGGTGGTTATATTTTTTCATGAAGTGCCTAACGGGGCCTGGGCTCAGCTGGGTTGGGCTCAGCGGGCCTGGGCTCAGCGAATGGGAAATGCCTTCTTTCCTTAGAAGGCATAGGGGCCACCTCCCCCCTGGGTTGAAACACCTCTTGCATTTGGACAGCGTTGCCCCTAAGGGCTGGAGGACATAGCCACCCACCTGAGTATATGTCCACTAAACACAAAGGGCCCACTCAACATAAAGGAGCCGTTGCTGTTGGGGCGGGAATTTTGCTTTCCCGTTTGTCAGGCCTGTTGAGGCAGAAGCTTTTGGCGCATTTTTTGGGGGTTGGGCCTGTTGCAGCTGCTTTTGCGGCGGCCATGCGCATACCGAATTTTTTGCAAAACCTGTTTGGAGAAGGGGCATTGTCCGCAGCCTTCATTCCCATATATGCGAGGTTGCGCGCACGCAAGCAGGACGAGGAAGCCGACAAGTTGGCCTTTGGTTTGTTTTCCATTTTGTTGTTGCTCATTTCCGTATTGGTGGTTTTGGGCATTGAGTTTGCGGAGGTTTTGGTAAGTTTGTTTGCACCTGGCTTTGTGGGCGAGCAGAGGGTGCTGACGGTGGAGTTAACGCGCATTCTCTTCCCCAGCACAGGCATTTTGGTTTTATCCGCCTGGTGTTTGGGGATTTTAAATAGCCACCGTCAATTTTTCTTGTCCTACGCTGCGCCTGTTGTTTGGAATGGCTGCATTATTGCGGCCTTGCTTTTGGGTGGAGAGGGGATGGAGCTGGTTATATTGGTACGGTGGACATGTTGGGGGGTATTGGCAGGGAGTTTGGCGCAATTTTTAATACAATGGCCTTTTATATGGCGGTGGATTGGAAGGCCAAAGCTGGAAAAAATGCGGATGAAGGGGGAGCCTTTAAAGGAGGTTTTGAAGAATGCGGGGCCAGCGGTGGCCTCTCGTGGCGTGGTACAAATAAACGCGCTTATAGACAGTGCTTTGTCCTCCCTGGTGGGTGAAAGGGCCGTGGCGGCTTTGGCCAATGCCCACATATTTTCCCTGCTCCCCTTGAGTTTGTTTGGGGTTGCTGTTTCGGCTGCTGAGTTGCCGGCTTTGTCCGAGGAGGCTGATCAGCTGGGGGAGCAAGCCCAAACGGCGTTGAAGCAACGCCTGGCGGGGGGGGTGGAGAGGATGGCTTTTTTCGTCATTCCCTCTGCGGTGGCTTTGTTTTTTCTGGGGGATTTTATTGCTTCTGTTTTTGAGTCAGGCCGCGTCAGCGCTGCGGACACACGTTATATATGGTATATGCTGGCCGCCTCCTCCCTGGGCCTGTGGGCCCAGACGCGCGCGCGCCTCTATAGCTCCGCCTTTTTCGCCCTCAAGGACACCCGGACGCCTTTTAAAATTTCCATGCTCCGCCTGGCCGTTTCGGCCCTCGTTGGCTTTTTTGCGGCCCTCTATGTTGCCGGCTGGCTGGGTTGGCCGCCCCACATGGGCGCTGTGGGCTTGTGTTTAACTTCCTCGCTGGTTGCCTGGCTGGAATATATGGTATTGAGAAGGAGCCTGGCGCTCCGCATAGGCAACATATGCACAGGCGCAAAATTTCCTGGGCAGCTGAAATTGTGGTGTGCTGCTGTGTGCGCGGCCCTGCTGACATTGGCCATAAAATATGGGTTGAGTTTGAAGTTTGGGGTTGCCGTTGGTGTGGCGGAGGAGTTTGGAGGTTGGTGGTTGGCCCCTCCCCAGTTGCCTCATGCATGGTGGCTCTCCTTGTTGCTGTTGCTCTACGGAGGAATTTATTTTCTAATGGCGGCTTTGCTGGGGGACTTGCGGGCCAGGGTTTGGTTGGCAAGGCTTGGCAAGAGGTTGCCCTTGCGCTAGCTGTTGTTTCGCGTCAAGCTTATGCTCCATTGGCGAATGGGAGGCTTGGTGGTTTTTTTCAAGAAGTGAGGTTTTAAAAAGTGGCCGAAATTGAAAGCAACGTTGAGAGCAACGTTGAGGAGAAGGTTTTAGACGTCCATGGGGAAAAAGAGGCGCAACCCGAGCTAGCCCTTGCAGAAGAGGCGGGGGCAGTGGTGCCCATGGTTGTTGTCCGCCGTGCGAGTGCACCCGTTATTACGCAGGCTGAGCCGGAGTTGCTCAAACAAGTTTCTTCTGCGGCACCCTCTATGCGCAAAGCACTGCATATGGGCGATCAGGTGCATGGAAAAATTTTGCAACTCAATGCGCAAGTGGCTTTGGTGGCCTTGGATGAGCCCCATGTAGAGGCGATGGTGGAGTTGACGGAGCTGCATGACGAGGAGGGGATTTTGCGTTTTGGCATAGGGGATGAGTTGGATGCCTATGTTGTGGAAATGGGGGCCAAAGGCATTATTCTGTCTCGCCAGCTGCCAGAAAAATTTCAAAACTTGGCCAAGCTGAAACAAGCACAAGAGACGAAGACGCCCATAGAGGGTTTGGTATTGGCGGCGAAGAAAGGTGGCCTGGAGGTTGCGGTTGAGCAGACGCGGGCTTTTTGCCCTGTGAGCCAGTTGGAATTAAGCCCCCCCAAAAGTTTAGAGGGGTTTATAGGAGAAAAGCTTTGCTTCCATATAATGAAGGTGAAGGGGCAGCGTGTGCTTTTGTCTCGTCGGGCTTTGCTTGAAGAAGCCTTGCAAGCGAAGGCGGAGGCATTGCGCAGTGAGTTGGAAGAAGGAAAAATTTTCAAGGGTGTGGTGACGCACCTGCGCGAGTTTGGTGCTTTTGTGGATTTGGGTGGCCTGGAGGGTTTGGTGCCCACTTTGGAGTTAAGCCACCGCCGCATCCACCACCCTTCGGAAGCCATACGCTCCGGAGAGGTTGTGGAGGTGAAGGTTTTGCGCATTGAGCCCCCCAACCCTCCCGAGAGGACGAAGGAGCGCATAACGCTTTCTGTCAAACAATGCCAGGAGGAGCCTTGGAGCCAAGCGGCCTCCCAATTGAAGGCGGGGGGGGAATATAAAGGCAAAGTAGTGCGTTTTGCCGCTTTTGGTGCTTTTGTGGAGTTGTTGCCAGGCGTGGACGGTTTGCTGCACATTTCAGAGTTGGGCACCAAACGTATACTCCACCCCAAGGAAGTGCTTTCCCTAGGGCAAGAGCTTCAAGTTGTGCTGGAATCCTTCTCCCTGAGTGAGCGCCGGGCAAGTTTGCGCCTGGCCAAAAACACAGCAGACATGCAAGAATTCCCCACACTCAACAGCCTGACACAGGAGCAGCAGGAAACACCTCCTGCAACCCCAACACCTTTGCCACCTTCCGCCGAGGAAAGGCCTCCTTGGAAAGCAAAGTCAGTGGTTATTGTTAAAGAGCCGCGAGAGCCCAGAGAGCCCAGAGAGCCGCGAGAGCCACGGCTGCGCATAGGCGAGTCCGTGGCAGCCAAAATAGAGCGCATAGAGCCTTCTGGGCTTTGGGTGGTTTTTGGCCAAAAACAAGGCTTCATCCCCGCCAGTGAAACGGCCACCGCGCGTGGAGCTGACTTAAAGCGAGCCTTCCAATTGGGGCAGGAAGTACAAGCAGAGGTTTTGAATGTTTCTGCTGATGAGGTGCGTCTCTCCATTGCGAAGGCCCAAAAAACAGAAGAGCGCAAAAGCCTAGAGGCCTTTCGTCAGCAGCAAAAAGGCTCCATCGGCTTTGGTACCTTGGCCGACAAGCTGAAAAACCTAAAAGTATAGTGCCTCTCTCTATTTTGAAGGGCATAAATAAGTTTTAGCAACTCTATGCTTGACGTGGCAGCCCTTAGGCGCTAGGAAAGCTGCCACTTGCCGCGGGGTGGAGCAGTCTGGTAGCTCGTCGGGCTCATAACCCGAAGGTCGCAGGTTCAAATCCTGCCCCCGCAAAGCAGCAGTCCCCACAAGCCCCAAAGCCTTGTGGGGTTTTGCTTTTGAGGCGTGTACCCGCCCATTTGTACCTGCCCATATATGCCACCCCCAAAGCACATGGCGTCTGGCTTTGGCGTCTTTTCCCTACACCCTGTGTTGGGATTGTGTTAAACAACCTGGGCTATTATGGCCGGAACCACGCAAGAAGAGTCCACAATGAAACCCACTGGAAACATCAAACTCAATGTCTCAAAGGTAAATGTCTCAAAGGCAAATGCCTCAAAGGAATTTTCTGTGAAACGTTTTGCCCTGGGCACACTGTGTGTGTTGCTGGCGATGGCTTTGGGGGCCTGCTCTGAAGAGTCTTCTCCTTCTTCTCCTTCTTCTTCTTCTTCTCCAGGGGGAAGGGACAACACCATAGAGTGGGACGGTGAGGGCTTTCTAGTTATTTTTGACGAAAATGGTGGGGACACCCTGGCAAACCCGCAAGACAAAATAGTGCTGCAACCTGAAACAACCGTGGACGCTTTGCCTGAGCCCCCCACACGAGAGGGCCATAACTTTCTGGGGTGGAATATGGAAGAGGATGGGAGTGGAATGCCTTTCACCGCCAACACTCCAGTGAGTGAGAACCTCAGGGTTTATGCACAGTGGGAGCTTTCTTCTTCTTCAGGGCTCCCTCGGTTGAGTGTTTCCATTAACCCCAGTGCGGACATACTCACGCCTATGGTCAATGGTACTTATAGTGAGCGCTCCACCACCTTGGGTGTGGTGGTTTCAGGCTTTGCCAATGCTGCCGAGGCCAACAACGCAAGGCTCAGCGTCAGTGTTACCAATGGCTTGTCCTTCACCGTTGAAAGCAACCCCTCGGGAAATGTTCAAAATTTCAGCGTTGTTGTGGAATATAATGGCCAGACAGCATTTCCTTCAGGCGTGGCCACCTTCACCCTGAGCCTCATCCAGGTACCGGGCTATGAGCCTGAAAGCAGAACCACAAACGTCAACATCAGAGATGGCTTGGCTGCAGACAGTGCCATTCCGCTGGATAGGGGAAACATCCTCCATTTTAACAGCTATGCGAGGACGGCCGAGGGCCTGGCTAGGCATTATAGGTTGACAGCAAATGTTAACCTCGACACCTCCTCCACAAACAACTGGACGGCCATAGGCACCGATACGGCCCCCTTTATGGGCAGCTTCAATGGCGACGGCCACACCCTCTATGGCCTTCGCATCAGCAACAGCAGCAACCACCAGGGCTTGTTTGGCTATATAGGCCAAGGTGCCTTGGTAGAAAACCTGGGGGTGACGGATGTGAACGTCTCCAGCTCCAACCAATATATCGGCGGCCTGGTGGGCTTTTCCAACGGCACGGTGCAAAACTGCTATGCCACGGGAGCTGTCAGCAGCACCCACTATAGCAGCCACGTCGGCGGCCTGGTGGGCAGCAACGGCACCGGCAGCCACGTGCAAAACAGCTATGCCACGACCACCGTCAGCGGCCGCAACTATGCCGGTGGCCTGGTGGGCTATAACAACGGCACCATAGAGCATGTCTATGCCACGGGAAGTATAGGCGGCACCCTCCATAGCTATGCCGGCGGCCTGGTGGGGGGAAACGACGGCACGCTGCGAAACAGCCTGGCGCTCAACCCAAGGATTGACAGTTCTTATTATGTCAGTGGCACCGCCTATTGCAGCACCACCAACATTGGGCGTGTAGCGGGCAGCGCCGGCACCTTGTCCAGCAACGCTGCATATAGCGGCATGCTCAACTGCTTGGGCGCCATATGGACTTCAAACCTAGGCCCAGGCAGCATCCACGGCGAAAACAGGGCCTTTTCCGCTCTGCAAGTAGAAGGCGGCTTCCCAGAGGCATTGCGCACCACCCCGTGGACATATCAGGAAGGAAGGCTCCCCGGCCTCTTCGGGCAAACGGTGCTTATGCCTTCACATATACAGTGAGGGTGTGTCAGTGAGGGTGTGTCAGTGAGGGTGTGTCAGTGAGGGTGTGTCAGTGAGGGTGTGTCAGTGAGGGTGTGTCAGTGAGGGTGTGTTTTTGGCCCTGCCAGGCGGGGGTGCAGAGTGTTTTTTCGCCTGCACGGCGGGGCTAAAAAAGGTTTTTTTGTGAGAGGCGAGTTTAGGCTCGCCTCAAGTGAAACCGGTCTGGAGTTCAAACCAAAACCGGTTTAGCGCCTGTATTGCCTGGCTAAAGAAATAAAATTTCGAAAAATAAGCGCTTGGCATGGGACTGATTCCAGCAAAAACTCAGGGTTCCACCGCAGCCCCACAACTTTGCCCTTGCGCCCTTCTATGGCCTCCGTCGTCCCATCCAAAGCTTTGGCGGCAATGCTGGCGTGCTCATTGCCCAGCCAACACTCAGGCTTGTGCATGGAGTTAACCATCAGCTGCCCCAAGCCTAAACACGCTTCCAACCAGCTTTCCTTCTGAAGGGCTATGGGGTGAAAAGGCTGAGTTTTTGTCAAAGTCTGCTGGTGCTCAAACACGGTTTCAGGTAGCCGCTTGTCCACCGTTATTCCCCAAAAAGAAGCCAAAAACTCACAAGCCCTCCCGCAAGCCAAAATGGGAAGCCCCTTTTTTATGGCCTGCTGCAACCCAAAATGCATCAGCATTTCACCACCTTTTCTCTCACCGCCTCCTTCATGCAGCCCGGAGAGCAACCACCCACTCACTCTCCCTAAAGTTGCCGCCATCAACTTCTCGTCATTAACCGGCGGCAACAACAAAGGGACGCCCCCTGCCTTCCAAATAGCACGCGCACATGCAGACAGCACTTCCTCCTCAGCGGAAAGCTCCGAAGAAAACAGGCCCGCTGAAACCATCAACATGGGTTTTTTTCCTCTATAACCCGCACTCACGCGTATAGGGCCTTTGCAAATAATTGCCGCAATTTCAATGCCTCTTGCCCAGGATCCACCGCTTGCCATATGCCGGAAATGACAGCGGCGGCATGTACGCCCGTTCCGGCTATTTCAGCAATGTTGGAGGCCGAAATGCCGCCAATGGCTACCACAGGCAGAGGGCTGTGCTTCACCACTTGAGAAAGCGCCTCTATGCCCAAAGCAGCCATGGGCAAAAACTTGGTCTGCGTTCCAAAAACAGGGCCCAGCCCTACATAGTCTGCCCCCTCCTCCTTGGCCCGTTGCGCTTGCTCTATATTGCGAATGGTTTTTCCTATGAGTATGCCTGAGCCCAAAAGCCCCCTGGCTATGGGTACAGGCATGTCTTCTTCACCCAAATGTATGCCCGGCGCCCATTTAAGCAGTGCCAGATCCGAGCGATCGTTCACAATGCACATGGCTCCTTGCCTCTCGCAACGCTCAACAACCTGTGCCGTCTGCTCCAAGGCATCGGCGTCTAAAGTCGCCTTTAGGCGCATTTGTATGCACTTTATGCCGGCGGCCAACAGGGTGTCAAGCTGCTCTAGCACAGACAATTTCACATGGAGCGTATCCCCAACAAAAGCATAAATTCCTCTCGGAAGCTTTGCGGGGCTCTTGTCGTTCATTCAAAAGCTGTTATATCCATTCCACAAAAAATTTGCCCGTGGAGAATCTCGTGTCAGAAAATCGCTTCTTCGACAAGCGTTGTGCCAAACATTATATCTCAACCGGCGTCCTGAGCCCGGAAGCTTTTCAGCAACACCTGGAGGCTTTGCCGGATCTCTTCGAAAAAGCTTGCCCCATAGAAGCAAGCATGGACGAAGAGGCGCCTATGGAAATACCTGAAACACCTCAGGCGGCCCCACCTGAAATACCACCTGCGGAAACACCATGAGTCCACAAACAGGAAAGGGCTTCATCTGGCAAACGGCAACCACCTCCCTGGAAGCAGCAACCTTCTCCACTTTCATTCTGGGGCTCGCCTCCACCATCCTCGTCCACTTGGGCGAAATGGAGGAGCCTCAAACCCAAAAAAGAGAAATTCAACTGCCTCTCGCAAGGCAATGCCTGGACTTTCTCGGCATCCTCTATGACAAAACCCAAGGGAACCTCAGCACAGAAGAGTCTCATTTGTTGCACCAAATATTGACTGATTTGCGCCTGCTTTATGTGCGCGTCCAGCAAAACCCCACACCACCGTGAGCTCCCCTCTGCCTTCACCTCTGCGCCTCATCAGCATAGGCGCCATGGGCTTGGCCGCCTTCGTCGTCCTCGCTTCCTGGTTGGATCTCCTGCAAAGCTTTTCACCTATCAACACTTCTGAAATACGCCACGTCGCCCTCCAACAGGAGTCCCTCTTTTCAAAGCTTTATAAAAAAGAAGCGCCTGTCTCCGCAGAAGCTCTCGTTTCTTTTTTTGAAGCTTATCAGTCCGGCCTTAACGAAATGCGTCTCCTGCGTGCCTTCATCCTGTTTGGCTTGTCCATATGTGCCACCTCGCTGTTTATGTCAGGCTGGCGCTTGGTGTTTAAAAGGGGGCCCCCACGGCCGCCAATGGCACGCAGGCTCTCGAAAATGGCATTGGCCTGCGCCATTTTCCGTACATTGGATGGTGCTCAATCCGCAGCTCTGGCTCGACGCTCAGGTGCCGCATTTGATGCTCTCTTTAAAGCCAATGCTTCGCAAAGCATGGAAACAAGCCTGGCTACTTTCTCTGTTGTTTTTACGTTTTTTGTCGTCGCCCTCTTCTTGTGGATTTGGCGCTATTTCCAAGCCCCCAAAACCCTGGCCTCGCTGGAAACACCTCCTTTGCCACCTCCTCCCACTTAAATTTTTGGCCAGCATAACCAGCATAAGGCTTGCGCAAACGCGAAGCACCCTTAGGTTCTAAGCATGCGCGTCGATAACTTCACCGTAAAAGCCCAAGAAGCCCTGCACAACGGGCAAAGCCTGGCCCGTCGTCAAGACAACCCCAATTATGAGCCGGAACATTTGGCCGCCGCCTTGCTCGAGCAAACAGATGGAATTGCCACGCCCATTCTGCGCCGCATCGGCACAGACACCAAACTCCTTAAACAACGCCTCGACGAAGCCCTGGGAAGGCTCCCTACTATACAAGGCGGGGCAGGCTCAACCCTCTCACAACGCCTCCTCAAACTTTTGGACAAAGCCGAAGACGAAGCCAAAAGCATGCAAGACGAATTCGTCAGCTCAGAGCATCTGCTGTTGGCGCTTGCTCAAGACAAAGAAAACATCGGCGAGTTGCTCAAAAGCTCCGGCGTCACCAAAGAGCGCATTTTGGCTGCACTCAAAGAAGTTCGCGGCTCCGCGCGCGTCGTCAGCCAGGACGCGGAAAGCACCTATCAAGCCTTGGAAAAATATGGCAGGGACTTGACTCAGGCAGCCAAGGCAGGAAAGTTGGATCCTGTCATCGGCCGCGATGAAGAAATCCGCCGCACCATCCAAGTCCTCTCCAGGCGCACAAAAAACAACCCCGTCCTCATCGGCGAGCCAGGCGTAGGGAAAACAGCCATTATTGAGGGCCTCGCCCGCAGAATGGTGGATGGAGATGTGCCCGAAAATTTAAAACGAAAACGTCTCATCTCCCTGGATTTGGGGGCGATGATTGCTGGAGCCAAATTCCGCGGCGAGTTTGAAGAGCGCCTCAAAGCTGTCCTTAAAGAAGTGGCCACTGCCAGCGGTGAAATTATTCTGTTTATAGATGAGCTGCACACCATTGTCGGCGCAGGCAAGGCAGAGGGTGCCATGGACGCAGGCAACATGCTCAAACCCGCTCTCGCTCGCGGCGAATTGCATTGCATCGGCGCTACCACTTTGGATGAATATCGAAAACACATTGAGAAAGATGCCGCCCTCGAGCGCCGCTTCCAACCTGTGCTCGTCAAGGAGCCCACTGTCCAGGATACCATCAGCATTTTAAGAGGCCTCAAAGAGCGCTATGAAGTCCACCACGGCGTCCACATCCAGGACTCCGCCATCATCTCCGCCGCCACCCTTTCAAACCGCTATATTTCAGATCGCTTCTTGCCCGACAAAGCCATTGATCTGCTCGACGAAGCCAGCGCTAAACTCCGCATCGAAATAGACTCCATGCCCATGGAAATTGACGATGTGCGCAGAAAACTCATGCAACTTGAAATTGAACGCGAAGGCCTCAAAAAAGAGTCCGACGCCCACTCCCTTGAGCGCTTAGGCCTTCTTGAAGCCGAAATTTCAAACCTCAATGAAAAATTCTCCACACTCAAAGCACACTGGGAAACAGAAAAATCTCTCATTTTGAGCATCCGAGAAATTAAAGAAAACATTGAGCGCACTCGAAATGAGCAAGCCAATGCAGAGCGCCAAGGCAACCTCAACAAAGCAGCTGAGCTCAAATATGGAGCCCTTCCAAGCTTTGAAAAAGAGCTGCACACGCAAACAGGAAAACTCAATGAGCTGCAAAAAAACCAACGCTTCCTCAAAGAGGAGGTGGATGCGGAAGACATTGCAGCCGTTGTGGCCAAGTGGACCAACATCCCCGTCTCAAAACTTTTAGAGGGTGAAATACAAAAACTTGTGAGCATGGAAGAGCGTCTTGCAACACGCGTCATCGGACAACACGGCGCGCTTGAAGCTGTCTCCAACGCCGTCAGGCGGGCAAGGAGTGGTTTGAGCGACACCGAGCGCCCCATCGGCTCTTTTATTTTCCTGGGCTCCACGGGTGTAGGAAAAACCGAGACGGCCGTTGCTCTCGCAGAGTTTTTGTTTGATGATGAGAAGGCTGTTATTCGCATTGATATGTCAGAATATATGGAAAAACACTCCATCTCCCGCCTCATCGGCGCCCCCCCCGGTTATGTGGGCTATGACGAAGGCGGACAACTCACCGAAGTCGTCCGCCGCCGCCCTTATGCCGTCATCTTGTTTGACGAAATTGAAAAAGCCCATTCAGATGTTTTTAACTTGCTCTTGCAAATTCTGGATGTGGGCCGCCTCACAGACAGCCAGGGGAGAACGGTGGATTTTAAAAACACTGTCCTCATTATGACTTCCAATATTGGAGCCCAACTCATCCAGGAAGCCATTTCAGAACAAAACCCCACTTTAGACGCAAAAACACGAGCCCAAATCCAAGAGATGTTAAAGCTGCACTTCAAACCTGAATTCCTCAACCGCATTGATGAGCTCATTATCTTCGAGCCACTCAAAGCTGAAGACATGTCCAAAATTATCGACTTGCAGCTTATGCGTACAGATAAACTCTTGTCCGACAAACGCTTGCGGCTTGTCATCTCTCAAAACGCACGCCAGTTTTTGACGCAACGTGGATATGATCTCAACTATGGAGCAAGGCCACTGAAACGCGCCATTCAAAAACACCTGCTCAACCCCCTGGCCATCCAAATCCTCAACGGGGAATTTATCCCCGGGGACTCCATAGAAGTGGATGTCCAACACGAGCAGCTTTTTTTCAAAGCTCAGGCTCGCGCTTAGCTTCTTCCGTTGCTTCAGTTTCGCTCGAAGCTTCTGTTGCTTCACCCACAACCTCCGCTTGCCGGGCTTGCTCTGCAAGGTGCTCAGCGGAAAAAGCACCTCTGTTGATGTTGCCGACGTTGATGTTGTCGGTGTTGATGTCGTTGGCGTTGATGTTGTCGGTGTTTATGTTGTGGGTGTTTATGTTGTCGGTATTTATATTGTCTATGTTGCTCTCATCGGTGTTTGCAGAAGTAGAAAGCCATTGCACATAATAACGTTCATTGGCCTTTGAAAAGGCCTGGGCTTTCTCTTGGGCTTTGCGAAAGAAATATTCTCCGCACCGGGCAAAGCCCCATGCCCAAAACAACCCCGTTATAAACCAAAACAGACAGGACAATGCATAAAATGGAAGCTCTGAAAACCTTTCAAAACCAAACAAAGCGGTATGCAAAATAAGCCAAAAGAAGAAAGCACATGTTCCTCCCATCAAAACAAATGAGGTTGTTTGGATGGGAAAAATTCTGGCCACAACCCAAGCAATGGGAGCAAACACAATCCACAGCCACGCATTCCAGGCCCAACCCCCTAAAACATTTGCAATGAGTGGCGAAGGGCTTGAAAAAACCATTTCCACTATCCAAGCGCTTATCCAACTTCCTATAACGGTAGAAGCTACACCAAGCCCACAAGCCAGGGTTCCATGCCTTGCTTTCATCTCCCATGAGGACCAGACGGAAGGTTTTTTCATCGCTTATTCCTCTTCTGCGTCAGCATTGTTAAGCAACACGGTGTGGCTCCCATGCGCTCTCTCACCAAAAACAATTTCTTCCAAAACCAAACCATGGGGCGGTGCCGTTGGGCCGGCCGCACAACGGTTTTTTTGGGCAAGCACGCTCCCTATCCATTCAGGTGGACGACGGCCTTTGCCAACCTCCACGAGGCTTCCCACCATGCTGCGGATCATATGCTTTAAAAATGCCGTTCCTTTGAAGGTGCATATAACCTCGTCTCCACTTTTTCCCTCTATGTGGGAAAGCTCCAGCCTCCTTATGGGGTGACGCGCTTCGCAGTCCGAGGCACGGAAAGAGGAGAAGTCGTGGCTGCCGAGCAAAAATTCTGCGCCTTTTTGCATTGCCTCCACCTCAAGCGGTTTAAAAATTTGCCAGTGAGTGAAGCGTCGCAAAGGGGAGCGACAGGGGCGGTTGGAAATATAATAAGCATAGCGTTTGTTTTTGGACATGTGGCGAGGGTGAAAATCATCCGCAACCACACAAGCATCCACAACAGCAATGTCTAAGGGCAAACGTGCATTGACACCTTTAATAAAAGCCCGAAGAGGCAACTCCTTCAGCGCATCAAACACCGCCACTTGCCGCCGCGCATGCACCCCTGCATCTGTTCTGCCGCCCACCCAAAGCGATACGGGCGCTCCCAACAAATCGGCCAACGCAGTTTGTATGCAAGCTTGAATGCTCAGCCCATTGGCTTGCGTCTGCCAACCGACATAATTCGTTCCTTCATATTCCAGGTATAGCTGGATGCGGGCCATGAGTTAGCGATATTTCGCCCAGTCCTCAACAATGCGTTTGGTCAACTCTGCAACACCCATTCTATGTTGCCTGGCAGCTTTTTCAATTTTCACAAACACCTCTGCCGCAAGCTCAATGCTCACCAGAGGGCTTCTTCCTTCTTCTTCTCCAAATGTTTCGAATGGCCAAATATCCATTTCACCCGTAACAATGTCGTGCTCTGCTTCCATTGAGCCAACAGAAGGCATAAATTGCGCAGAAGGCGTCGGCTGGGAAGAGGGGTTTGTTTTTAACTCATCCCCAAACAACTGCTTGAGGAAATTGGCCAAATGCGTGTTAGTGGGGTTGAATTCGTGCTGCGACAAAAACTGGTTAATGGCTGACTGCATTTCCCAAGCGCTCTGGTAGCGGTTTTCGCGGTTTTTCTCCAGGGCCTTCATCAATATCTCTTCAACAGCCTGAGGAATATCCGCCATAAAATAAGAGGGGGAATAAATTTTCCCATCAATAATGGAGCGCACAACGGCCGCTTCAGACTCTCCCGTAAACAACCTGAACCCCGTCATGCATTCATAGAGCACAACACCCAATGAAAAAATATCATTGCGACCATCCAAAACATGGCCGCAACATTGCTCCGGGCTCATATAGCTGAGCTTGCCTTTCACCTCGCCAACATCGGTTTGAACAATTTGGTTGGAAGCTTTGGCAATCCCAAAATCCAAAATCTTCACCGTCCCATCAAAAGAAACAAAAATGTTTTCCGGCGTAATATCCCTGTGGACAATGTTTAAATGCGCACCATTGGCATCCGCTTTTTGGTGGGCATAATAAAGCCCTTCGCAAACGGAGCTTGCAATTTTGAGTGCATATTCCATGGGGAAACCAATGCCTTTGGCTTGCGCCTTCGCCATAATCTTCCGCATGTCGCGACCAAAAATATATTCCATCGCGATGAAATAGGAGTCGTTGATTTTTCCTAAGTCATAAATTTGGACAATGTTGGGGTGTGAGAGCTGCGCCGCCAACTTCGCCTCATTCAAAAACATGCGGACAAAATTCTGCTGCGACGAGAGATGGGGGCGGATCCGTTTAATAACTATTGTCTTCTGAAAACCTTCCATCCCTTCTTGGCGCGCAAGAAAAATTTCTGCCATCCCACCTATGGCAAGCTTATCCAATAAGGTATATTTTCCAAATCCCACAGACATGTCGGCCAACTTAAGTCATGCATTCTAGCGACGAAGCTTAGGCAAACCTAGCAAGAATTGGTTGTGCCTCCATTTTGCTCGTTCGCAAGCCAAACACAGCACAAATTTCTATCCCCATGGCTGTTATTCACCCGGGACACCGGAGGCCAAAACTTCTTGCTCGCCACACAAGCCAAAGGAAAAACAGCACGCTGCCGGGAATATGGGTGCGGCCAGGGCTCCTCTGTAAGTGCCAACGCTGTATGCGGTGCCCCCTTAAGTAGGTTGTCATTGGGCGGTTGCTTGCCTTCTTCTATTTCTCGAATTTCCCTTCGGATCTCCACCATCGCGTCGCAAAACCTGTCCAGCTCCTCTTTGCTTTCACTCTCTGTGGGCTCCACCATCAACGTGCCCGCTACAGGAAAGGACACTGTGGGCGCGTGAAACCCATAGTCCATGAGGCGCTTGGCAACGTCCTCTACTTCCACCCCAATGGATTTGAAGCCGCGCAAATCCAAAATACACTCGTGGGCCACCCAGCCGCGCGCACCTATAAACACCACAGGGAAATGCTCCCGCAAACGCCTGGCAATATAGTTGGCATTCACAATGGCCACCTTCGTCGCCTGCGTCAGGCCCTTCGCCCCCATCAACTTTACATAGGCCCAGGAAATCAGAAGAATGCTCGCACTCCCCAAAGGCGCCGCGGACACAGGGCCCAAGTCCCCACGCTCTATGCGCTCTGTCATCGGGTGCTTGGGCAAAAAGGGAATCAGGTGTGGCGCCACACAAATGGGGCCCGCCCCAGGGCCACCACCCCCATGCGGTATGGCAAAGGTTTTGTGCAAATTTAAATGGCAAACATCCGCCCCCAACTCCGCCGGACGGCAAATGCCAACCAAAGCATTCATGTTCGCCCCATCCATGTATACCTGTGCGCCGGCCTCGTGTACCCGCTTGCATATTTCAACAATCCGGTCATCAAATACGCCATAGGTGGAGGGGTATGTCACCATCAGCGCGGCAACACGCCCAGCATGCGCATGGAGTTTTTTTTGCAAATCCTCCATGTCCACGTTCCCCTTCCCGTCACAACGCACAGGGCTTATGCGAAAGCCAGCCATTTTTGCAGAAGCCGGGTTGGTTCCATGCGCAGACTCCGGAATCAAACAAATGTCGCGCTGCTGCTCAGCACAACTTTCATGGTATTGGCGAATCGCCATCAGCCCCGCAAACTCCCCCTGGGCCCCTGAGTTGGGCATGAAAGAAACGCCCGAAAACCCCGTCACCTCCTTCAGCACTGCTGACAGCTCCTCCACAAGCTCTGCATAGCCTTGCCATTGCTCTTTGGGGGCAAAGGGGTGGAGGTTTGCAAAGGCAGGCCAACTCAACGGCTCCATCTGGCTTGCCGCCGTCAACTTCATGGTGCATGAGCCTAAAGGAATCATCGCATCCGCCAGAGACAAGTCCTTGGCCTCCAGAGAATGCATATAGCGAAGCATTTGCGTTTCACTTCGGCATTGGCGAAACACAGGGTGGCTT
Source organism: Cystobacterineae bacterium (assembly GCA_009782175.1). Classification (GTDB taxonomy): domain Bacteria; phylum Myxococcota; class Myxococcia; order Myxococcales; family Myxococcaceae; genus WRKR01. The sequence continues at coordinate 26,135 of WRKR01000023.1, forward strand.
AAAAACGGCGTCTGCCGCTTGAGTGCCTCCGGCAAATAAACCGAAGGCGACTGAAACCAGGCTTCGCTGTGGCCTTTCAAACTACCCTCTGCGAAAATGCCTAAAACCTGCAAAACCTCCGCCTGCGTCGTCAACTCGTCCAGGGAAATGCCAATGCCTGTCTCCCCCAGGCTTCTTAAGTTTATGTGCGCGGCATGCGCCCTTTGCAAAACAGCCTCCGCTTGCGCTTTGCTGCTGCAACACACATGCAAGGTGTCAAAGAAGAAAGCGTGCTTGAGGGAAAACCCCGCATGCTTGAGTCCTTCTGCCAAAGCAGAGGCAAACTGGTGAATTCGGCTTGCAATGGCTTTGAGGCCGTCGGGGCCGTGGTAGACGGCATACATGCTGGCCATCACCGCCAACAACACCTGAGCGGTGCAAATGTTGCTGGTCGCTTTTTCGCGGCGTATATGCTGCTCGCGCGTCTGCAATGCCATGCGAAGCGCGCTGTTTCCTTTGGCGTCTATGGAGCGCCCAATCAGCCGGCCGGGCATGTGCCTGGCATGGCTTTGCCTGGTTGCGAAAAACGCGGCATGCGGCCCCCCCAAACCCATGGGTATGCCAAAGCGCTGGGTGGAGCCCACCACCACATCGGCCCCCCACTCTCCCGGGGGCGTCAGCAAACACAACGCCAACAAATCGGCTGCAACAACCAGCTGAATGCCTTGCTTTCGCAAGTCGCTTGCAAACGCGCGCATGTCCACCACCGCGCCGTCTGTCGCAGGGTATTGCGTCAGCACACCAAAAAAGTCCGCCCCCAAGGGGGTGGAAAATTCGTCCCCAACCACCACCTCTATGCCCAAAGGTTTGGCGCGCGTCTGCACCACGGCAATGGTTTGGGGGTGGCACTTCTCACTCACAAAAAAACGCGTCGCCTGGCTTTTGGAGGCCGCCAGCAACATTGTCATCCCTTCGGCTGCAGCGGTGCCTTCGTCAAGCAATGAGGCATTGGCTATTTCCATGCCCGTCAACTCCACCACCATCGTCTGAAAATTCATTAAAGCTTCCAGACGTCCCTGGGCCAATTCCGCCTGGTAGGGGGTATAGTGGGTATACCAGCAGGGGTTTTCAAAAATGTTGCGCAAAATAACCCGGGGGCAATGGTTTCCATGGTAGCCCATGCCCATCAGCGAGCGCCATACCTTGTTTTTCGCTGCCAACTGAGACAGCTCCTTTAGCAACTCGGCTTCCGTCTTCGGCTCCTCCAAATGCAAGGGAGTTTGAAGCCGAAGCTCTTCAAGCACCACCTCCTCCATGAGTTGCTCAGCAGAATCCACACCCAACAGCTCCAACATTTCCTGAAGTTGTTGGGGAGAAGGGCCTATGTGACGCTCTGAAAAAAAACCTTGCATATCATTCTTCACTTTGGGGTTTCGGGGGAGAGGTTATTGCCCAAGAAGAAAGTCCTTGTAGGCCGAAGCCCCCATCAACGCCTCCATCTCTTCGGGTTGGCTCATCTCTATCTCTATCATCCAACCTTTCTCATAGGGCTCTGCATTCACCAACTGCGGACTTGTCGCAAGCGCTTCATTCACGCGCAACACCTTGCCGCTTATGGGTGCAAACAATTCACTGACGGCTTTTGTTGACTCCACAACACCAAAAGCTTTGCCCGCCACCACCATGCTTCCCACCTCGGGCAACTCCACAAAAACAATGTCGCCCAGCGTGTCCTGCGCATGAAAAGAAATGCCCACAACCGCAATATGGCCATTTCTTCTAACCCACTCGTGGTCTTGCGTATATTTGAGTCCCTCAGGAATTTGTCCTTCCATTTTCATGCGCCTTTCTTCCAAAACGGGGTTTTCACTATTTGAGCTTTTGCTTTTCGCTCTCGAATTTCAATGTCCAACACAGTTCCTTCCTTTGCGCAAAGGGGCTCCACATAGGCCATGCCTATGGCACGCTTGAGGCTCGGGCCAAAGTTTCCGCTGGTTACTACCCCTACCTGCCGGCCTTCGCTGAAAACCCTGTAGCCCGCCCGCGCAATCCCCGGTTCTACCATCTCAAAACCTATCCATGTCTTCTCCACACCCCTCTCCTTCTGCTTTTCCAGGGCTTCCTTCCCTATAAAAGCCTCTTTCTTCATCTTCACTATCCAATTTAGCTTCGCTTCGAATGGCGTGTGCTGCTCGTCTATGTCCTGCCCATAGAGGGGGTATTTCATCTCCAGACGAAGCGTGTCCCTCGCCCCAAGGCCGCAAGGCATTATTCCCCAGGGCTTTCCCGCCTCTAATAATGCCCACCACAACGCCTCCGCCTTCTCCGAAGGACAATAAAGCTCAAACCCGTCTTCCCCCGTATAGCCCGTGCGCGAAATGGTGCACAAAACCCCCGCGGCCTCGCCATCTATAAAATAATAGCGCTTTAACTTCTCCAGCGGCAGCGGGCACAGCAGGCTTAATACCTCAAGGGCCCTGGGGCCTTGCAATGCCAACATGCCTGTCTGCGCGCTTAAGTCGTTAGCCTCTATGCCGGACATGCCGCGTGTGTGCGCCAAAACCCATTCCCAGTCCTTGGCAATGTTCGCGGCATTCACACACAAAAAAACCCGCTCTTCACTGTGGCGGAAAACAACAACATCATCGACAAAACCGCCCGCTTCGTTCAAAAGCCCCGTATACATGGCTTGGCCATTGACACAAAGCGACAAGTCGTTGCAAACAAGGTGGTTGACGGCTTCAACGGCTTTCTTCCCCCGCAACTCAAACTCACCCATATGCGAAGCATCAAACAGCCCCACCGCTTCCCTCACTGCCGCATGCTCCTTCAGCGAAGAAATATATTGCACAGGCATTGTCCAACCGGAATAGTCAACCAGCTTGGCTCCAAGCCGCTGGTGTGCTTCAAACAAAGGCGTCTTTTCAGACATGGTGGCTCCTATGGAAAGGGAGCCGAATATAACGCTGGCGCATAGAGGCGCAAGCAGAACTCACCGGAGTTGTTTATGCAAGTCTCCAAGCTTCTTCTCGCACCCGGCCCCCTCTTCTCTTTTGAGTTTTTCCCACCCAAAACAGCGGCCGCGGAGCTCGACTTCTGGAAAGCCATAGAGGACGTCTCCAGTTTGGAGCCTGCTTTTGTTTCCCTTACCTATGGGGCCGCCGGAAGCTCCCGTGAGTCCAACTTCGCATGCTTGGAGCGCCTTCGAAAAAAAACACGCCTGGAGATTGTTGCCCACCTCGCACTGGCTAACCACTCAAAAACAGAGCTTTTGGAGTGTGTTGACCGCATCGTCCAGCTGGGCATTGACAATATACTCGCGCTGCGCGGGGATGGTGCCCACACCACCTGCGACGGGCTTCGCTTTGCCGCGGACTTCATTGGCCTCATCCGAAAACACCATCCCCAGCTGTGCATAGGCGCGGCTTGCTATCCTGAAATACACCCCGAGGCCAAAAATGCCGAAGAGGATTTGCTCCACTTGAAGCATAAAGTCGAAGCGGGTGCCCACTTCCTCGTCTCACAACTCTTTTTTGACAACCGCACTTTCTTTGAATTCATCCAACGCGCGCGCGCCATCGGCATTGAGGTGCCCATTGTCCCCGGAATTCTGCCGGTGACGCGCTTGGAGCAAGCACAGCGCATCAGCAAACTGTGCGGGGCCAAACCACACCCTCCCCTCTTTCAACGTCTGGAGGCCCTCAAAGAAAGCCCTGCCGAAATGGAAACCCTGGGCATTGCCTTTGCTACTGCCCAATGCGCACAGCTCCTTTCCCAGGGGACATATGGCATTCATTTTTATACGCTCAATCGCTCCTCGGCTACGCGCACCGTCGTCAAGGCCATCCGCGCCGCCCAACACCTGCCCTTCCTCCCGGGGACTTCTCCTTAAGCCCTCCTTCCCCCTATCCCCGTTCCCCCTGCCCCTCGTGGCGGAGCTTCGCCGCCTGTACTGTGTTATACATCAGCATGGCAATGGTCATCGGACCCACGCCGCCGGGTACGGGCGTTATCCACCCCGCTTTCTCGCGCACTTCTTCAAAAACAACGTCGCCACATAGCTTGCCGGCAGCGTCGCGGTTCATCCCCACGTCCACCACCACCGCGCCCTCCCTCACCCAGTCCGCTTTCACCAGGCCCGCTGTCCCCACGGCCGAAATGACAATGTCCGCCCGCAAAGCCTCTGCCTTTACGTCGCTTTTGGAGTGGCATAACACCACCGTCGCGCTGGCATTCAACAAAAGCGCTGCCATGGGCCGCCCTACAATGTTGCTGCGGCCAATAACCACCGCCCGCTTCCCCGCAACGCTATAGCCCATTTCTTCCAGCATCTTCATCACCCCCAATGGCGTGCAGGGTACCAGTGTCGGCACCCCTTGAAACAGGCTTCCGGCATTCACCGGGTGAAAACCGTCTATGTCCTTTCCCGGGGAAATGGCCCTCAACACCTCATGCGCATCCAAATGCTTCGGCAACGGAAGCTGCACCAATATGCCGTCGACGCACGCGTCTTCGTTCAGCCGCGCAATGAGGCCAAGCAGCTCAGCCTGCTTCGTGTGCTCCGGCAAAGCATGCTCCCATGAGTTTAGCCCCAGGGCCTGCGCCGTGCGCTTTTTGGAGGCCACATATGTTTTGCTGGCGGGGTCCTCCCCTACCCTCACGACGGCAATGCCGGGCGGGCGCCCCACCGCATTCGCAAAACGCGAAACCTCAGGAATCAGCAAAGCACGCTGTTTTTCCGCAATCGCCTTTCCGTCAATTAACTTCGCTACCATAGCCATCCAATATGCAGTATGCTAGGCCAGCTGCAAGGACTTATGCTTGGAAAGTGGCTCGGCGTTTTAGCGGGGTTTTTGGTAGGCATCTTGCTCATGCCTTGGCCATGGTTCCTGGTGTCGGCAATCCTCGGCCTCCTGTTGGGGCATGCCTGGGATATGCATATTCAACCTGTGGAAATCCCCTCTGAAACTCCCCAAACACAGCAAGAGCTTTTGGGGGAACACTTCGAGGCTGCGCCTTCTGGCCACCACCTTCGAGCCCATGCCCCTTTAAGCCAAAAAAACCCAAAGGCCCCCTCTTTTTCTGCTGAGCTAAACCTGGATACCCCCTCCAAGGAAGAGCTGTACGAATCTCGCATGGCCAGGCTGCTGTGCCCCATTCTCATCCACGTGGCCATGGCGGATGGCCCCGTCAACCAAAAAGAAATTCGCCACATTCGCCTCTATTTTGAAGAAAATTTAGGGTTTTCAGAGTGGGGCCTCAGCGCAGTGCGCGCAGAGTTAAAAGTATGTCTTCAAAAAACCGCGGAAATGAACGCGTTGCTTTCTAAGGCACGCCCTGAAATACCTCCGGCCATGCGCCCAGGCTTTGTTTCAACCCTCTATGCGTTGGCCATGGCGGATGGTGAGTTGCAACGCGCAGAGAGGGAGTTGCTGCAGCGCATTGTCAAATATTTAAACCTCTCTGACGAGCAACTGCAATCCATCACCTCCACCTTCTTCGGAGATGGAAGCGAGCACTATAAAGCCCTGGAGCTTGAGCCCCACGCCTCTGACGAAGACATAAAAACAGCCTATCGCAAACTGGCCGCCACCTATCACCCCGACAGCAATGTGGGAATGTCCCCCAAGCAACTCCAAAAAGCCACAGAAACCTTTCATCAAATTAAAGAAGCTTATGAGGCACTCAAAAAAATCCGCGGGTTTTGAAAAGCATTGGCGTTGGCTTCAACCTCTCTTGTTCTCTCTGCCTGCGGAATTTGCCCATGGGCTCGGCATGCGCTCCCTGCAAATGTTGGGGGCCCTCAGGCCCATGGCCAACCACCTGCGTAAAAAAAACCGACCCTGCCGTCCTCAGCTGTCCATGCGCCTTTTCGGCGTTGATTTTCCAAACCCTCTAGGCGTGGCTGCCGGGTTGGACAAAAATGCCATCGCCATCCCCGGGTTGTCTGCACTGGGTTTTGGTTTTGTTGAAGTAGGGACGCTCACCCCCAAACCTCAAGCTGGCAACCCTAAACCACGCCTGTTCCGCCTCGTGGAGCATGGCGCCATCATCAACCGCATGGGGTTTAACAACCGCGGGGCGCAGCGTGCAGCCTCCACTTTGGAAAAACTCAAACACCGCCCCCTTCCTATAGGCATTAACCTTGGCAAAAACAAATGGACAGAGTTGGAAAATGCTGCCGAAGACTATGTCTCCGCAGCACAAACCCTCGCCCCTTTTGCGGACTATCTCGCCATCAACCTCTCTTCTCCTAATACGCCTGGGTTGCGCTCCCTGCAGTCCCCCAAAGCCTTGGAAGCTCTCCTGCTGCAACTCAAAAAACTTCAATGCACAAAACCTCTCCTCGTCAAACTTGCACCGGACTTGCACGAAGAGGAGTTGCAAAAAATAAGCGAAGTCGCCTTGTCCTGCGCCATCGACGGAATTATTGCCACCAATACAACACTCCAGCGAAATATTGCACACGCACTGGCTTCACAATCCGGAGGGCTTTCGGGAAAACCCCTGTGTGCTTTGTCTACGCAATGCATTCGACAAATTTATAAGGCAACACAGGGGCGCATTCCCATCATCGGCGTGGGCGGTGTTTTTTCTGCTGAAGACGCCTATGAGAAAATAAAAGCCGGTGCCAGCCTCATTCAGCTCTATTCAGGGCTTATTTATGGAGGCCCCGGCATCGCTCGCCATATTTTGGATGGGCTTGAAGCTTGTCTGCTTCGGGACAAAGTGGAGTTGCTGAGCGAGGTGGTAGGCCAGCAAAGCTGAAGGCTTCAGGCTGCGCCGGGGTTGGCGGCGCTCTCTCTTTCTTCTTTCGCGGCTTGCTCGAGTTGCTCTCTTTTGGACTGCAATGTTTTGAGCAACTCTCCATAGCTGCGCTTGGCAAGAAATTTTCGGAACTGCTCCTCATAGGTTTGGACGAGGGAAACCTCATCCGTCACAATGTCAAAAACCCTCCAGCCGGCTTTTGTTTTATAAAGGCGGTATTCCACCGGAATGCGGTTTTTGCCGCTTTGCAGTGTTGCGTATACGGAGGCATCCGTTGAATGAAGCTCCTCTCGCTCAAGTTGTGCATTGCTTAAATTGGCAGAGCCTCCAGCGGTTTTCTGCACATAAGAGGCCTTCAACAGGCCCTTCATTGTCTCGGCAAATTCCACTTGCTGTTTTTTTGAAAGCTCTTTCCATTTGCCCCCCAAGGAGCGTTTGGCCAACTCCCCAAAGTCAACAAAACTCTCTATGCTTTTTGCCAAAGCTTCAGCATCCGCCTTGGCGTTGAGCAATTTTTCAACCTCCGCATTCCCTTGCCTCACCACCTCTGAAGGGCTTTGAGCCCACGCCAAAAACGGCATCCACACTAAACACAGCACGGCTCTTCCCAAAAAACTCATAAGCATTTCCAAATGTTTCACACCTCTTCCGGCTTTTATTCTCTGGGCACACCCAAAACTCAACCTTTTTATCCGCTGCCTAAGCTTGCTCCTGCAGCTCTCTCCAACACGGCAAGCCCCAACTGAAATTCAGCCCATGCCTTCAACTTCTCCGAAGAAACCGACAACCATGCAAGGTAGGCATCAAAAACCTCTCTGGCTTCCCCTGTGCCCAACTCAAAAGCCGCTGTGGAAGCTGTTGCCCATTTGCGAGCTTCCCTCTCGGACTGGGCCAAACTCTTCGCCCGCACCTGAATGCCATGCAACTCCCCCAGAAGTTTTGCAAGCTCCACCTTCAGCCCCGCCTCTGCCGCTTCACGCTCAAACTGTATTTTCCGAAGCTCACCACGGGCTTGTTGGAAGCGTGCCATTTTTTGAGGAATGTCAAATGTCACGCGGAGCATAAGGCCAATGCCCGCTGAAGTTTCATGGTAAGGATCATAAGCAAAAGGTGAATATTGGCGCGTGGTATTGCTCGTCCACGCCCAACGCACAAAACCAAAAACCCCAATGTCTGGCCAAAACTGGCTTTCAGCCAGCTTCACTTCAGCCTTGCGCAAAGCTATCCCCTCCTCCAGCGTGCGCAACTCCACTCGAGCTCCCAAAGCCAACTCCACACATTTTTCCACAGAAGGAAGCTCTGTCTCTGGCTCGGCTATGTCCTCCTTCATGGGCATAACAAAGCTCCCCGTCATCGCCTCCAGGGCCGCCAGGGCAAATTGTTCCCCGGCCTCTAAATCGCCCAAGCGAGACTCCAACACATGGCGATAATATTTGAGTTTGAAAAAATCCACCTGTGATACTTGGATAGAGCCCGCCTTCTCCATTTGACGCAACAAACGCTCCACCTCATCAAGACGCTTTTGCCCTTCTTGCACTGTGGCTTTGGCCTGACGGGCAACCTGAAAACCCCAATAGGCTTGCAAGGTTTGAAGCCTTATTTCTTCTTTGGTTTTCAACTCCAAAGTGTGCCCCAAACCAACGGCATGCGCAGCCATCTCCCGCAAAGCGGACAATTTCCCAAAAGTATAAACCGGAAGCACTGTGCCCATATTTGCACGCAAAGAAATGCCCAACTTTCCCCAGTCCCAGCTATATAAATAGGAAGACGCTGTTGTGGGAGGGCCCCCCAACCCATCATTTCTCGCTTCGGGAACAGGCCCCGCAACGGCAAATGTGGACTCAAACTTCGGAAACCAAGCCCAACGCGCTTCTTGTTGCTTGGCCTCCAATATAGAGAGCTGCTCTCGTATAACCCGAGCACGCTTGTCATTCTTCTGCGCCAACTCCATAATCTCATCCCGAGAAATGGGCGATATTGTCTCAGCTTGGGGCACAAACAAGACAAAAACTGAAATTAATGAAATAAAAACTTCCACATCACACCCACAGGTTGGCCATTGGCCCGTGTCGTCATCTTTTTTTGCTTCTTAGTCTACGAAAGTGGTTGTTTATTTGTTATAAGGAAACAACCAACACCAAAACTTCTGAATCCCAAAAAACCACAAAAGGAGAAAAGGCGTCTATGGCTTACTCTCAGCGCGTCCGTGAAATCCTCTCTTGGTACCCATCCGACAACCCTGGAACTTTAACCAATATTGCCAAACTGCTTAACACAGGAACTTTGGCAGGCACGGGAAAAATGGTCATCCTCCCCGTGGACCAAGGGTTTGAGCATGGGCCTGCGCGCTCATTTGCTCCCAACCCACAGGGGTATGATCCGGATTACCATGCTCAATTGGCCATCGAGTCCGGCTGCAACGCCTATGCGGCTCCTCTGGGCTTTATGGAGGCTGTCGCCGGAAAACTGGCGGGGGAAATTCCTCTCATCCTCAAAGTCAACAACTCGGACACCCTGGCGAAGGTTGACCAACCCTGCTCAGCGTTGACAAGCTCCGTCAAAGACGCTGTCCGCCTGGGTTGCACGGCCATTGGCTATACCATTTATCCGGGCTCCGGCGCTCGCAATACGCAATACCAAATGCTCAGCGAGCTTATTGCACAGGCCAAAGAATATGGCTTGCCCTCTGTCGTTTGGGCCTATCCTCGAGGAAGTGGCCTCTCTAAGGCCGGCGAAACAGCTGTGGATATTGCCGCTTATGCCGCACAAATCGCCGCGCAGCTGGGCGCCCACATCATCAAAGTCAAACCTCCAACTTCTCATGTGGAGCAACCCGAAGCTCAAAAAGTATTCGACAAATATTCTATTCCCAAAGGCAACTTGGCTGAGTGCGTGCGCCATGTCGTCCAAAGCGCTTTCAATGGCAAACGCATTGTCATCTTCTCTGGTGGCGAGGCCAAGGACACTCAAGCTTTGCTTGACGACGTTCGTCAAATCGCCAAAGGTGGCGGCATGGGCTCCATTATGGGCCGCAATGCTTTCCAGCGCCCCAAAGCAGAAGCCCTTTCTCTGTTGAAAGAAGTGATGAATATTTTCCGCAGTTAATTTTTTCTCAACCCCATTTGGAACAATGAACTTGATAGCTCTTCGTCGTCTTTTTGCTCTGCTCTTCTCTCTCGCTTCTCTTGTTGCCTTTGCTCAACCCAAGGGAATGCCTCCTCCACCCGCTCCCGTCAAACCCCTCTCTGAGGCGGATAAAAAAATGGTATGCCATATCATCGGCTCCCAATTGGGTGAAGCCCTGGTCAAAGACTTCACTCCAGCCGAAATTGCCGACATCCAAAAAGGACTGAATGAGGCCCTTGCCCATAAAAAACCCAAATATGCCTCGGAGAAATATACGGAGCAAATACAGGCTTTCTCTGCTCTGAAAATGCAGCAAGCACAGGAGCGCTATCAGAAAGAGCAAGAAAAGAAAGAAGCCGAATTCAAAACCAAAGGCGCAGAGCAAGCCGCAAAAGCTCCCGCCTTCCTGGAAAAAGCAGCCAAGGAGCCTTCTGCTCAAAAAACAGCTTCTGGCCTCATTTATACCTCTCTTCTCGAAGGCAAAGGCGAAAGCCCTCAGCCTACCAGCCAAGTGAAAGTCAAATATGAAGGGAAACTCATGGATGGAACGGTGTTTGACAGCAGCGCCTCTGCCACCATGCTGCTGGGCAACACCGTCTCCTGCTGGCAAGAAGCTTTGCCCAAAATGAAGGTGGGCGGAAAAGCAAAAATTGTCTGCCCCGCTCAACTCGCTTATGCTGAGCGCGGCGCCCCACCTGTTATTCCCCCCAATGCCCCCTTGCAATTTGAAATTGAGTTGCTGGAAATTCCGGCTCCACCTCCAACACCTGCAGCCAATATGACGCCTGCCAACCCTTAACCTTTTTTCCCAAGTCCCTCTCCGGAGGGACTTTTTTTTGGGGAGTTTTGGATATGCATAAAACCACGCTACCTGCCTGTTGCTCGCTCTTGTTTCTGGGCGTGTTGCTGAGCTCTTGCAAAGAAGAATCTCTGCCAAAAGAAAACTTCCCTCGCTTCAACCAACGCCTTTCTGCTGCACTCCAACTCTCCCCCTCATGTACAGAGCTTGAAACGCAAGCACGCAACGCAGCTTTTTTGCGCATTCAGGAGCGTTATTCTTCCTTTTTGGAAAACACGCTTGGGCTCTTGTCCACCGTAGAGTCGGAATTTTGCCAATATAAAAACCATTATGACACTCTTGCCCTGCCTGCTTCTGCTGAAAGTGCTGCCTCTCGTGACTCAACCTCTGCTTCTCAAGTGTCCGGCACCAACAACCAAATTGCTGAAGTAGACGAAGCAGATGTTATTAAAGCCGACACACAACACATTTATGTCGCCAAAGGCAACCAGCTGATTGTTTTCAAGTCTTGGCCGCCTGACGAGCTAGAAAAGCTTTCTTCCGCTGAAATTGAAGGCCAGGCCAAGCGTTTGTTGAAGGTGGATAACAAACTTCTCGTCATCTCCTTTGTCGATGAAAACCCCTATGAAAAAAACACTGAGCTTTATGGGTCTGAGCCTTATGGGGGTGCCAACTTAGATCCATGGCCTCCCACTTTCAGCAAAACCATTCTCACGCTGTTTGAGCTCAACACGCCAACCTCTCTAAAGCAAACGCGCAAGCTCAGCTTCAAAGCCCGTTTTGAAACCGCTCGCTCCATTGGTGACGCTGCCATCCTCGTCCTCTCTCAGCCAGAGCAGCTTTGGATAAACCACTATTGGTATCCCGACATGTGCAACGGCACAAAATTGGCCTCTGAGAAAAAACTTCGCGCGGATTATATACGCGCACTCAACGAAGCCTATGAGGAAATCCTCCGCCTCCCTACGCCGCAGTTTGGCCTCCATATAGAAGACAGCGAAACGGGCCCCTCAACCTTGTGCAACAACCTCTTCCTCAACCCCATTTCTGATGGAACTGAGCAAACCACGGTTGTGCGGTTGGACTTGTCTAAAAACAGCCCTCCCGAAAGCGCTAGCCTCTTAAGCCGCCCAGGAGAGGTTTTTGTCTCAGAAAACAACGTCTATATGGCTGTCTCTCACTGGCATAGCCCCAACAGCCCATGGCTCGAAAATTGGGGTGACCAATACCAAATTTCCCTCATCCACAAGTTTGCGCTCAACCCCTCCCCTGCCTATGTCGCCAGCGGCATTGTCAAAGGCCATGTGCTCAACTCCTTTTCCATGGATGAGGCCAGCCCTAAGGCCCATGAAGCCAACGCCAAGGCCGATGTGTTTTTGCGCATCGCCACCACCACCTCACCCACTTGGTGGACAAACACAACCAACCCTCAAGAAAATATCCTCAGCGTCCTCAAACAAGAAGGCTCCACTTTGGAGCTGCATGGGCAGCTGAGTGGCCTTGCTTATAATGAGCAAATCCGCTCCGCGCGCTTTGCGGGCAACCGCGCCTATATCGTCACTTTCAGGCAGGTAGATCCTCTCTTTGCTATTGACTTGAGCGAGCCTTCTCACCCTCGGCTGTTGGGGGAGCTCAAAATACCGGGCTTTTCTACTTATATTCATCCGCTGAATGACGAGCGCCTGCTGACGGTGGGCTATGATGCTGACGAAAACACCGGGTTGATTCAAGGCATTCAAATACAGCTGTTTGATGTTTCCAAGCCCGAGGCCCTCAGGCGCATCGCCTTTGAGACTTTGAGCCGCTATAGCTCCAGCGAAGCGGCCCAAACCCATTTGGGCTTTTCCTATTATGCCCCTCTTAACTTGCTGGCCTTGCCTGTCACCGAGTGGGACCCTTATTATTATGCCACCCACTTTGAGGGCATACGCCTCTTCCACGTCAACCCCGAGACGGGCTTTCAGCTGCGCGGCAGCATTCCCCACCCTCAGCACCCCACCCTGCCTTTTGACCCCTATAGCTCCTCCGTGCTGCGAAACATTTTCATGCAAGGAGAGGCTGGCGATTTCCTCTATAGCTTGTCCAACAATGCACTCTTCGCCACGCAACTCAACTCGGCAACGCCACAACCCGTTAGCCAGGTTTTTTTTGAATAGGCCCTAGGGCCGGCAGCAGGCACAAAACAAACTCCCCTGTCCTCCAGCCTGGGCTGTAGACAAGGGGTGCCTTTAAGCCATGGAGCGGATTTCAACAAAAAAGCCACAAAAATGCCTCAACCCCAAAGTCAACTCTCCCACACAATAGCAGCACCTCATGCCACCATAAGTGGACAGTTTTCTGCTCCTCCAGGAAATTTATGCCCGCCTAAACAAGAGTTTTCCACAGCTTGGCACGATGGCTTTTTTCTCCGTTTTTTTGGGGACTTGTGCTTACACGCATATAATATATTGAATTTAATGAGTTATTTCAGGCATGCCCCTTATGTTTCCTTCTCCAAGGCATGGGGGTTTTGGCCTCTCAGGGGGAGTTGTGGAAAAAGTTGTGGAAAACTTATTTGTTCCAATTCCGCAAGAGTTGAGAAAGGGCTTCTTTGGAGTTAAGGCTTGGGTTTTCGAGCACCTTCTTTAAGAGGAAGCGAGAGGCTTTTCCTATATGTGGCCCTGGGCGACTTCCTAAAATAAGTCCTATCTCTTTCCCGCGTAAGGCCAACTTATCTACGCTGAGTGCGGGGTTTTGAGCAAGCAGGGCTTCTATGCGTTGAGCCAAGCTTTCTTCTCTTGCTTCTAGGGCTTCGCCTGTGGCCAAGGCCTCTTTCCAGTGTGGGAGTTTGGTTTGGGAGAGCCATCGCCTCAAGCATGCGTCGTTGGCATGGGGAGGAGGGAGGGGTTGGGCCTCAATGAGTTGGAGGACGGTTGCTGTTGTTTTGTTGGAAAATTTCAGGCGCTGCAAAACAGTTTGGGGGTTAGGTGTTTTCATCAGCAGCAAGGCCAAGCGTGGCAAGAGTTGTGCTGGGCGTGTTGCGGTGGCAAAGTCGGCATGCATGGCTTCTGGCAGAAAAATTTCCAGCAAGCCTGTGTGCAAAAGCAATTCCATGCCGCGTTGGGCTTGTGGGGCGGCAAGCAGCTTTAAAAACTCTTCGCGTATGCGCTCAATGGCTATTTTGGCAAACACATTCAGGCGTTGGGGAATGGCCTTTTGGGTATTTTCTTCCAATTCAAAATTCAGTGTGGTTGCAAAGCGTATAGCGCGAATGGCCCTCAGTCCATCTTCGGAAAAGCGCTGCAAGGCGTCGCCTACGCAGCGCACGCAGCCTTTTTGCAGATCTACCTTGCCCCCAAAGGGGTCTACCCAACAATTTTCCAAGGGGTTATAAGCCATTGCATTAATGGTGAAGTCCCTGCGGGATAGATCTTCCTCAATGGAGGACTCAAAGTGCACGGCAAGGGGCCTTCTCCCATCCACATAGTCCCCCTCGCTGCGGTATGTTGTCACCTCAAAAGACATTCCTCCTAAGAGCACCGTCACCGTGCCATGTTGTATACCTGTGGGGATGACTTTGCGAAAGCAAGCGCGCACCTCTTCAGGCCTGGCGCGCGTCGCCAGATCATAATCCCCTGGAGCCTTGCCACGCAGGAGATCTCTCACACAGCCCCCTACGAGAAAGGCCTCATGTCCTGCGGCCTTCAGGGTGTGCAGCAATTGCAATGCAGCTTTGGGTATAGGAAAATGCATTTGAGGCCAAAGCCTATGACGGCTCACGCCCTTCGCCCATTAAAAAAAGAGGAGAATTCTTCTTCAGGAAGAATCCTCCTCTGAGGCAGGGGAAGGCTTTCTGTGCACAGCGTTAAGAGAAAGCCCTCCTTGCCAGGGAATATGTCAGGCTGGGCAAAGCATTATGCCAGGTCCTCTATGGTACAATGGGCGTCTGCTCTCCGCCAACATTTCTCAATATGGGCAAGTTACCATTCCTCCACTCCCAAACATTGTCAAAGTCCCACGCGTTGGCGCCTGCATCCGTCAACCAATTGCTGGGGGTATTCCACCAATTGAGGTCGGTGACGGATTGGGTGCCTGCAAGGGCTATGTCCTGGCCGTGTATACTGAAAAGTCCTGTCTCCAAACTCGTTGGATCCACGAGGAGGTCAGCCACCTCTATACGCATATTCTCGTTGGCATAATTCATGCTGAACGCATCGGCTCTGGCCACGCGTCCAAGGATTGCGCTGGGGTTGGCAAATTTAATCCGTGGGTTCAACGCCACGCAGTTTCTCACGGTGCCGCCGGTTCCGGAGACGCCGCCTACGCTGCTATATTCAGCCTCGATGGTGCCTGTGGCATAGCAGTTTTCCACCGTGCCACCATTCGACCCCACCACGCCACCGGCCACATAGCTGCCGTTAACGCTACCTGTGGCATAGCTGTTTTTGACGGTGCCGTTGTTGTCTCCCACCACGCCACCGGCCACAGAGCGGCTGTCAACGCTGTTGGGGGCATAGCAGTTTTCCACGGTACCCGCATTATTGACCCCCACCACGCCACCGGCTGTTGTGTTGTTGGTGGAGACGCTGCCCATGGCATAGCAGCTTTGCACGCTACCGCCGTTATTGGTTCCCACCACGCCACCCACGGGGCCACCGGGGCCGCGAATATTGCCCACCATATGGCAGTTTCGCACGAGGCCGCCCTCATTGGCTCCCACCACGCCGCCGGCTATGCTATAATTGTCGAAAGCCCCAATAACATAGCAGTTTTGCACTGTTCCGCCCTCATTTTTCCCCACCAAGCCACCGGCGGTGAAATTGTGGACGATGTTGGCACCCAGCAGTCCAAGGTTTTCAATGACGGCGCTTGAGCTGATGACGCCAAACAACCCTTGGTAGTCGTTGTGAGGCGGATAAATGCGAAGGCCGGAGATGGTGTTGTTGTTGCCATCAAAGCTTCCTTCAAAGGAGGCCGTGCTTGAGCCTATGGGCATCCAGTTTTGTGCATTGCCCTGAGGCAAAGGCAGCGTCACATTTTCAACAAGCTGATAGTGCTGTGTCCGTCCGCCTTCGGCATTTGCATAGAGGTTGAAGGCCTCAAGGTTGCTCTGGTCTACAGGAATGGGGCGGTCTTTGCTTTGGCCGTCCATCAGAGGAAGCTGGATGGTTTGTGTTCCTTCGGTATATTCATAGCCCTCGGGTATAGAGGCAAGGCTCAGTTGGAGGGTGACAAAGCCTTCGCTAAAGGTTGTTTCACCGTCATACTCAACGGTGAGGACAAAATGTTTGGCGCCCTCTTCGAGGCTGCTTTGCACTTCAACCGGCAAGAGGGAGTTTATGTCCAGCTCCACACTGTCAGCGTCGTTGTTGTTGTCAAACCCGGTAACGGTGACAGAAATGCGGGTGGAGCGCTCAAGCGGGGAGAGTGTTTGGGTGGCGGGGCTTATTTCAACGCTGAGGGCAGGAAGGGTGGGGCCGGCTTGTCGCCACTGAGCGTAGACGGTGAGATCATCTCCCACAGGCGTATTCGCATCAAAGGGTTCTCCGCTTCCATCAGCCTCCACGTTCCAACCTATAAACAGATGGCCCGGTCGCGTTGGTTCAGCAGGCAGCATGCCCAAGCTTGTGGAAGGCATCCAGACTCTCTGAATTTTCGGGGTTGCCTCAGTGCTGCCCGGATCGTTATTGTTCTTGTCAAAAATAACGATAGAATCTGGCAAGCAAGAGAACGCGCTCAAGCACGTGCCCAACGCTAGAATACACAGTGTATTAAAGGTAAATCGCTTCATAATAAGTTCCTTCTTAAGGAGATTCTCTTTTCGTCGCTTCATTTGTTCCGGCCCTGTTAGTTCTACATATTTGCAGCTACCAGAACCATTGTGCTATATTATGCTTCGTATATGTATCTACGGATTGGGTGGTGCATACGTTTGTGCACACGGTATGGCTAACCTGTAGTTTCACCTACACTTTTTGTATGCGGTGAAGTGGGCATTTGCCCCACGGTGACATTGGTCTATTGAATGGATGGGCCTATATCTTTGTTTATTTCAAAAAAAAGGGGGAAGGGGCCTGCGCGGCGGGGCTTAAAACAAGTTTTCTTTTTCCCTGCGGGGCGAGTTTTGTTGGCTTCTCAGGGCCTGTGGCTCAGCGCCCAGAGGGAAAAAACAAAAAAACTCCCCCGCAAGCGCCCCAGCATACACAACAAGTGGACCGCCCCCCTATTCCACCGGATTTTTCCCATATAAAAGTGTTGTTTTTTGGGGCCTGGGCTCTTCTGTAGTTGAGGGGAAAATTGCGGGTGAAATGGGAGTTGAAGCTAAAGCTGCAGCGCCCTCAAAGCCTCTATTTTGGAGGCGCCTTAGCATGCCTATGCTGGCTTCCCCTTTTTCATTCTCGGTTTTGTGCATGGTGCCCTCGGCGCAAGAGGAAAAAACAACTCACGTTGCCTCTGAAAAAAAAGTTTCAACTCCAGTGAGGGGAGCCCTGAAAAGTTTCTGCAGCTCCCCCTTGTTTGGATTCGTTTAAGCGTTCTGTGAGCTCGGCCCACATGGCGTCCATTTTCTCTTTGGGTATTTCCGCGCTTTGTGTTTGGGCTTGCTCAAGCGCTTTGAGAAAGCGCTGCAGCTCGTGGCTGAAAACCGCCAAATACTTCCTGAGGCCAAGGTGGCCTTGCACGGCGTCCAAGCTTGCCTCAGCAACCAAAGCGGCCATGCTGTGCAAATGGTTTTTTCCCCCGGGCAGCTGAATTATATGCATCGCCTGGCAATAAACACTCGCCGCATCCCCATAGCGGCACATGCACAGCTCCATAAGCTGTTGCTCAAGGGTCTTCAAAACCTCCCCTTCCTCGGCGTTGAGGAGCGGCACCGTTTTTTTTGCACTCATAAAACCCTCCTCCCTCTGCAAAAACGTAGAACAGCAACGCTGCTCTCCGAGGGAGAAGCTGGGCAAACTCGCGCAACCACCCACAGGGTGGCCTAAACGAGTTAGCAACCGGCAAATTTAAAGGAAAATCCGGCAGGCCTTGCGGCCCTCCCGCCCAGGCCACCGGGGAAACCGGGGACTCAAAAGCAATGAGCCACTCGGCTTTCCCGGTGGCTCCCGCCACCTTTAAATTTAACCTGGGTTGCTAAGCCCAGCTGCGTTTTCTGCGCAGCAAAAGCAATATAACATTCTCCGTTTTTTTGAGGAAACAAAATATTTCAGGAGAGTTTTTTTCGCTGTTGGTTTTGTTTTTTCGCCTGGCGGCGGGCATTTTAAATAGGGTTTTTTTTGTCGCCTCCGGCGAAGGGTTTTTGGCAAGGTTGTTTTTCAGAGGGGGCCTGCGGCCCGGCTCATTTCAAAGGAAAAAGTTTTTTGTCGCCTCCGGCGAAGGTTTTTTTCGCTTTTAGTTTTGTTTTTTTTCCTTCCGGGGGGGGAGTGGGCCTGCGGCCCGGCTATTTTCGCCCTGCGGGCGCAGCTTGCCTTCGGCAAGTCACTTTTTTTTGCGTGGGCAAAAAAAAGTAACCAAAAAAAACCCACTCTCCGAGGGCCCTGCGGGGCTCATCGTCGGTTGCTTCCTAGCTCCTTCCTTGCTGCACCAACTACTTTTGCCCCGTCGGCGGCGGCGAATATTAGTGTCTAGAAACACTTTCGCAAACACCC
>WRKR01000024.1 GCA_009782175.1 Cystobacterineae bacterium
TTTTTGGTTACTTTTTTTGTCCAGACAAAAAAAGTGACGTGCGGAAGGCAAGGTGCGCCCGCAGGGCGAAATGAGCCGGGCCGCAGGCCCCCTCCCCCCCCACGGAGTGGAAAAAAACAAAACTAAAAGCGAAAAAACCCTTCGCCGGAGGCGACTCTCCCCCCCCCCGGAGGGGAAAAATAAAACCAAAAACAAAAACCCCCCACAAAAAAAACTTTTTCCTTTGAAAAAAGCCGGGCCGCAGGCCCCCTCTGCAAAACAACCTCTGCCCGGGAGGGCAAAAAAACCCCTCTGAAAAACAACCTTCACGGTACAAACACAACTCGCGCAGGGGGAAAAAGCCACGCTGTCGGGCGCGGGAAAGCCGCTTTGGGAGGTGTGTTGAGCACAGCCGAACAAGCCAAAAGAGCCCCCTCAAGGCAAAAAGAAAATCCATCTCTAAGCTCTTAAGCTCTTAGGCCCTGGGCGCTCAGTACCACTTTTTTTCCATGCATTCGTCCATTTGCTTTCTCTCGCTTGTGTCCGATGTCGCAAGTCCCCTTTGGTAGCTAAGCGCAACAAGGCGCCCATCCTGGAAGGCACAGAACTCGAGCCGTTCGGATTCATACTCGGTTGGGCCCGTATTTATAAAAATCACATGTCGACGGTTTGGCTGCAAAGAGGGGGGCGGTGCTGTTAAAACCTCCCAGCCTTCGCCCAACTCTTGCCCCCATTTTAAAGGGTTGGGGCAGGGCAAAAGCTCGGAGGCTTGAGCACGCCATTCTGTGCGAGCCTCTCTCTGCACTTCTGTTTGTGGATATAGCGTATAAGAATATACCCCTATGCTGCGGCACAAAACAGGCGATCCGTCTTCATAGACAATGGAGAAAGCAAGCTTGTCGCCCTCATTCATGGCGTCAGGCGCCAGTTTCACGCTGAAAGGTTTGAAATCAGAATCGGGGCCGCAACATACGGGAAAGCAAGCCATGGATAATATGCAATAACCCACACTTAACAACCCACAGACAAACAAAAAGTTTCGCATCGCCCAAAGTGCTCCTTCCTCTGCTTTTAGCTTCTTCTATGCATCAAGTACATACTATGGTGCGCTGAGCCTCAACTCCAGCTCACTGTGGCTATCATCACACAATCGTGAAGCGAAAAACACCAGCCCTTGGGTATATATTTTTCCAATGAAAATAACGCAAATCGACGGCTGCTTCACTCTTATGTTAGGCGTTAAATGCTGACGCTAGAGCAGCTTGATGGACTTCGTGGTTATCTAATAGCAGGCGTGCTTCTGTCATGTGTCATCGTCGGTCTGTGCCCAAAAGGCACAAGCACTGCGGCCAGGCTCTCGCGCATCATTGCGCAAATAGTCGGCGGCATCGCGGGCTTATCGCTGTTTGGAATGCTGAGTTTTATTGCCGGGTGGGATGAATATTTTGCCGCCAAAGCAGCTGGCGCACCCTCCTTCGAGTACCACGGGCCTCACGTCGCCGCTGCACGCCTGATTCAAACTCTCGGTGAAATGCACGCATCGGCTTTGGGAATTGTGTTTGGCTTGCTAGGGCTTGTTCTTCTTTGCGCTGCCTTCCTGGAGTGGTTCCATAAGCGCTAAGGCGTTGCGCGCTCAGTTGTGTGTCCACAGACTTCGGAAGAATACCTCAGAGCATCAACCCCTGAAAAAACAAAACCCCACAAAGCTTTTTAGACTTTGTGGGGCTGCCTGGACGCCCTGCCGGCCTTAGAATTAAGGCTGCAACACTTTAATTTAAATAAATAATTCAGAAGCGCTTTTTTCGTGTTACCCTGAAAGTTACCCCGGTTTTTTTGTGGGTGCCTTGTGGCCCTCCCCCTTAGCCTGTTTTTACCACCAACAGCCAGCTTAGCAATATGCATATACGGCTTGACGGCTGAGCAGGTGGGCGCACCAACATGCTCTTAGGTGGATGCATGCGGACTTATACGGACTCATGCAGCATTGCTTTTTCATTCAGCCAGCGGTATTTTCTTCTTGCAGTGATGGCTTAACCCACAAAAAGGAGGTGCGGACATGGCCAAACCCATCAAGCCAACCCCCGTCCTGACGGGCAAGGCCGCAGAGCGTTTTATCAAAAAACTGGAAGTAGAAAAAAATATCCCTGTCTATCCATCAGAAAAAACAGCGGATATGGCAGCCCTCCGAGAAATTGTTGCCAACATTGAACGCAAGAAATTCAATTGAGTTTGGCGGATATGCGCTTTCCCCCGTGACAGACTTTGGAGTTTTCACGGGGTTTTCTTGTGGAGACGCAGACTTAGGCCCTCGTTGGCAAGGCCGTCTATTTCGTAAATAGCCCTTTGAAGGCGTTTGAAGCCTTTTTCGGCAGTGTTTTTGTCATCCATTTATGTCTCCTCGGGTTTTGACTGTCTCTCTGAGCTTGCTCAACGAGTCCGAATTGCCCATCTTCGTGCCTCCTTCTGGCGGTTATGGAAAACCACCCTCCCAACGAAGGTGGCCAGGTACTTCGAAACCGCCAACAGAACGGCCCATGGCCTTAGCCCCGAAGGGCTGTTTTTCAGCTCCCGCGCTACCCGGCCATACGAATGGCACTATGTCGAGCACACTTATATTTATTCAAAACTCTAGCGAAGCTGCCCGACATTCCCCAGCGCCTCCCAACAACATTCAAGGTACAAACACAACTCGCGCCGGGAAAAAAGCCACGCTGTCGGGCGCGGAAATAGAATGCAAATGGGAACGATGATTTCGCTCAGCGTCGGCGGCATTGATGTGGATTGGGGCAAGAATGAGTTCTTCACGGGCTATGCCAACCTATTTCAACCAGGTGACAATGGGGTCAACGAATACGAATATGCGCCAGAAGATGACAGCCCTATCGTTGAGGCAAAGCCATGCCTTCGCCGCTCCCTCCGGCGAATATTGCCCCGCCTTCGATCTGCTCGGCTACAACCTAGACACTTGCCAGACAAGGCTCAATGCTTGGCTAAGCATCACACCTCCGCCACGTGTTGCAACGGTGTTTGCTGGCCTCAGTCGCTCCGAGTGGACCCAATTTAAGCGTTGCAAACCCCTGCCTGACTCATTTGTCGACTTCTGCGACTACAGCGAATGGGTGGCGCTCGAGGCACGCGCAAAGTCCGAAAGTCAGTTGAAACCGTTCATCGCAATTCCAATCACCTGCGCAGCTTGGAAGGAGTGGAAGCGAAAATTACCCAAAAGAGCCAACAACTCAATCCTCGGTTATGCCACTCACCTATTCCAAGAAAGAATTTTGAGCATCATCCATAGCGCCCGGGAGCGAACTGACAAATCCATTCTTCCACATCGGCATATGTTGCTCGTCACAGAGGAAATCGGGCAAGACTTGGCTTTCGATGTCTCTCATCTTTGGGAGGTCTGCATCCCTCTGGTATGCATGGAGCTAAGGCTGGTGCCGATATGCTTGGCTCTTGCATTCTTTGAATATCCGCTTTTTGAAAAGTTTCTCCGGGCAAGGGACGCCATCGACCTCTTCCGCCCCTTCAAAGGAGGCGAAAGGTGCCGAGAGCGTCGAACCGTTGCGCAAAAGCTTTGAATGAAAGCGCCCCCAGAAACTTATATGCTCACCTGCCCACTCAAACGCTTTGACAAGTCTTCCTGTGTTGTCTACAATTGATTTGTCAACGCTTTGTTTTCTTCGTTGTCAAACCCCACAAAAAGCACTTGGGCGATTTCATCAGCGTTGAACAAATAGGTATGCTCTTGGCCGATGTTGCCTTCAGGATAAAAGCAAGCCACATAGTCATAGGTTTCCTCTGTGCCGGTATCCAGTTGTTGTTTGCCGTAAATCATCAGCGGTTTGTTGGCTTCTTTCAGCAAAACAACGGTTCCAATGGGGAGGTATTTATTCGTCATATGGGGAGTCCCTATTTTAAGTGCATGAAGACAAGCGCATTATAACCCTTATCGGCCTTTTATGTTCAGCGCGGCATTCACCAATTTACCCACTCCAAAGCCACTCGCACCCTGTGCCCATTCAGGCCCTCCGTTTTGCTCTACAACTTTTTTCGTTGCCTCTTGTGCGCCATAGGCAGCCACGGCTTTGACGGAGGATTTTATTGGGTTCGCCTTGAGTTCTTTTAAGCCGGTAGAAGGTTTGACTGCATGTAGGAGCTCTTTGTTGGCCGCCTTCAGCTCCTCTTTGGCTGCCGTCACCTTCCCTTGGGCTGCCGTCAGTTTTTGGTTGGCATCTTTCTCATTCCTTATGGCCGTTCTCTCGTTAGCGCTGGCTTTCTTCAGATCCCCTCTTTTGACCGCATACTTCTCGTCTCTGGCCGCTTTCACCTCTGGTGATGTGTTCGCCTTCGCCCCTGCTTTTTGTTGGGCCAATGTCTGCTTGTCTTGGGCCGCCTTATACACTTTTTGGGCATCCTCCTTCACCTTTGTAGCCTTGGTCACCTGTGCTTGGGCTGCCTTTGCACCCTTGCCTGCTTTTGCGCCTTTAGCGAGCGAGGTTGCGGCTTTCACACCCTTGACTGCCGTCGTTGCCACTTTGCCGCCCGGAATGGCGCCTGCCAACGACAAGGCCGCTTCTCCGAAGTTTCCTTCCGCCGCATGAAGGCCTGCATCAACCACTGCGGCCACGGCGCCTACGCCTGGAACGAAGCTGGCCGCTCCCAAAACGTGGTGCGCAATCTCGGACGCCGACATGTTGCTGACAGCCTCTCCCACGGCCTTGGTGGCATTGCCTACAGCCTCTCCTGTGGCTTTGGCCGCCTTGCCTATGGCTTCTCCTGTGGCCTTGACTGCCTTGCCGACATTCTCTTTAACTTCATTCACTTTGTCGCCAACGGCCTGTTTGACTTCCTTTGCCTTCTCAACACCCTTCTCGAAGACGTCTTTTGTCGTGTTGACAGCCTTCTGTGTGACTTCTTTCGCCTTATTTACAACTCCAGTCGCAGTGTCTTTTATCGTTTTAAGTGGATTGAATGAAATACCCATGGCTTTAACCTCTCAAAAATATTAATGTATAGGATGCCTCCCCCCAATGAACACCCTCACAAACTCAGGACTTTTTCTACATTATCTGTCCGACACATACAAATTATCTATCCGAAACATGCAAAGTTGCTAAGACTGCGAGAAAAACTTTCAGTTTGTTTGAAACCCTTTGAAAATATTTGGATTATTTTTTCAAGCCCACCTGGATTTCACTTTTTGCTGAGGTGATTTATAAAAAGTGAGGGCACCACAAAGAGGAGAAAGCCCGGCAAGCGCGTGGCAAAGGCAATAAGGGCATGGCTGTTTTTGAAAGAAGGAACACCTGCCACATATGCCGCAGGAAGAAATCCGGTTTTTCTCAGGGGTGGATTTTCAACCCGTGTCAGTTTTTGTGTTCGTCTTCCTCTGGCTTCGCGCCCATATAAACAACAACTTGCGGCTGCAGAGCTGCAGGGTTTTCGTCAAACAACCTATAACGTTTTGCTAACAATTCTAGGGCCTTCAGCTGGTTTTCTTTCTTCACAAAGCCTTTTCCCTCAATTTCCAGATATTGCCTCAAAAGGCCCCATGTGGCGTACTCTGCACCGTCTCGGCTCCCCGCAAACAGAAAAGGCACACGGTAGCGCGCTGTGAAGGCGAGGACGCTTTGGCAAGCGCTGTAACGCTCCCGGCCAAGGCAGGCCACCAGGTCAGCCAGGCTCTTTCTCTCTACGGCCACCCTGTCAGTCAGGCCGACAAGGGAATAGTCCCCCGTGTCCAGGGTGCCGACTTCAACCTCTGTTCCGGTGTATCTCTCGTGTTTGAAGGTGAAGCCGCATTGCTCCCGGGTGTCGATGAGGATTTTCACTTCTTCATTTTGGCGGCAGGAATGCGCCATTCTGCCTTGGCAAAGTCAAACTCTGCCCACTCCGCTTGGCGAAGCTCTCCGGGTCTGACAAAAACATAGGGTGCCATGCGCAGCGCATCCCGCACAATGAGGTTGCCTGTGTATGCATCGATGTCTCGCAACAATGCGCCGACGGCTTTGGGCTCTTTGATGCTGGCCAATGAGAGGAAAAATGTCTTTCTCAAGTCGAGCAATAATGTTGTCACCGTGGTTGGGTGCCCATGCGTCTTTCTTTCTTGCAACCCATTCGCGGGCAACCAGCTCAAACGTGTTTTCAACTTCAGCCCGCACGGCGGCCCTGTTGGCCTGTCGCTGTGCGCTCGGGTCAACGCCTTGAGCAAGGAGCTTTCTTGCTTCGTCACGCCTTCCCCGCGCCTCCTTCAGGCCGGTGTCGGGGTAAGTTCCGAGGGAAAGCAGCTTCTCCTTCCCCTCCATTTGGTATTTGAAACGCCACCATATTTCGAGTTACCACCGAAAGCTACCCCTGTTTATCCCAGGCTGTCAACGAGCCTACATGAACGCGGGCGAAGCTGAAACAGGTGAAAAACTAAAGCCCGTCAAGGCTTTGTGAACTTTGACGGGCTTTGCTGAACCACTTCATTTTGACCCTGCCGGGATTCGAACCCGAGTTTGTGCCGTGAGAGGGCACCGTCCTAGGCCTCTAGACGACAGGGCCAAACCGCAACCGCCTTCTATGCAAATGGCTCGCGCTCGTCAACGCTAAACCCCATGGGCGCATCATTTAGCCGTGCTGCCGGGCAAAACGCCTCATGAAGTCCACAAGCGTTTCAACGTCTTGCTGGCTTGTCGCATTATAAATGCTCGCGCGCATGCCGCCTGTGGAACGGTGCCCCTTCACCCCTGCCATCTGCTCTGCTGCTGCCGCCTTTACAAAAGCTTCGTCCAGGGCCGCGTTGGCCAAATGAAATACCACATTCATGTGCGAGCGGCTCTCTTTCTCTACGGGCGCTATATAAAACTCGGGAAGCTCATCCAACACGGCATAGAGCGCTTTGGCCTTCTTCTCATTGCGCAGGGCCATGCCAGACACCCCACCCTCGGCCTTCAACCAACGCAGACAGTTGCGCAACATATAGACGCCAAATGTCGAGGGGGTGTTGAGGAGACTGTCGTGCTCCGCAAAAGTGGCATAGCGAAAAATGAGGGGAATATGCTCGGAGGCCGCCTTCAAAAATTCCTTGTGCACAAGCACTACCACCAGGCCCGAGGGCCCCAGGTTTTTTTGCGCCCCCGCATAAATAAGTCCAAACTTGGACACCTCCACCTTGCGCGACAAAATGTCCGAAGACATGTCGCAAACCTGCCACAACTTCCCTGTGTCCAAAAATTGCCAATATTGAGAGCCAAACAAAGTGTTGTTGGAAGTCGTGTGCACATAGCAGGCTCGCTCGTCAAAAGAAACTTCGGCTTGCTTGGGCACGCGCACATAGCGGCCTTGCACGTCTGTCTGCTGCCAGGCCGCACGCGCTTCTCCTACGCGCCGCGCCTCCTCGAGGGCCTTCTTCCCCCAGGTGCCCGTCACCACATAGTCCGCACGCCTCCCCGCAGCTAAAAAATTCAACGGCACCAACGCAAACTGCATGGAGGCCCCACCCTGCATAAAAAGCACCTCGTGCGTCGCCGGAACCTCCATCAACTCAATAAGCAATGCCTTGGCCTCTGCGTGCACACGCATATAGTCCTTGCCGCGGTGCGAGTGCTCCATAATGGACATGCCCGTGCCTTCAAAATCCAACATCTCCTTCTGCGCCAACTCCAAGGCCGGCAAAGGAATGGCGGAGGGGCCCGCATTAAAATTTATTTTTCGCATGAGTGCCCTTTCTTAAAAACGGCGGCTTAAAAACGGTGGCTTAAAACCTGTAACTTAAAATTTGTGAGAGAAAAGCCCGCTGCGCAGCTTGGGCTCAAACCACGTGGACTTGGGCGGCATCAACAGCCCCGCGTCTGAAACCTCAAGCAACTCCCTCATCTGCGTCGGAAAAAGGCTGAAGGCCACCAGCTGCGCGTTGTCCGCTGCCGCTTCCTCCATCTTCTCTATGCTGGAATACCCCCCAAAAAAGCTCAGCCGCTTGTCTGTGCGTGGCTCCACAATGCCAAACAAAGGCGCCAAAACCTCCTCTTGCAGAATGGAGACGTCTAAACGCTCCACCAGGCCTTCAGGCAAAGCCTCCTCTCTCAGCTGCAAACTCCACCACTGCCCTGAAAGCAACATGCAAAAAGAAGCTTTCTGCTCTGGCCGTTTCTTCCCGTCTGCGCGCACATGGAATGCCTTCAAAAGCCTCTGCAGCAGTTGCTTGGGCAAAAGGCCTTCAGGCAAAAGCACCAGGCGGTTATAGGGCAAAATCCGCAGGTGACTCTCAGGGAAAGCAACGGCCAAAAATATGCCGTGCTCCAATGGAGCGTCTTCGCCGGGCCTCTCTTGCTGCTTTCTTAATTGGTGTACGCGCCAGGCGGCTGCGGAGCGGTGGTGGCCATCGGCAATATAGAGGCATTCCAAACGCTCAAAAGCTTCCACAAGCCTTGGCTCTGCGTCCGAAGGCATGCGCCAAAAACGGTGCTGTACGCCGTCTTCAGAAACAAAGGAAATGCGCGGCGGCATTTGCACCACCTGCTTCATGGCCTCGGAAATTTCTTCGTCATCACGGTAGGCCAAAAACACAGGCTCGTCGTGCGCGCCCAACGCGTCAAGGTGCTCTGTCCTGTCGTCCTCTTTGTCTTTGCGCGTCAACTCGTGGCGCTTTATGCGGCCACTCTCATAGGCTTCAACGCTAAAGCAACCCACAAGCCCCAGCTGGCAATGGCTGCCTGTGGACTGCTCATAGGCATAGAGGCCTGGGCGCTCGTCGGCGACAAGCCACCCTTCCCTCTTAAATAATTCGAAATTCTCCCTCCCCTTTGCGTGGGCCTCTTCGGAATGCTCGTCCACCTCCTTAGGTAAGTCTACCTCGGGACGGCTGATGCGCACATAGCTTTGCGTGTTGCGCTGCCGCAACACGGTGGCTTCTTCGCGGCCAATAACGTCATAGGGGGGGGCGGAAAGTTGTGCGGCTAATTCTGCCGGGGGACACAAAGCTCTAAACGGAAATAACAAACGCATGCCATGCCTTATTCAAAAACAAATGCCTTTCAAAGCCCATAAAGCAAACAACAAAGCAAGCTAGGGCTCTTCCGCCATCGCCAAAAGCTTCTCCCAAATGGCCAGCTTCTTCGCCTCCACTTTGAGTGTGGCGGCATCCACCATCTCCTCACCAACAACAATGGCCCCCGTGCCTTTTTGAATGTCCGCCTGGCGGTAGGCCTCAATAATAGAGCGCGCTCGCTTCAACTCCTCCTCAGAGGGCGTAAACGCGGCGTGGATGGGGACAAGCTGGCTCGGGTGTATGGCCCATTTCCCGTCATAGCCCATTTTGGCCGCTTCCTGGGACTCGTGCGCCACCAGCGCCGCATCGCGAAACTGCACCGTCACCGCATCAATGGCGTCAACACCCGCAGCACGCGCGGCATTCAACATCTGCGCACGAGGGAAATAAAACAAACGCTGAGCGTCTTCCTTGAAGTCCCGGGCACCCCAGTCGCCGGCAAAGTCCGCTATGCCAAAAATGAGGGAGCTGACGCGCGGCGAGGCCTTCGCAATCTCATAGGCATGGTGCAGCCCCAAAGCGGTTTCTATTTGCGCTTCAATTTGAATTTTGCCGCGCATAAGCCCCAAGTCGGCCTCCACCTGGCTAAGCAACTTGCACAGAAAATGAATGTCTGCACTCTGGTTCACCTTGGGCAGCACAATAACGTCCACATGCTTGCCGGAAGCCTGCAACACTTCCCAAACGTCGCGGAAACAAAAAGGGGTGTCCACAGCATTGACGCGAAATGCCTTCAGCTTGCCACCTCTAAATGGAAGCTCAGCCAATGCCTTGGCAACTTCCTGGCGCGCCTTGGCCTTTTGTGAAAAAGCACAGGCGTCCTCCAAGTCAAAAATAACCTCGTCCGCGTCGGAAGCGGCCGCCTTCTCCATCATCTTCATGGAGTGGCCGGGGCAGATGAGCTCAGAGCGTCTAACCTGATATGTCATGTTTCTCCAGGGGCAATGCCAGGTGGAATGAACCGGCAGCGAGAATGCCCCAAATAGCCTCGAAGGGCAAACAGTGCCACTGAGAATTCAAAAAGCTGCCTTCTGCCTAAGTTTTCTATGGCGTTTCTATGTTGAAGTGAGCCTGTCGACCGGTTTCAATGGAGGCAAGCAAAGCGAGCCTCAAGCGGAAGCGCTCTAGCAACAAACGGGTGCGGCAACAGCAGACTGGCCAATGGCTGATATTTCTCGACGGCTGTGGACAAATTTTCCACGCCAACCCTAAGCCGGTCTAAACAGAATTTTGCCTGGAGCAACCCATAGGCTTGCTTCACCGCTCCCTGTTGTTTGCCTCAAGGCCAAAACCTTAGAGAATGAGCAAAAAACAACCAACAAATGTATGCGGATAATAAATGGTTTTGGCAAAACGGCTTCTTTTTTTCAGAAGTCCAAAAGCAAGCCATAAACCAACATAAAGAATGATCCGCCAACCAACATCCCTATAAGTACGCCAATGAGAAGAAAACCTCTGGAAGTCCAGCTTGCTGAGTTGGATACAGGGGGCATTGCACGCAGGCCTCTGCCATTTAGCGCTGCATCCACAGCAATGAGTGCGCCAGGCCGAGTATCCTCTTCGACATATTTCGCTTTCTTCACCTCCAGGAAACTGCCTGGCACTTCATTGTTTTCAGCGCTCAAAGCAAACGCTTCCTGAAAAAAAGCTTCTGCTTCCACGTTTGAATTTCCTGGCTCGTCTGGCTCAACACGTGCAGGCATGCCCCGAGGCGCCTCAGCAAGGCTACACTGGACAACAGGGATTGACTGCAGCGTTAAGCCTTCATCAGCCCTTTCTTTCAATGCCGACAAAGCACTCCTGGGAGACATACTCCATTCGCCTTTGGCTCCTTCAAGCATTTGAACAAGCTCTGCCTGGGTGAGGGCTTGCGTTTTTTCAGTGTCCTGCGCGTTTAAAGTTTCCTGGGCAATTTCAGAGTGAGAAGCCGCATCGGCCTTAGCGTTTTTCTGTTTTTTCCCCTGTGCCTGACTCATTTAACCCCTCCAAGGTCAGCAATGTTTCCAATGAGCACTCTAGCAGTTGCCAAGGAAAGCGACATTGAGAAAATGCTCTGCAATAACAAAGTTTCTTGCCAAGGCCTTATAGCATATACGGCATTCGCCTCACCCACCCCATGTTGGGTGGCCCCTCTCGGGGGAGGGGTACTCCACTCCCCTGTGGGGAGGGGGCATTGCTTTAGGTTCCCCTCACCATGGGCCTGAAATTCAGCGACAAATCCACTGCCCTTGCCGAATGCGTCAGTGCTCCCATGGATACCCAGTCAACCCCTAATGTTGCAAGCCGAAAAAGCCTCTCCAAACTTACCTGGCCAGAAACTTCAAGCAACACACGCCCTGCTGCAATGGCCACCGCCCTCTCTATTTCTTCGTCTCCCATATTGTCGAGCATGACAACATCCGCCCCCGCGGCAATGGCTTCTTTCAACCCCTCCACATGGCTAACTTCTACTTCTATTTTCAGCAAGCCGTGCGTCGCCTGCCTGGCTCTCAAAACAGCCTCCTGAATGCTGCCATTTAATGCGGCAAGGTGGTTGTCTTTTATGAGGACTCCATCAAAAAGGCCGAAGCGATGGTTTTGCAGCCCGCCATGGAGCACAGCTTGCTTGGAAAGCGCGCGCAAGCCCGGAGAGGTTTTGCGCGTATCCACCACGCGAAGCTTTGTCCCCTCAATGGCCGCGCGCACCCTGGCCGCAAACGTTGCCATGCCTGAGGTACGTTGGACCAAATTCAGCGCTGTCCTCTCTGCCGTCAACAAGGCGCGCATGGGCCCCTTTATGCGTGCAAGGCAAGCGCCTGAAGCACAGGCTTGGCCATCAAATGCCAACATCTCCACCTCAACGCGCGCGTCCATGTGCGAAAAGGCCATGGAAAATACTTCAACCCCGGAAAACACCAAAGCCTCTTTGGCCATTAACTCGCCTTCGCCCAACAAATGCTCAGGCACCAGGGCCATGGTGGTGATGTCGCCGGCAGCCCCCAAATCCTCATCATAAGCCAGCTGCAACAGGCGCTCTAAAAAACCTTTGGACACCATTATCTCCTCCGAGTTGGGCTCCGCTTGGCTGGTTTTTTAAATGCTGCTGTTTTTTTGGCCACTGCTGTTTTTTTGGACGCTGCTGTTTTTTTAGAGATGGGTTTTGGAGCTCGAAGCTTCAAGCTGCGGGTTTTCCCGGACTTGGGAGGTGGCTTCGATATTTTTCGCGAAGTTGTTTTTGGAGTTGTCTTCTTGGACTGTGCCAGTTGCTTTTTCGCAACACTTCCGACTTTTTTCTTGGAAACAACAGCAGCCTTTTTGACTTTTGCCGAAACACCCGGCCTGTTTCTGGCTTTCCTTTTTAGAGGCTTAAGCCCACGGCTTTCGCTGCGCCCTGCTTGCTCAAGCTTTGTTTCCTTCTTCAAAGCCCTCTTTGTTGTGGACTGTGTTTTGGACTGTGTTTTGGACTGTGTTTTGGGCTGTGTTTTGGACTGTGTTTTAAGTTGTTTTTTGAGCTGTGTTTTTGGCTGTGTTTTTGGCTGTGTTTTTGGCTGTGTTTTTATTGGTGTCTTTGCCGACACAGCCTTGGCTTTGGGTGGCGTCGTTTTCGTCTTCGTTTTCGTCTTTTTCAAAGCGGTTTTTGCTTTCTGTGGACTTGTTTTTTGAGTTGCTTTTTTAGGTTGTGCATGTGGAGAAGGCAACTTTGCCAAAGCCGGTTTTTTCGCCTTGGAAGCTGTTTTTTCAGGGGGGGCCTTTTTCAAAGGCGCATTCTTCTTGGCGCTGCCACGTGGAGAAGGCTTCTGTCGCTTGGGTTTTGGCCTGGGCAGCCTTCCGGCGGGCGTTGGGGTTTTTATGGGTGGTTGAATGTCCGGCATGAAGAAGTCTTCTTCCTGCATGGCCAAGTCTTTTTCAAGCATGGACAAGCCTTCTTCTATTATGGGCAAGTCCTTTTCTATCATGGACAAGTCCTCTTCTACCATGGCCAAATCCTCTTCCCGCATGGCCAAGTCCTCTTCGAGCAAGGGCACAGGAGAAATAGAAACTTTGTCTTCCAAGGCCATTATCTCTTCTGCATTTTCTTCATAAGCTTCGTCTTTCTCTGGGGGTGCAGCGCTCACTGTTTCTGCATTTTCCAAAGAAATGCGCTGCAAATGCTCGTTCATTTTTTGGAGTTTCGTTTGCAACTCCTCAATGCGCGCTTTGTCTTTCTCAATTATCTCTTGGGGCGCGCGCGCGGCAAAGTTGGGGTTTTCCAGTTTTTTCAAAAGCCCATTTAAGTCTTTCTCTGTCTTGGACATTTCTCTTTGAATGCGAAGGCGCTCTTCTTCTAAATTCACCACACCCTCCAAGGGGACAAAAACCTCCATCCCCTTGCAAAAATCTACGCCTGCGCATTTGGGCTTTTCTCCCAGCGGCTGAATATTCAGTTGAGAAAGGCCTGCAAGCAAAACAAGCATGGAGCATTGTTTTTCAAGCAAAGCCCTTGTTTCCAAGTCATCACTTTGGACAATGGCCTGTATTTTTATAGAGGGAGGAATGTTGTTTTCCCCGCGAATGGAGCGCACAGCCTCCACAAAAGCCATGAGCAGCTCCATATCCAACTCACAACGCTCATCCCAATAGCGCGTGTCAGCTTTGGGGAATGGGGCAACACAAATGGACGGCTCCTCGCGCCGCATCGGCAACATTTGCCAAAGTTCCTCCGTAATAAAAGGCATGAAGGGGTGCAACAAACGCAAAACCACATCCAATCCCCAGGAGAGACATGTGCGGGTTGTGTGCTTGGCAGCTTCATCGTCACCATTTAAAGTGCTCTTGGAGAATTCAATATACCAGTCACAAAACTCTCTCCAGACGAAGTGGTAGAGCGCCATGGCAACTTCAGAAAAGTTGAAATTCTCAAGGCCGTTGTCCACCACTTCTATGAGG
This sequence comes from Cystobacterineae bacterium, assembly GCA_009782175.1. GTDB lineage: Bacteria > Myxococcota > Myxococcia > Myxococcales > Myxococcaceae > WRKR01. Next base: position 13,919 of record WRKR01000024.1, read on the forward strand.
CGGTTTAAGCGTGACAACATCCAACGGTCTGCCAGCGAAAGCGCCTTAGGCGAAGGCAGGCTTTCAAACTCAAATGCGCCAAAATTCATCAGTGAGAAACGTGCCGCGTTATAGAGTTTGTTGCAAAAGGCTCTATAGCCATTGACACGCTCAATGGACAGGCGAATCTCCCGGCCTTGCTGCGTCAAGGAAGCCAGCGTAAACCGAAGCGCATCTGCCCCCATCGGCGCCATGCCCTGAGGAAATTTTGCGCGGATGGACAGCGGCAACTCTGAAGCCTCAGCGCCGTGAATAATCAGCAAAGGGTCCAGCACATTCCCCTTCACTTTGGACATTTTCTCCCCCTTCTCATCGCGAATCATCGCATTCAAATATACTTTTGAGAAGGGCACCTCTTTCATGAAGTGAATGCCCAACATCATCATCCGGGCTACCCAGAAAAAAATAATGTCGTGCCCCGTCTCCATCACAGCGTTGGGGTAGAAAGTTCTAAGCTCCTGGGTTTGCTTGGGCCACCCCAAAGTAGAAAACGGCCACAGCCCGGAAGAAAACCACGTGTCCAAAACATCCGGCTCCTGCACCCAATTCCCTGAAGGGTTGTCATCTCTAACACCAGGGTTTTCGTGGCTCACCACAGGTGTTGCGCGCTCAAAGTCAATGCTTCCATCTGCAAGTTTGGGGCTTGAGTCCAGAGGGTACCAGGCGGGAATTTGGTGTCCCCACCACAGTTGACGACTGACGCACCAGTCGTGAATGTTGTTCATCCACGAGTAGAAAGTGTTGGTCCACCCTTCTGGATAAAACTGTGTACGCTTGGTTTCAACCGCTTCTATGGCGGTTTCGGCCAGGGACTCTATTTTCACAAACCACTGCAGGCACAAACGTGGCTCCACGGGGACGCCTGAGCGCTGGCTCACCGCCAACGAGAGGCGATAGGGCTCCTCTTTCACCAAAAGCCCCTGCTCCACCAAATCCTCAACCACCTTCTTGCGCGCTTCAAACCTGTCCATGCCGGCATAGGGGCCCGCATTCTCGTTGGTGCGTGCGGCCTCATCAAAAATGGAAATGGTCGGCAAACCATGTTTCAAACCCATCAGGTAGTCGGTATGGTCGTGCGCAGGTGTCACCTTCACCGCCCCTGTCCCAAACTCTTTGTTAACCCACTGCGCATCCGCAATGACGGGTATTTCTCGGTTCAGCAAAGGCAACAGCAAGGTTTTGCCAATCCAATGTGCAAAACGCTCGTCTTCAGGGTGGACGGCAACCGCCACATCGCCCAGCAAAGTTTCAGGCCGCGTGGTCGCCACCACCAGACGCTCTTCGCTGTCTTTAATGGGGTATGCAATATGCCATAACAAACCATCGCATTCCTCATGCTCAACTTCCAAGTCAGAAAGCGCCGTGCGCAAAGAAGGGTCCCAATGAATCAACTTCTGCGCGCGATAAATCAGCCCCTCTTCATACAGCCGGACGAAAGCCTCGCGGACGGCGGCGGAGGAGTTTTCATCCATCGTAAAACGCTCCCGACTCCAATCCAGAGAAGCCCCCATCATTTTGAGCTGCTCTGCAATGCAGTTGCCTGAAGCCTCCTTCCATTGCCACACCCGCTTTAAAAATTCTTCTCTGCCCAAGTCAAAGCGCGTCAGCCCCTCCTTCTTCAGCTCGCGCTCTACGACTGTTTGGGTTGCAATTCCTGCATGGTCTATCCCTGGAAGCCACAAAACGTTGTGGCCCTTCATCCGTTTGTGGCGGATTAATATGTCCTGCAGCGTTGTCGGCAACGCATGCCCAAGGTGCAAAGAGCCTGTCACATTCGGCGGAGGCAAAACAATGCAATAGGGTGGTTTGTCTGAACTTGCTTCCGCGCGAAAAAGCGCCTTCTCCATCCACCAACCATACCAACGCTTTTCTACTTGACTGGGCTCATAGGACTTTGACAGCTCACGCTCATTCATGCCTTCTCTCCAAATGCTATGCAAAAAATGCTATGCAAAGAAAATGCTATGCAAAGAAATGGCGGCCACTCTACACGAGTAACCGCCTTTTTTCTTATAAACCTGACTGGCAATAGAAAATCAACCTAGCGTTTTTCGCCTCTTTCTTTGGCTTGAATCAGCCGCTCTATATGCTCGCGGATGAGGGTTTCTGCCAACTGAGGAACCACCTCCCAAATAACCTTTTCTAAAAGCTCCTTTGAGATGCTGGGCAACAACTCCCGGAGAGCAGCCTCAGGGTTTAATGCAGGGGGTGGGGCCTGAGGAATTAAGGTCTGTCCTCCCAAGCCGAAAGGATCTCTCCTGGGCAAAGCTCCCCCTGCAGTGGTTGGGTGTGGTACGGGTGCAGGCGCACGAGCAGAGGGGGGAGGTCGATAGCCAGGGGATGGATAGGGGGCCGGCCTCCCCAGAGGTGGAAACAAAGCCGTGGGTGCACTCGGAGAAAGGCGCTGAGGCAAAACAGCTCTAGGCACAAATGAAGGCGAAGGAGCCGCCCGAGCGGGAAACTGCTGTGCCAAAGGCAAGGGCCTGGGCATAGGCACACCATAAGCGGGCTGAGGCCTTGCCACATGAGCGGGAGGAGCCATTGGACGCAAAGGAGAAAATGCGGGAGCAAAGCCTGGCCGAGAAGGGCTGGACATGGGCACAGCCGTCGCTTGCAACACGGGGGCAGAAGGAGCAACCCCGGGCACAGGCCTTGCGGGAGCCAAGGGGGGGGACACAGGCGGCGCTCCAAATGGAGCAGCAGGCACACGCCTTGCGGCTATATTCCCTGGAATGGCTCCAGGCGGAGCGGCAGGAACAGCTCTTGGACTTGGCTCTCTCATGCCAACAGGAGCGGGTGCCGATAAAACCGGCGCAGGAGCAAAACCGGGTGAGGGGGCTTGAGCTCTCGGCGAAGGAGGTGGTTGAAAGAAAGCCGAGGGGGGCTCCGCAGCAGCCGGGGGAGGAGGCACCAAAACAGAGGCAGGAGGAGGAACCACAGGCGCCGGCATAACCACAGGCGTTGGCGTCAACACACGCGCTGGCATAACCACAGGCGTCGGCGTAAACACAGGTGTCGCCGGAGCCTCAGCTGTGGCCATAGACGCCGACGAAACCGCAGGTGCGGGTGGAACCGCGGGGGCGGGTGGAACCACAGGTGCGGGTGGAAGTACAGGCGTTATGGAAGCCGCTTGAGGGGCAACAGGCTGTGGCCTTGCTATGGTGTGCACGCGCATGGGCAAAGGGGCCACCAGGGGCATGCCCAATATGCTGCATACTTTGTCAAGCAAGGCCTGGCTTTCAAAAGGCTTCGCCATATAAGCATCCGCCCCTGCAGCATGCACTTTTGCCTCGTCTATGGCTTCTTGGCCACTGACAAGAAGCAGGACGGGAATATGTGCTGTCTTCGGGTTTTTTTTAAGCAAAGCGCAAACCTCAAAGCCATCCTTGCCCGGCATCGACCAATCAGCCAACACCATGTCCGGAATCATCTCCTGAGCTTTGGCAACCGCATCCACGCCGTTATCGACCTCAACCAGATAAAAATCACCGGGAGGCAACACCAAGGAAACCACCTTGCGCATCGTCAACGAGTCATCAGCAACCAGAACATTCTTCGGCATGTAGCCCTCAAATAAACCAAAAATAACAAATACAGCCTAAGCCGTCGTAATCAGCAGTTGTATAATTATGTACAATACCCCTCAACAACTCACGGGGAAAATTTTAAACCTTTGTTGCTGAACACCTTTGCCCTTTAACACCTTTGCCCTACCCTCCACGGCCCTGGCATCCACTGCCTCGCCATCCACTGTCCTGGCCTTCACTGCCTCGCGCCTCGCCACCCATTGCCCTGCATTGCCCTGCCTTCCGCTTTGTCCCACCATGGGTGTTATACGCTGTGGGTGGTTTGCTCTAGGCTGTTTCTAGCATAACCCATTCTTTTTAAAGTATTTATCCTCTTTTTCCCTCTGGTTTTGCCTCAAAACGGCCCCTCCCTGGAAGCGGATAACCCATGTGCTGTTTCCCCTTTGTTTCCCCTGTGGCTCTCTTGTTTTAGCTTCAATGGCCTGTCTCGGGAAAGCACAACGTTCCGGAAAGCACAAGCATTTCTATTTTCCTGGTTTTTTCTTTTTCTCCTCCACGCTTTTGAGCAAATCCGCCGCTTTTTTGGCTTCTGCACTCTTGGGGTGTACTCTGAGCAACTCTTCAAGGGCCAGTTTGGCTTCGGGGAGTTTTTTAAGCTGTTTAAAGCACTCGTGGGAGCGCAAATAGGTCAGAGGAGCCGAGGCGGTTTTGGGGAATTCCTGAATAACCTTTCCATATTCATAAAGCGCTTCTCTATAGTGTTTCTGCACAAAATAGCTTTCCCCAAGCTTAAAATGCACTTCGCCCGCGGCGCTGTCCTTGGGCCACCTGCGCAAAAACTCATTCAGCAAGGCCTGGCCTTCTTTAATATTTTCCCCTTTAAGCACCTCGTCCGTATATTTCAAAAAAGCCTTGGGCTCATCTGGCTTCGCAGGCTGTTTGGGCACAGCAGCTCCCGAGGTTGCAGAAGTCGTCGTTGCCGAAGTGGCCGCTGCCGCAGCGGCGGTGGTGGCAGCCAACTCCTGCGTTTGCACGCGCAGCGCCGCTTGTGCTGCTTCCAACTCTCGAATGCGGTGCTCTAACAACTCTAAACCCCCGCGCAAGCTCGCCACATCCTCCGCGGAGCGCTGCATCTGCACCCCAATGTCAGCGCCACTTTGCCTGGCCCATTGTTCCGTTTGGCTTAGCGCTTTGGAAATACGTTCTTGGCTCTCCTTCACCTCTGAGCTGAGCAACTCATTTTCCTGCGTCAGGCTTTGCAGACGCTCTTCCAACATGCGCCCCCTTTCCGCAGGAAAAAAACACCCCGTCAGCAACACGGCAAAGGGCACAACAAGGCGCACTCCTGGGGCTACACCCATAACCCTCAATAAATTCAAGGTTTTTATATTAAAAAACACACTGGCCTCTATTCTCGCTTTTCTAAGCTGTCTATGGCTTTTAACCCAGTTGAGGCCTCAACGGAAAAAACCTGACAGACAAAAAGCGGACTGACAAAAACTTTAGACTAAAATCAGCCTGGGGCCCTGCAGGCTTTTTCGAATAAGCTCAAAAGCGCCCTCAACCTCAGCCTCCGCTTCCGTAAGGCGGCGCAGCAAAACCGTGTGGGCATGGGCATGAGGGCCACACATGTTTTTTAATTCTTCCAAAAGGCCCATCGCTGAATGGAGGGCTATTTGGGCATCTTGTTCTCTTAAAGCCTCTGGGGGAGCACCTCCTTTCTGCTCCTTGAGGTATGCGGAAAAACGCTGCAGCGTCATTTGCAGTTTTTCTCCAGAAAACTCACTTAAGGGTTTTTGCAAAAATTCACAATCCACCTTCAACATCCGCAATGCGTTGCCCAGAGAAGGCCTGGGGGACAAGGGGTGAATGTTGAGCCTTTCAAAAGCCCCCAAAAGGGCATCCTCTTCAGGCGCAGGCCATGCATAGGGGACCAGCTCCAAAAAAACATACAAATCCGGAACTCCCTTTCGCACGACCTCCAGCTCTTCTTCTTCAATGGGAGGAAAAGTTTCAGGAAAGCCCGCAAACAACAAAGGGAAGACAACGGCCTCCCAAAAATCCTCTGAAACAGCTCCCGTAGAAGCGGAGCTTGCCCAAAGCCGCGCAGCAAGCTCACAAGTCTGCGCGTGTTTCTCCCACTGCTCCCCCATGGGTTTATGGGGCTCCATGGCGTCAAACACCGCTCGGAATTGGTTTTCCATATGCATTTTCAACTCGGCAGGCAGCCCGCTCCCCGTGCGCGTTAAGGCCTCCTTGAGTTCCTGCATGAGTTGGCCTGGCAGACGCTTCCATGTGGCTTCTGCCTTTTCCATGTCCAAAGAAAGCATTTGGATGAAGTGTGAGTTGAACAAGCGTTGATAGAGTTGAGCATCCAACTTGGGTGCGCCCACCAAAGGAATTCCCGAAGCCATGCGTGCAGAGCTCAACGAGTTGCTCAGGTTTTGGCTCAGCTCATCCAACTTTCCCAAGCTGGCCATACTCAAAGCATCCAACACAGCTTCAAACGGAGACAACACAATAATTGCATCCGCAAACCCCAGAGAAACGCCTGCCATAGAGTCGCAGTTGGGAAACCAAAACCCTTTATGCAAATAAAGCAACTTCTCTCCGAGAATGGCTGTCAACCCCAGGGCAATGAGTTGGTGCTCTGGCTTAGAAAACTTGAATGCGCCGCCCAAAACTTTGATGACAGATTTTTCAATTTCACTCCAAGAGGCATTCAAATAATCCACTTCTCGCTTTTCAGCTGTCTTCAGCAAAAGCACCAACTGAGACAGTGCAGCTTCCATATGCGGTGGTTTTTCAATGTCCATGGCCCCTCCATAGCATGTATGCAACGCTTGTCCGGAATTTCTCGTTTCCTCTCAGACAAAGGTTTGTCGGCCACACATATACCTGTTAAGCATAATGGGAATAATGCGTTTTCCAACGTTGCTTTGTCTTGCCCTTATTCTCAACGCTTGCGCCTCTCTTTCGACACGTTTCTCAACGCCCATTGCGACGGGGTTTGCACGCGACGACATGTGGAAACTGACAACGCCGGAGTCAGAAATTTATTATCCCAAACAACATGAAGCGGAGGCTTTGCGCCTTGCCAGGCAAATGAAAAAATGTCTGGGGGCGCTGCGCAACAAAACGCAGGGGGATACGCCGACAAGGCGCATGTTGGTTTTTTTGACGTCGACAAATTTTAACAACGCTTATGTTTCAGGAGAATATGGGGGAGAGTTTCTGCACACGGTTAACCCGCTTTTCCTCACAAGTGAAACCTTCAACTGGTATAACATGTCCGGGGGGGACATTTCAGAAGTTGTCTGCCATGAAATTTTTCACTATGTGCATTTGGAGCAGACGCGCGGACTGTGGAGGTGGTTTAACCTTATTTTGGGTCCACAAGTTTCTCCCCAAGGTGCTTTGGAGCGGTGGTTTACGGAGGGGGTAGCGCAATTTTATGAGGGGCACCTTCAACACCCCACAGGAAGGCCCCACAGCCCCTATTATTATGCCCTCTTCTATTCGGGTGTCGCTGCGCGAAAAGGCAAAATATATGAGAGTGACTTGCACCCTCAAACACGCGACTTGTTGCCGGCTTCCGGTGCCTATCTCACCTCATTGTTTTTCATTGAATACCTCGTTAAGCAATATGGGGAGGCCAAGCTTTGGGAGCTTATTTCCATGCAGGCCGATGCACTTTTTTTCCCTTTCGGCGTCAGCCTTCGCTTCAAAAGCGTCTATGGAAAAACACTCGCCGCTCTTTTTGATGAGTGGAGAAAAAGCCTCGCCCCCAAAGCTACCTCTCCGCCCACGCCTTCCAACCAAAAAACGCTGCTCCACCATGTGGGCTATATAGCAAGGCTGGGGGTGGCTTTGGACGGCAGCATGGCGGTGGTGCGCACTCACCGAGAAAAAACGCCGGCCCTCTTGCTGCTAAACAGCGACGGAAGTTTGCGTGCTCAGCTCTCACTCACTCAACATATACCCTATCGCCCCTGGGTTAACGCAAGTGCGTCGAGCATTTCAGGGCTCTCCTTCAGCGCGGATGGGCGTTGGCTTTTTCTGCACAACACCGACATTAACGCGTGGGGAAATAACGTTGGGCAACTGTGGAAAGTGGATGCGCAAACCGCCAAAGTGCTCCGTGTTTGGCAAGAGGCGGGAAGCCAGGGAGGCGCGCTTCACCCGGAGGGAAACCACTATCTCTGGGTGGAATTCCAGCCTGGAAAAACACGCTTGGTTGAGTTCCATCTGCACACGCAACAAAAACAAACGCTGCTCGAAGAAGGCCCGGGTATTTCTTTTGCAACGCCAAGCTATTCTCCAGACGGCAAACAACTTGCTTTCTCCCGCTGGGAGGGCAAGGGTTGGGACATTCGCCTCTGTCAAATACGCAGGGGAAAAATAGGAGAATGCAAGCAACTCACGAAGGACTCGGCTTTTAATTATGCCCCAAAGTGGATTGACAATGACAACCTTCTCTTTGTGCGCAAAGAAGGAAACTCAGCCCAGGCATTCCGTTTGCACCTTCCCTCGCAAAAACGCACTCGCCTCACTCAAGCGCCTTTCTTTGTCATGGATGCAAGCCCCTCACGCAGCCATGTCCACTTCCTTAACCGGGTGGGGTGGGAGTGGAGCTTGGATAGCATAAAACTCAACCTGGAGGAGGAGGAAGAGAAGGAGGAAGAGGAAACGCCCCACCTTCCCCTGCTTCGCCAGGAGGGAGATGAAATGCTCCCCTCTGCTCTACCTTCAGCCTCCTCTTTTGAGTCTTTGCGCATTCTCTCGGAGGAGGAGGAGGAGGCGTTGGAAATAGAATCCAACCGCCCCTATTCCGGGTGGGAGGAGCTTTGGCTGCCTCGGGCGCGCATTCCCTATGTGGACATTTATTTTCCCGCAAAATTCTGGAATGCAAAAATAGGCTCCTCCATTGGGCTCTCCCTCTATGGGAGCGATCGCCTCAGCTTTCACAACTGGGCGCTGGATTTTCGCTTTGTTTCTCCTACAAAATCCTATGGCACAGCGCTGGCCTATCTCAACCGACAGCTGGCACCTTGGACACTGTTTGCACAGCTCCACTATGAAAAAAACCCTCCCTTGCAATATTGGATGGGACAATTTGGAGGGCAACGCACCTTTTTCACCACGCCTTTGCGTTTTTCTTTTCTTGCCATTGACAGAGCATATGCGGGTGAGCACCAACGCTACCTCGGCCCCTCCATTTCCGCGGACTATGCCGCAGGCTCCTCCACCGTCATGGGGGGAACCCAAAGCCTCTTCCAAATAGGGGTTTTAGGGAGTTTCTTTTTCAAAGACATGGGAAGTGTACGCAATGTCATCAGCCTCTCCGGCTATATGGGCCTGGGCATTCCGCTTCCTTTTTTGACACAGCACTCCTTCGTCCTCAACCTCAGAGGACGCTCTCTGCCCAATGCCCCCAAAGGTACTTTGCAATTGGGGGGCATGGCCTATAACCCCGTCCTCCTGCAAAGCCAGGAGTCCAAATATGCTCCCTCCCCAGGCATTTTCCTTCCCAGCTTCTTTGGCGAGGCCATACGCGGTTTTGAAGACTTTTCCATCCGCGCCAACCATGCAGCCATCGCCCATGCCCGCTACCGCTATGCTTTTGTCATAGACAGGGGCTCCATCTCCACCTTCACCCTCTTTCCCTCCCTCTTCTGGCGACAAATAGACGTGGAATTGTTTGGCACTTCCAGCTATAGCGACAACCTCTCACACCGCTGGCTACACGCCATAGGCGGTGCTGTTTTCCTGCGAACAACCATCGCCCAAAGCATCTCCCTCAACCTCTATTATCAACTCTCTGTTCGCATCAATGTCCGGCTCCCTCCTCTGCACCTCATCGGCTATTCCATTGAATAAACAAATTTAACCAAGCCACTTGGCCATGGTCTCTTTCGAAAATGGTTTTTAACAATAAGAGCTTTTAGAAAAGCGTATTTTGAGGTGCTTGCTTTTTCTTTAGGGCTTGCTTTTTAGGGGGGGGAAGGTTTTATAATGGAGGCCATGCCTATGCGCGTTTTCTTTTTGGGTTTGGGGTTTTCTTTCTTTTTGGCTTTGTCTGCGCAAGCACAGTCTGGGGACAGGCTGAATACTTTCTCTTCTTCAGGGAGCAAGTCTGAGGGGGAATTAATCAGCAGCTTTGCCCAGCAGCAAGAGTTTGGCCAAGAGCCTACGCAGCCTTTTCCTCTTATAGCTGTCTCTTTGGGGATTGTCGTTTTGTTGTGCGTAGCACCCTTTGCCATCAACTATTTTGGGAAGATGTCCAGAGAAATGCAAGACGCCCAGAAAAATGACTCTTCCTCTTCAAAAACGACGCGCCTTTAGGCGCCTGTTTTAAAGCGGATCTTCCTCCACAATGGCTTGGTTGGCTGGGGCTTGGCGGGCCGGGGTTTGGCTGGCTGGAGGCAAAACAACGGGGGAGGCTTCTTGTTGGGGAGCGACGAGGGTTGTTCCTTGTTCCATCGACAATTGTCCTCGCGAGAATTGTCCTCGCAGAAAGTCCTCGGACAGTTTTTGAGCGACGGTGTCGAGCACCCAATGGATGCGGTTGCGGTATAAAGAAGGCTCTCTGGCGAGGACAAAAGGATCGACCACCGGCAGGCTGGACTCTTCTTCTTCGGCATGGAAGCTCCGTTTCCACAGGAGGCTTCCGTTTTTCAGGCGAAACATGCGCCCATAGCCACGGACCCAAAAACGAACTTTTCCCTGGGCGCTGCGAATGCCATATTCCTCAATAACCATTTCGACGATGCTGTCCACATCCATGGCCAGAAGCCTTTTATAGTCAGGCTCCACATCTGCCTCATCCTGCATGAGAAAAATCCCCAGGGAGCGAGCCACCTTGGATGGTTCCGCCGCATCTTTAAAAGGCGCCACCTGCTCCAAACGCAACATGGTGCGGGCGCGCAAACCATCCGACAACTCATAATGCGGCAAGCCTCTGAGCATGCGCGCTGCCATGCGTCGGTTCCCCTCGGCCGGCTCCAGCCTCTTTAAGCCTTCTCTAAATGTGTTGTCATCCGTGAAGACGGTTGCCTTAGGCCCCGCATTTTTGGAAATGCGGCCTACAAAAGCAGGTTTTTGGATGCTCTCCAAAGCCGCAGCATCCAGAGACTTATGAGCGCAGCTTGCTCCCAATAAAGCCACAGCACTAAAAAGGCAAAAACGTTTCATGGGAGTGTTTTAACCCAAGGACATTTTCTCTGCGAGCACTGAAACACTCCCCTGGCTAAATTAAAAGCTCAAAATCCTCACTCTTCCACCCCAGGGACTCCAGTGAAAACTCCTCTTTCTCATCCATGCGCTCTTCCATGAGGTGGCTGAGCAATTCGAGCACCTGAGGGTGTGTAGAGATTAAGGTGTTGAATTCATTGGCAGGAAGTTTAAGCAAAGCGCTTCGCTCCACAGCAATAACGCTGGCTGTGGCTGGTGCTTTGGTTAAGAGGGAAATTTCACCAAACAACTCCCCCTCTTTCAGGACGGCCACTTTTTGGCCATTTTTAATAACCTCCAAATAGCCGACGAGGACGACGAACAAACCCTCGCTCATCTGGTTTTGGGCCACCACCACCGTCCCGGGGTTGACATCCAAGGCTTGAAAACAACGGATCAACTCTTGGCGATCGGCCTGAGCAAAAGGCCTGAACAGCAAGGAGCTGGCCATGACGTTGCTGAGCAACCGTTGTCGACAAAACCGCCACAGTGCCGTAGAAACTTGCGGAAATTTTCGAGAAAGCCCGGCAAGCACGTCTGCGGAAATTTCTAAAACTTGCGTGTCAGGCTCAACCGCTTCAACAAAAGCCGAGCGCGGCTCCCCTGACAGCAAAGCCATTTCACCAAAAAACTCACCTTCCCTGAGGATGGCCAACTCCACTTGCTCAGCGCCCTGTACGCGGAATACGCGGACTTCCCCGGAGCAAATGACAAAGAAAGAATTCCCCTGCTCCCCTTGGCGGATGACGCGTGTTTGAGGTGCAAGCCTCCAAAGCGGGCAATGGTTAAACAAAGCCATGAGCGCAGGTTGGGGCAAATCCGAAAAAAGCGGAATATTTAAGGGCAAACCCGCAGAGCGTGTTGCATGTTTGGCCACCGCCAACCAAGCGTTCGGGTTTTCTCCTTGCTCCTCCAGACCGGCCTTCGCTGCATCTTCAATGGCATGAAAAGCACCCAAGCTTGGAGAGCGACGCTCTTTGGCCAAAGGGGGTTGCCTCACAACATCCGTCTGTTGGAGGTGGCCTGGTTGGGCATGGCCTTGTTGGAGAGGGCCTTGTTGGGCATGGCCCCTCATTTGTGGGGCACTCAAGGGTTCCTCTGTACTCTCCAACGCTGTGTCTTCCAAGTCAAAAACAGGTATGGCCTCGGTGGGCTCGCTTTTTTTCTGAGGCTTGTTTTTATGCAAAGCAGAGGAAGTTTTGGAAACAGAGGAAGCAGGGGAAACACCCGGGCTGCTCAACAAAACAGGCACAAGCGTCGGGCGGATGCTGGGGGGCTTCATGGTTTCAGCCCATGAGACAGAGGCGTGCTGTGCAGCCATTTCAGGTGCCTGAGGTGTTTTTTGAAAGCAAGCTTCAGCGGAGGAGGTTTCTTGTTGAGCTTTGGCCACTGGAGTGCTCAACGCTTTGGTTTGAGGTGAAGGCGGCTCAATGAGTGTACCCACAACAATGGGAATTTTCGCTTCTGAGTCTTCCTTCACATGCTCTGGAGAGCGCTCCTCTTGCCTGATAACAAGGGGTATTTCAACCTCCACAGAAAGCTCAGCAGATGGCAATGCCTCAAAAGCTTTGCTCGCAGGTGCCATGGGCGCAGGAGCTATGGGCGCAGGAGCTATGGGGGGCGCAGGTGCCATGGGCGCAGGTGCTATGGGTGCAGGTACTATGGGCGTTGGAGAAGGCACTGTTTGTGCCGCTGCAGGCATGGGCTCTGTTGCAAAACCAGGCTTTGCTGCAGGCTCGGCCTTCTGGCTTGAAGGCTTGGGCTCCGGTGCAAGGGCCATGGAGGGAAAACTTGCTTTTTTCACAATGCCCTTGTGTACATAAAGCTCTTCCAGCATGCTCTTCACACCCAAATGTTCAGGCTCTATTTCCAAAACAAGTTTGCACGCGGCAATGGCACGGGGGAAAAAACCACTCTCCGCATATGAGTTGGCTGCCTGGTAATAAGCAGCTGTCGCTTTGTCTTTCTTTCGCAAACGCGACCAAGCATCGCCCAGACGAATCCACGCTTGGGAGTCTTTGGGTGCTTGCGCGCAATAACTCTCATAAATTTCCGCAGCCTTTGCAAATTTTCCCTTTGCAAACGCAGACGCAGCTCGCTCGCGCAGCTCGCTTAAATCCATGACTTCAACTTTCTCATTCAAATATCGCTCATGCTATGACGAACTTTTTTAAAATAATCCTCACCCAGAGCTTCCAACATCTCCCCCGCGTCTCCAACCTTTAAATAACGCAAAACCCTCACTGCTGCCTGGCGGATTTCTGGAGATTCATGAAAAAGCTGGTTTTCAATCTCCTTGGATGCCACCTTGGCGTCCATCTCCTTAAGTGCTTCTAAGGCTGTCTTCTTTTCAACCACTGTCGCCGCGTTAAGCAGCGCCACCAGCTTCTCCTGTGCTCCTGTATGCTTGGCCTTCCCCAAGCAATGCGCAGCCAAACTGGCCTCTCGAATGCTTTTGTCCAAAAAACCCATCAAAATTTTCGCACTTTTTTCATCCAGCTGTGTGCAGGGCAAGAGGTTTAATAACGCTGAGCTTTCTTCTGCCCGCTTTTCCAAAGCGGCAAGCAGATGTTTTTCTCCTTCAATACCTGCTTCTATAAAAGCCTCGGCCACAGCCAGGCGAACTTTTTCGCTTTGGTCGAAAATACCTTGCTCTGCCAACTCCCAATGCTCTGCCCCCATGCGCACCCATGCGGCCAAAGCCACCGCCCGCAAAGAAACATCCGAGGCCCTCATGTGGCGCTTCAAATGCTCCTCTATGAGTTGCGGCTGCAAAAAACTCGCAAGCTTTAAAAATGCAGCCAACTGCTCCAACTCTGCCTGGCCCAAATTTTCTGCCAACTCCGGAAGCAACAAGGGCCTTGAAGCTTGTTTCCCCTGCTCTTTAAGCGACAGGGCGTTGCTTGCCTCAAGCCCCCTCAGCAACAACTCCTGGCGTTGTCTGCGCTCTAAATCCTTGGCACCCTCTTCAAAAATGCGCGTACCAAACCCATCCTCCAGGGGAAATTTTATCCAAGGCTCTTCTCTCTTTGTTAAAAAATCCACCCGCTCCAATATATAGGCCATGTGCTTGGGGGGCTTCTCTTGCAGCTCCTTTTGCACATAAGCTTTTGAAAGCAAATGCGCAGCCAAAGCCGACAAAACAAGGTTTTCGGATTTTAGGAATGCCCAAATTTTATCAGCCTCCTGGCTCCAGGCGTTTGGCCAACGCATCAAAACCAACAAAGCTGTTTCTGCCATAGAGGCTTTGGAGAGCTGCTCCAACAAAGGCGGCAAAGCGCAAGGCGCTCTTTGTTGCAATGCGGAGGCTGCTTGAAGACGCAAAAAGCGGTTTTCAGAATGGATGGCAATATGACACATGGCTTGGTCTGCTTCGGGCGATGAAGGAAAGCTTGTCAGCCCCTCCAGTGCCCACAAGGCTGTCTCTTCTTCCGTTTCCACCAAGCGAGTCAGCAACGGAATGGAGCTTGTGGCTTGCAATTGGGCAACAGCCGCAATAGCGGCTTGGCGAATGTCAGCGTTGCTGCTCAATGCCAAAGCTTCCAGCTCCACCAATGCCGCGTGCACGCCCAGGGAAGCCAAGCCCTGAGCGGCAGCAACAACCAATACGGGCGCCTTCTCTTTCAGAAAGGGAAGCAACAATTCGGCGGCCTCAGGGCGACCACTCTCGGACAGCCGAACAATGGCATTCACCTGCTCTGCAAGCGAAGGAGGTGAAGCCAACTCTTGCTGAGCTTTCTCCCACAACTCTTTGGCTTCAAAACTCACCGCTTGCTTCATCGGCTCTGCAACACCGGAGGCCTTCAGCGCTTGGACAATGGCCTGGCGCACGGGTTGGCGGCTTCTGGAAAAACGCAACAGCAAATATTTGCGCGCCTTCTCGTTGCCGTGTTGGCCCATGGCATGGGCCGCAGCCACTTGGACTCTCTCATCAGCATCCTTCAGCAGATCGCTCAGCAAGTCCAAAGCATAACCCTCCCGGCTTTTCCCAAGCCCCTCAGCAGCAACCGCGCGGACTTTGGGCTCTGTGTCTCTGGCTGCCAGCGCCAAATGCCCCAAGTCAGCTGGCTTCACCTTCTCAATTATTTGCTTTAAAGCTTCAGCACGTGCCTCCGGAGGGAAATGGCTCCAGTTGGCTTTCCATGCTTCATCCTTCTTCTCGTTGCAAGCTGACAACAGCGACAACACCGACAACACCGACAATATATGAATCCATCGCATGGGAACGTATATATACTGTCCTGGCCTCATTCCTGGCTTCATTCTTCATCTCTTGCGTATAGGTAAACCCACCACCAAGGGAGGCCTGGAGTGCCCCAAAGCCACAGCTTTCAACAATACACATTCTTCTTGCGTAAGTGCACGTAGTTGCCCAGGGTACATGTTTAAAACAGAAATACCTGCCTGGGCTGGGCGGAACAAAGCCAAAACAGGGTGGCCTATGGCTGCAAACATGCGTTTAACCAGGTGGTAGCGCCCCTCCGTCACCGTCAACACCACCCAGCTGTTGGCTTTCAAAACGCAATGCAGCTTGGCACGCAAGGCTTGAGCGGGTCTCTCCTCACCTATAACAACCCCTTTGCACAGCTGTTGGAGTGCCTCAGGGGAGGGTTGGCCACGCACTTTGGCAACATAGCTGCGAGGAATTTGAAAGCGTGGCATCAACAAGCGGTTAACCAAGTCCCCATCATCCGTCAGCAGCAAGGCGCCTTCGGTGTCATAATCCAGGCGGCCCACGGGGTATACACGTCCATGCTTTTTGCGCAGCCAATCCCCTATGCAGGGGCGGCCCTGGGGGTCTGCCAGGGTGGTTATGGTGCCGCGCGGCTTATACAATATGAAATATTGGTGCTGTTTTGGCAAACTCAGCTTCTGTCCTTCTATGCATACCTCGTCATGCTCTGCATCCACCAGGCTGCCCAGCTTGCAAACCGTTTGCCCGTTAACTTGGACTTTTCCAGCCAACATGAGTTTTTCGGCTTTGCGCCGCGAAGCCACTCCTGCTCTGGCCAGGTATTTGTGCAAGCGCTCCATTTTTTCCGCCTATAAAGAGCGTCCTCCGTCCAGCACAAGAATTTGCCCAGTCATAGAGTTGTTGGAGAGCAAAAAAAACATGGCCTCCACCAGTGCCTGGGTTGATACTTTCTCTCCCATGGGAATTTTTGAAACCAGTTGTGCTGTGGCTTTGGCGGAAAGGCCTTCAGCGGGCAATACCAGCCCTGGGGCAATGGCGTTGACACGCAGCTTGGGGGCCAACTCTTTGGCCAGAGAGCGGCAAAGCTGCGCCAAGGCGGCTTTGGTCATCGCATAGGCGGCATAGCCATTCCACGTTTGGCTTGTTCCCGCAATGTCCAAAATATGCAGAATGTTTCCCCCCCCTCTTCGGGCCATGGGGGGTGCAAGCTGCTGGCTCAACAAAAAAGCCGCTCGCACATTCACCTTCCAAAGTTTGTCCAGGCAGGCTGCTGAGGTTTTGGAAAAACGCTTCCCCTCCATAACAGCTGCGTTGTGTATTAAAATATGGGGTACTCCCATGCGAGCACACACCTCTTGTGCAAGCTGCTCTGGGCCAGAAAGTTTTTCAAAATCAGCCACAAAAACCTCTGCACAAACCCCTTGCCGCCTTAAATGCAAAGCCAAGGCATCTGCCCTTCGCGTAGAGTGCCTGCAATGCAGGGCAATGTCCACCCCTGCCTCTCCCAGGGCCTGGGCCAAAAAAGCCCCCAAGCGTGTACCTGCACCGCTGATTAAAGCCAGCTGCCTGGAGCTTTTGCCAAGTTGTGGTTTCATCTTCTTCACTCTTTCATTATAGGCATAGCATGCCTTTAACCTTTGAAGAGTTATTGCAACAAGCACGGCAAAACATTCCGCTTGTTGATGTGTGTGAATTGTTTTCTCAACTCTCTCAAAAAAACCCTGGACTGCGGCTTATAGACATTCGGGAGGCCAACGAATATTCCAAAGGCAAAATCCCCAACGCCATCATGCTTCCGCGCAGTCGGTTGGAAATAGACATTGAAACCCTTGTCAACCCTGAAGATACTTTGCTTCTCTATTGCTCGGGTGAAATCCGCTCTGTGCTTGCAGCCCAAATCCTCCAGCGCGACATGGGTTTTGAGAATGTGGCCGCGCTCAAGGGCGGCATGACGCAGTGGATTGCGCAAGGCTATCCCTGTGAGCCCTGTCTGGACCCTAAATCCCTCGAGCGCTTTGAGCGCCACATCCACCTTCCTGAAATAGGCGCGCGTGGGCAAGCACTGCTTCAAAATGCACGGGTGCTCATTGTCGGCCTGGGTGGTTTGGGCTCGCCTGCCGCACTCTACCTCGCGGCCGCAGGCGTGGGAGAGTTGGGGTTGATGGATGCAGACATTGTCCAACTTTCCAACCTGCAGCGACAAATAGTCCACAGCATGCCCAGCCTTGGCCTCCCCAAAGCATGGAGTGCGGCTTATATGCTTCAAAAATTGCGAGGCGACCTGCAACTCAAAGTTTTTCACGAGAGGCTGAGCCTGGCCAATGCAAAGCCGTTGATAGAGCGTTTCGACATTGTCGTCGACGCTTCGGACAACATAGAAACACGAGAGCTTATTAATGCTGCCTGCGTGCACACCCATACGCCTTGGGTTTATGGCTCTGTCTGCGGCTTTGAAGGCCAACTCACCCTCGTGGACGCACAAAATGGCCCCTGCTTTCGCTGTCTGTGGCCCAACCCTCCTGAAAACCTCTGTGCTTCAGGCCCACTCAACACAGCCGCGGGAATGGTGGGCCTCCTGCAAGCCAATGAGGTGCTCAAATGGCTGTTGGGGCGCGGAGAGCTTTTGAGTGGTCGGCTGCTCCTTTGGAATGCCCTGGAAAGCCGCTTGCGCGAAATTCAGTTTTCTAAAAAACCCGACTGCCCCATTTGTGGCGCCCATGCGCCAGGTGGCAGCTGAGCTCCTTCAAAAAACGCCCCACAGGTGCAGCAACAAGGCCACAACCGCGCCTAAAATAACTCCCCCCAAAAAAACCCTCAAGGCGCCGCCTGTGCTGTGCGTTTGTTTCAACATGCCACCTGGACCCTCGCCGGAAACAGCCCAGTCCTCTATGGGCGTCACCTCAGGAGCTTCGGACCATAGCTCCCTTAGCTCCCTGTTCGAAAATTTCATGGCACGTTCTGCACATTCTGCACGCTCGGCTTGCATGCGCTTGGTTTCTGCGCGCTTGAGCTCTTTTAGCGAAAGCTCGGCCCCCAGTTGAGACTTCTCTTGGGCCCACGCCGGAAACAGCTCCTTCATCCAATCTGCCATTTGTGAAGCATCCATCCCAAGCCCATTCTCAAGGAGGTGCGCTTCAATGGCCGTTTGGAAAGCCTTTGCGTCTGCATAGCGCTCTTCGGGGTTTTTGGCCAAGGCGCACATGATTAAGTCGTCTAAATGCGGGCTGACATCGGCCATCTCTGAGGGTTTGGGGGCCTTCTCCTTCGCTATGGCCTCCAAGGTAGCAAACTCGGTTTTCCGCTTGAAAGGGCTTATGCCTGTCAGCAACTCATATAAAACCACTCCCAAAGAAAAAATGTCTGAGCGCAGATCTAAATAGGGGCCCGAGTTGTGGCCTTGGACTTGCTTGGGTTTCAGCAACTCCGGCGACACATAAGGAAGCCCTTCCTTCATGCGCTGATGCTGTTCGAACTCCTTCCAATAATCAATGAATGGTGCCCACGCAATGCCAACGCCAGCCAGCTTGACAGAGCCGTCAAAGCTGATCCATATGTTCCATGGAGAAATGTGGTGGTGGATGAGCCCCATGGGGTTTCCTTCCCCATTTTTCCAGGTGTGGATATGATGGAGGCCTGCACAAACATCCGCCACAACCCTCAAGGCCACCGCAGGAGGCACCCTGCGCTTCAACTCCAAACAGCGCTGCATGACACGCTTCAAGTCTTGGCCGTGAATGTGTTCTGTGGCCACAAAACCTTCGCCGTCGCACACTCCCAAGCCGAGAATTTGAACAATGTTGGGGTGAGACAACTCAGAGGCCAAACGCGCTTGAGTAAAGAATTCCTCACAAAATGTTGCAAGATGTTCGTGTCCGTATTCCACAAAGCTGGGTGAAATCCGCCTGATGACAACTTTCCGAGAGCCCCCTTCACCTGGCTGCTCTGCAAGCCATGCTTCGTAGGCTATTTGTTCCGCTTCAATTCTTTGGATGAGGCGGTAGTTGCCAAATTCCACGACTGCCCCCGCGTCTCGCTTCGCTTTTTCCATGGCCTCCACATTTTCTGGAGGGGCAGAGGTTTTGGGGAAGCGGCGCGCCTCTTCTTGAGAAAGCTCGGCCCCCAGTTGAGACTTCTCCTGGGCCCACGCCGGAAACAGCTCCTTCATCCAATCTGCCATTTGTGAAGCATCCATCCCAAGCCCATTCTCAAGGAGGTGCGCTTCAATGGCCGTTTGGAAAGCCTGTGCGTCTGCATAGCGCTCTTCGGGGTTTTTGGCCAAGGCGCACATGATTAAGTCGTCTAAATGCGGGCTGACATCGGCCACCTCTGAGGGTTTGGGGGGTTCCTCAAGAACCACTGCATTTAGGCTTTCCGGAGCGCTATCTCGCTTGAAAGGGCTCACGGCTGTCAGCAACTCATATAAAACCACTCCCAAAGAAAAAATGTCTACACCGGGGCTCAAGCTGTGGCATCGGACTTGCTCCGGCGACACATAAGGAAACCTTTCCTTCATGCGCTGATGCTGTTCGAACTCCTTCCAATAATCAACGAATGGTGCCCACGCAATGCCCAAGCCAGCCAGCTTCACAGCGCCGTCAAAGCTGATCCATATGTTCCATGGAGAAATGTGGTGGTGGATGAGCCCCATGGGGTTTCCTTCCCCATTTTTCCAGGTGTGGATATGATGGAGGCCTGCACAAACATCCGCCACAACCCTCAAGGCCACCGCAGGAGGCACCCTGCGCTTCAACTCCAAACAGCGCTGCATGACACGCTTCAAGTCTTGGCCGTGAATGTGTTCTGTGGCCACAAAACCTTCGCCGTCGCACACTCCCAAGCCGAGAATTTGAACAATGTTGGGGTGAGACAACTCAGAGGCCAAACGCGCTTGAGTAAAGAATTCCTCACAAAATGTTGCAAGATGTTCGTGTCCGTATTCCACAAAGCTGGGTGAAATCCGCCTGATGACAACTTTCCGAGAGCCCCCTTCACCTGGCTGCTCTGCAAGCCATGCTTCGTAGGCTATTTGTTCCGCTTCAATTCTTTGGATGAGGCGGTAGTTGCCAAATTCCACGACTGCCCCCGCGTCTCGCTTCGCTTTTTCCATGGCCTCCACAGCTAGCAAAAAAACCGCTTCTATGACGGGCAAATGCGCCCTTCACCTCATTTGTGGGCACTCTGAAGGCATGTTCCACCCCGCACCTTGCGCCATGGCTTTGTGGGCATTGCAGGGGTTAAGCCTCATGGGCTTGGGGCCAGCAAATGCTCCACGTCAACCGTTATTAAGCTTGTCTCTTCTCCGGGCTTCACCTCTGCTCTGAAGGGAACGGGCTCCTTGAGGGCTTTGCCGCGGAGCTCAAGCTCATAAACCCCCTCATAGAAGGGGATGGGATAATCCACCACGGCAAAAAGCTTGGGGCTGCCTTTGAGGAATATTTCAACCCCAGCCACATTTTGGG
Organism: Cystobacterineae bacterium; assembly: GCA_009782175.1. Lineage (GTDB taxonomy): Bacteria > Myxococcota > Myxococcia > Myxococcales > Myxococcaceae > WRKR01. Next base: position 34,372 of record WRKR01000024.1, read on the forward strand.
GGTGCGTGACTATTCTCAGTTGGCCCTTTTCAAAGTTTTTTTGCAATGCAAAAACCTCGCCTTCGGCCAGCATGGGCAGCTGCACCTCATAGCGTATTTGGCTGAGCTCATTAACAAGCAAAAGCTTTTCTCCGGCCACAACGCCGCGGCGGTTTTTAAAAGGCGTGGCTCCAACAAAAACACGTTTTTTCCCCTCCTCGCGCAAAGCAAAAACCTGAGTGGGCGGCGTGGTTGAAATGCTTAAACCTATGGCTATGCCGGGAGGCAAAGGCTCCCTGGGCCCCCAAAAAGCAAGTGACAAAACCAGCAGAAGCACCGCCACAACAAGGCCTCCCACCCCCCATTTTGCCCAGCTGCGCCTGCCGCTGCTGGGCTCTGCAGCGGCTTTGTTGTTGACGGGCGTCAGCTCCAAAACTGTTTCTTCCTGCTCTGCCAAGGCCCTTGCCTTTTTTTGTGCCCGCTTTGCTGCATGCTTTGGGGTTTGCTTTGGGGCCTCTCTGGGTTTCCGGTTTTGTTTTAAGCGTGCTGGCACCGCGGGAAGCTCCTCCGTGGTGTCGTCTTTCCGCTGTATAGAGGCATGGGCCTCTTGCGCATCCGGAAACAACTCTTCCATTAACTCTGCAATGTGCACAGGGTCGCCCCTGCCTCCCTGGGCCAGGAGGCATTGCTCAATGGCTGCTTGGAAAGCCTGTGCGTCTGCATAGCGCTCTTCGGGGTTTTTGGCCAAGGCCTGCATAAGCAAGGCATCCAACTTTGGGCTTATTTCTGCCACCTCTGAGGGTTTGAGGGCCTCCTCCTTTAATATGGCCTCCAAGGTAGCAAACTCGGTGTCCCGCTTGAAGGGGTGCACGGCTGTCAGCAACTCATATAAAACCACCCCCAAAGAGAAAATGTCCGAGTGCGGAGCCCATAGGCCTTGAATGTGCTCCGGAGACATACGGGAGAGTTGCTCATTGGACGCAGCAATGCCTTTGGCACTGTCTGGGTTGCTGTAGCGTGGCGCCTGCGCAATACCCACACCCGCCAGCTTTATGGAGCCGTCAAAGCCAAGCCATATATGCTGCACGCCCATGGGGTTGAGGCGAAACTCCAAGGGGTGTCCTTCTGTGTCCTCCAGGGTGTGCATATAATGGAGGGCTGAGCAAAGCTCGGCAGCAATGCTCAACGCCACCTCAGAAGAAACCCAGCGCTCCAACTCTAAAGAGCGCTGCATAACACGGCCCAAGTGGGCGCCGTGTATATATTCCATGGCCACAAAATATTCCCCCTCGCACTCACCTGCCTCATAAATTTGAGCAATGTTGGGGTGGGAGAGCTGCGAGGCCAGACGCGCTGGCCATAAAACCTGCTCCTCGACGAATATGGAAGCAGATTGGCTGTCCTCATTTTGCATGAAGCTTGGCAAAATGCGTTGAAGGAGGACTTGCGAAGAAAAGCCTTCTGTTTCTGCTTCTGCTTCTGCAAGCCAAAGCTCTGCAAGCTCATCTGTTGAAATTTTTTGAATAAGGCGATAGTTGCCAATGTGCACAGCTTGCCTCCGTTGCTTCTGTGTGCTGCGTATATGGCCTCAAAAGCTAGCAAAAAAAACACCGCAACGCCCGACAGAAGCACACGCCTTGTGCCTTTTTGCCAGTGCCCTGAAGGCCTGTTGCTGTTTGTGGCACTCAAACCCCGCGCCTCGCGCAATGCTTTGCTGGGCATATATAATGGAAAACTCAAAATAAGCCTCAGCGCTCCTCCGGTGGACAACCAGGCCAATGAGGCTTTGTGCCACTGGCTGGCCCAAGCCTTTGGGCTCAGCAAAAGCAACATTGAGTTGCTTTCAGGCCACAACGCTCGCCACAAAAAACTTTTGCTGCGCGGCCCCTATGCTCAACTGCTTGAGCGCCTCCACAAGCTGCTTTCAGAAAAGCTTGAAAAAACCTAGCTGCGTCGACAACAATTGAAGGCAGTGCCAAACAACAAAAGCAAGGCCGTGCCCAAGGCCCACAAAACAGGCTTAAATGACGAAACAAACAAAGAAAAAGCCCACCTCCCCAGGGGAGGCGGGCTTTGACGGCACAAGGCCGGGAGTGGGTTAAATTAAACGCCCCCTGTAGCTTTGTTATTCTCACCAAAATTCTTCAGATTCTTTTTCTCTAGCTTGTCATCTGACTTATTTGTTTTCACTTTAACACTGGTTTCGCCTGCCAACGCATCAGCGGACGTGCCAAAGAGGTTGCGAATGTTGTTGCCAAACAAGGTGACAACGCCAATGGCTGCAATGGCAATCAACGCCACAATGATGATATATTCAGTCATGCCTTGTCCGCGACGTGTCCTTCTGCTCTTTTGAATCTTTTTCATGGTCTTTCCCTTCTTTCCCTTTCATGCCCCTTCACCTGGGGACTTTTGTTGGTCCCCTTTCGGGGCGCTGGTTAACTTCTGATATGATTCTCTTATAGTCCCACAAAAAGTTGAGGCATATACGTCATCAGGAGGATGCGAAAACGCTTCTTTTTTTGAAAACAAAAAAAGCTGACCAAAACCAATGGGTTGAAAGAATACAAACCCTCTGTATGGCCAAAGTTTGCCTTCCACACTGTGCTGGTTTTTTCAGCACTTTTGGAAAATAATGTCGAGAATGCCGGAAAGAAACAGTTTTTTATGGGGAGCATCATGCCCACTTTGAAACGGCCTGGCCCTTTTGCTGGGTTGCTCTTATGTCTCCTGGCTTTCTGGGGTGTTGCGCATGCCAAGCCCACCCTCCAAGAGGGGGACATTGTTTTCCATGCTTCGCGCTCAGCTCAAAGCCAGGCCATCCAACAGGCCACCCGCTCGCGCTATAGCCACATGGGCCTCATTCTGTTCAGGCAGGGCAAACCCTATGTGCTTGAAGCGGTTTCCACCGTAAAATACACACCACTGCACACATGGGTTGCGCGAGGTGAAGGTGGGCACTATGTGGCAAAGCGCCTGAAAACGGCACAGCAGACGCTGACGCCAGAGGCTTTGGAAAAGCTGCGCGAAATAGCCCACAGCTTTGTTGGCAAGCCCTATGACTTGACTTTTGAGTGGACAGATGAGCGGCTCTATTGCTCAGAGTTGGTGTGGAAAATATATGAGCGCGCGCTCGGCATACGCATTGGGAAGCTGCAAAAAATAAGCGAGTTCAACCTTGAAGCGCCCGTCGTTTTGCAAAAAATCCGCGAGCGCTATGGCAACCACAGCCACCTGCCGCTTGAGGAAACCGTCATTTCTCCGCAAGCCATGTTCGAGTCGCCGCTGCTTTTGAGCGTTGAATAGAGCGGCGGTCTATCCCAACAGTTTGGCCAACTTCATGGCCAGGCCTATATCCATGGGTTTAAATGTAATTTTGCCTTGCATGGCCGCCAGAGAGGCGTTGAGTTCTTTTTTGCGGATTTTGACAAAATCATCCCCACTTATAAAAAGCGTCATGTGGGGCTCTCCGTGGGCACCGGCCACAATCCAATGGTCTGCTTTGGTGCAATCCAAAGTCCAAAGGCCACCACCTTCTCCAGCAACATTGAAGTGTACCACCACACCCAACTCCTGGAGCAGCTCTGGGTTTTCCGCCAAAATTTGAGGAACGTCAGTTTCAAAAATGTCTCTGGGCGTCATGCGCTCCTCAAAGCACACATTTTCTTCTCAAGCGAGTTTTTGCTTCTCTAAGCACTGCCTTCAGCGCTCCACTGGGTTTGGCTTTGTCAGCCTGGTGTGGGCGCCAAGCTCAAGTCAACATGAAATCCACGCTGGCTTCTTTGCGCAGCAAAAGAGAAAAATTTTCAAAACTCATCGACCTCAAGTCTTCCCCGCCGTGGCGGCGAGGAGAAACAGAGTGGCTTTGCTCCTCTTTGTCTCCCACAACAAGGGCAAAGGGAATTTTCTGCAATTGTGCGTCGCGTATTTTGGCGTTGAGCGTCATGCTTCTGTCATCCACCTCTATGCGAAACCCCTCGGAGCTCAGCTTTTCACAAAGCGCGTGTGCATAGGGCAAATGGCGATCTGCCACGGTTACAAATATGGCTTGCACAGGCGCAAGCCACAGCGGAAAAGCCCCCGCATAATGCTCTACCAGAATGGCAATAAAACGCTCGAAGGAGCCGAAAACAGCACGGTGCAAAACCACAGGGCGGTGCTCGCTGTTGTCTTCGCCTATAAAACCCAAGTCAAAACGCTCCGCCGCCGCATAGTCCAGTTGCAAAGTCCCCAATTGCCACTTGCGGCCAATGGCATCCGAAACATCAAAGTCCAACTTCGGCCCATAAAAAGCGCCGTCACCTTCTTTTAAGGCATAGGAAAGCCCCAACTCCTCCAACGCGTCTCGAAGCCCCGCCTCCGCCCGGTCCCACATGGCGTCGTCCCCCAGGCGCTGGGCGGGCCTTGTCGCAAACTGGGCCTCATAGCTTAGGCCAAAGGCGCGGTAGGCTTTGTCAAGCAGCTGCACAAAGCCTTTCACCTCGCTTTGCAGCTGGCTTTGCGCCAAATAAATATGCGCGTCGTCCTGGCAAAACTGGCGTACGCGCGTCAAACCGCCCAGGGCTCCTGTGGGCTCGTTGCGGTGCAGCACGTCCTGCGTCCACAAACGCATCGGCAACTCGCGGTAGCTTCGGCGCTTAAAGCCATAAAACAAGTGGTGAGAAGGGCAATTCATGGGCTTGAGGGAGAGGCTGTGCTCCCCCGTCTCATCATCCATCACCAGAAACATGTTCTCCCTATATTTGCCCCAATGCCCGGACTGCTCCCACAAACTCTTGTGGAAAAGCAGTGGGGTTTTAATTTCAACATAGCCCGCCTCCCGCACCAGCTTGCGCATAAACTCACTCAAAATATTATAGAGTGTCGTCCCTCTGGCGGACCAGAAGGCAGCCCCTGGCGCTGTGGCGTGGAAGTGGAATAAGTCAAGCTCCTTTCCCAGTTTGCGGTGGTCCCTCTTTTTGGCTTCTTCTTGCTGTTTAAGCCAGGCGTCCATCGCCTTCTTGTCGAAAAATGAAGTCCCATAAATGCGCTGCAGCATGGGCTTTGTCGAGTCCCCGCGCCAATAGGCTCCTGAAGCGTTTAAAATTTTAATAACCCCCACCTTCGCCGTGGAAGGCCCATGTGGCCCCAGGCAAAAATCCACCCACTCGCCGTGGTAATAAAGCGTCAACTCTTTTGCGCCCTTGTCCACAATGTCGCGAATAATTTCCAGCTTAAAGGTTTCCTTCTTGGCCTCAAACAAAGCCAAAGCCTCTTGAGCGCTCACCTCCTGGCGTATAAAAGGTTGTTTTTCAGCAACAATCTCATTGGCCTTCGCCTCAATTTGCGCCAACTCTTCGGGGGAAAAAGGCCTGTCGCGAAAAAAGTCATAATAGAAGCCCTCTTCAATGGAGGGCCCCAAGGTGACTTGCGTTCCGGGAAACAAACGTTGCACAGCATCCGCAACAATGTGGGCTGCGTCGTGGCGAGCTACTTCCAGGGCTTCAGGGGCCTTGTCCGTAAAAACGTGGAGCTGCCCGTCTTCTTCGAGTTTAAAGGACAAGTCGACATTTTTGCCGTTATAACGCGCAAACACTGCGGCTTTGGCCAAGCCAGGGCTGATGTTTGCGTGGACAAACTCAAAAATGGACGTTCCGCTTTCTATTTGTTTTTGGCTCCCATCCGGAAGCGTCACGCTAAGCATATGCCCACCTAGCAAATTGCTTGGCAAAGGACAAAACCAAGGAATGAAAAATGCGGCAAAGCCAAAATTTTGCTGCTGCGGCCAAAACTTTGCACCTCAAACCCGGCGGCTATGGCCTGGGAAAAAGTTTTTTTTCGCCCTCCCGGCATGGGTATTGAGGCTCGCTTTGCTCTGTCTCCCCTCCCGGAATATTGCAAAGAAAAAAAATGAAGGGGTATCCACACCTTTCACCTCAAGTACCTTGTCTCTGTTGTTTTTTTATTTTTTGAATTTCCTCGCGTTGTCTCTTGATAAACCCCTTCAGCTCCTCACGTTGTTTATCTCGAACCTGTTCATCTTGAGTTTTTTTGTATTCTTCTTGGCTCATTCTTGTTTCTTGGACAAAGTTCCCCTCTTTTATTTCAATGAGCATATATTTCTCATAATAGGACAGATAAGCCCCGCGCACATGTTTTATGTTTTTGTTTTCTGGAAGAAGCAGTGTTCCTGAAAACCAGTCTATTTTCAATGAAGTTTTTCCATCCAGAAATTCAGCTAAAAAACTTTTAGGCTCTGGTTTTCCCTCCTTTGAAAGGGTGAAGCCCTCCATGTCTTCCAAAAACAACTCATTGTTTTTAATTCTGAAAGTGGCCACATACCTTCTCATGAAGGGGAGGGGCATCCAAGGGAAAACCCCCTCTTTTTCCGGGTGTTTTATAAAATATTCGTTCAAGGGATGGCTGTGCAAAGCATATTTTTTGCCCTTATAAATGAGTTTGTCAAACTGCTCAGGTTGTTTGTCTATAAATTGTTTATATTTTTTGTTGTTTATTTTCGCTTCTTTGATGAGGTTTCCGTCTTTTATTTCAATGAATATATATTCCTCATGAAAGGAGAGGCCCTCTGCCTGTTGGCCTTCTGGAAGCAGCAATATTCCTGAAAACCAGTCTGCTTTCGCCAAAGCTTTTCCCTCCAGAAATTCGGCTGAAAAACTTTTAGGCTTGGCTTCTCTATCCTCTGCAAGGTTGAAAACTTTAATGCCTTTCAAAAACAATTCATTGTCTTTGAGCTCAAAAGTTGCACTATGGCTGCTCATCCAGGGGGTGTCTGGTGAAGAAAAAATTCGCCTTTTTTGCGGATATTTTTTGAGATATTCCTGCGATGGGTTGCTATATAAAAAATATTCTTTGTCCTTATATATGAGTCTGTCACGCGTATCCTTTTGATAATATAGAGGTTTCTCAAGTGTCCTGGGTTGTTCATCTCGAAATTTTTTATTTTGAAATGGCCCATCTCGAAGTTGTTCCTCTCGAAATTTTTTGTTTTGAAATTGTTTATCTCGAAATTTTTTATATTCTTTGTGGCTCATTCTTTTTTCTTTGACAAAGTTCCCCTCTTTTATTTCAATGAGTATATATTTCTCATAAAGGGACAAATAGCCCAAATGCACATATTCTATTTGTTTGCCGTCTGGAACAACCAATGTTCCTGAAAACCAGTCTATTTTCATTGAATCCTTTTCGTCCAACAATTCAGCCAAAAAACTTTTCCGCTCTGGTTTTCCATCCTTTGAATGGACGAGTCCTTCAATGTCTTTCAAAAACAATTCTTTGTTTTTGAATTCAAAAGTGGCAATATAGCCTCTCCATAAAGCTGAGCTAACAGATTCTGTCTTTGGCCTTTTTTGGGGATGTTTTTGGAAATATTCTTCCAAGGGATTGCTGTGCAAAGCATATTTTTTGCCCTTATAAATGAGTTTGTCCGATATTTGTGCTGTTGCAAAAACCTCGGTTGAAAAAACAGCCCCCAAAAGAAAAAACAAAGCATAAAAATTGATGGCATATACCTTCATGCTGTCCCCTCATACATTGAATTTATACATATTGAATTTATACATTGAATTGTTGTCCCCTCTCCAAGCTGCGGCCACAGGCATGCTTTCCCCTGAGGCAGAAGCAGAGGCGCCCTGTCAATTCCGTGCAAAACCAAGCCGGTGTGAGCATCAACGCCTCTGTGCCCAAAAAAATCCGCATGCTCAGCACGGGCCGCAACATCTCATATGGGCAAGCAATAGCCCATGTACTTTCATTTTGCACACTCTGCTTCGCAGCCTGCATCATGGGCGAATAGAATATTGGCGCGTGGGTTGGTGAAAGTTTTTCGATCCTCAACTTCCCATTCACTCCAAAACGTGAGACTCGCTTCGCTCGTCTAACTCCGCTCCATGAATGAAGAGAGAGAGCAAGCTCTCTCTCTTCATTCCCTCCGCTCCGTTTTGAGGCTCGAAAAACTTTCACCAACCATGACGTTGAGGTTTTGAAAAAAAATTCAACGCAATTTTGGGGGCTCACGGAAGGATTCCGGACGCCTCTTTTTGAGGCGGCGAATTGCAGCTTAGGGCAATGTAATGGGTGTTTGCGAAAGTGTTTCTAGACACTAATATTCGCCGCCGCCGACGGGGCAAAAGTAGTTGGTGCAGCAAGGAAGGAGCTAGGAAGCAACCGACGATGAGCCCCGCA
>WRKR01000025.1 GCA_009782175.1 Cystobacterineae bacterium
GCCGACGGGGCAAAAGTAGTTGGTGCAGCAAGGAAGGAGCTAGGAAGCAACCGACGATGAGCCCCGCAGGGCCCTCGGAGAGTGGTTTTTTTTGGTTACTTTTTTTGTCCAGACAAAAAAAGTGACTTGCCGAAGGCAAGCTGCGCCCGCAGGGCGAAAATAGCCGGGCCGCAGGCCCACTCCCCCCCCGAAGGGAAAAAAACAAAACCAAAAGCAAAAAAACCCTTCGCCGGAGGCGACTCTCCACCCAGGAAGGAAAAAAAATTTCATTTAAAATGCCCGCCGCCAGGCGAAAAAACAAAACCGAAAGTGAAAAAACTCTCCTGAAATATTTTGCTTCCTCAAACAAACGGAGAATGTTATGTTCCTCTTGCTGCGCAGAAAAAGCAGCTGGGTCTGATAACCCAAGTTAAGTTCTATGGTGGCGGGAGCCACCGGGAAAGCCCTGTGGCTCATTGCTTTTGAGCCCCCGGTTGACCCGGTGGCCTGGGCGGGAGGTCGCAAGGCCTGCCGGATTTTTCCATAGAACTTGCCGGTTATCAGCTCGTTTAGGCCACCCTGTGGGTGGTTTCACGAGTTGCCCAGCTTCTCCCTCGGAGAGCAGCGCTGCTGTTCGACGTTTTTGAAGAGAGAGGGAGGAGGCTTTTATGAGTGAAAAAAAAGCAGGGGCAATTCTCAACGCTGAGGAAGGGCAGGTTGTGGAAACCCTGGAGCAGCAGCTTATTGAGCTGCGTATACGCGGCTATTGGGATGCGGCGAGTGTTTATTTGCAGGCGATGCATGTCATTCAGTTGCCCGGGGGAAAAAACCATTTGCACAGCATTGCTGCTTTGGTTGCTGAGGCCAGCTTGGACGCCATGCAAGGCCACCCTGGCCTCAAGAAGTATTTGGCGGTTTTCAGCGACGAGCTGATGAGCTTTCTCAAAGCGCTTGAGGAAGCCAAAAAAAACAACACGGAAATACCCAAAGAGAAAATGGACGCCATGTGGGCCGGGCTCACAGAACGCTTAAGCAAATTTAAGCCGTGGGGAGTTGCAGAAACTTTTCATGGCTCCCCTCACTGGAGTTGAAACTTTTTTTTCAGAGGGCGTCATGCAAAAAACTGAGAATGAAAAAGTGGAAGCCATTATAGGCATGTTAAGGCGCCTCCAAAACAGAGGCTTCGAGGGCGCTGCTTTGTTGAGAGAAAAGTTTGAAGCTTTGGCCGCAATATCCGGCGCGCACTATGCAGAAAAAATAGGGAGGAAGTTGGAAGAAACCCTGCGCTTTGCTGACAGAGGACAACCTGAGGCAACGCTACACTTGATGGCTTTGGCTGAGTTTGTAGACAACGCCATTGTTGAAGAAACGCAACACGCCAAAGAGTTGGAGCAGCTCTTCCAAAACTTGTGGGAGGCAAAGGCAGCGCATGCTCAAGCTTCCATGGTGGTTTCAACCACGGCTTCAGTTGAGGCTTCAGCTTTAGCTTCAACTTCTATTTCCCCCTCAACTACAGAAGAGCCCAGGCCAAAAAAAACAACCCTTTTATATGGGAAAAGTCCATTGGAATGAGGGGGAAAGCAGAGTGGAAAAACATAGCCCTCGGGTGGCCAAAGTGTTGAGTTTGAGGTGAGTTAAAGTTTGGTTTGAGTGCACTTGGGGTTTTTGAGAGAAAAGCAAAGCTGAAGAAAGTTTTGGTGTGGGGGCTATTCAGGGAAGCGTGAGAAATAGTTTTCGGCTGCGGCCCACAGCAGCTCGGAGTTCAGCTGGGCTTTGCATTGGCGGTAGCGTGCAATGTCTACAATTTGAGCAATTAAGTCTCTGGGGTGGCAGGCGGCGAAGGGGCGCTGTATAGGCATATAATAGCGTTGGATGAATTGTTGAATGAGGGGTTGTGAGAAAGTCAGCTGGTGGAGCAGACACTCTTTTTCCCATATGTTGAAAAAAGCTTCCAGGGTGGGAGGGGGGACTTCAAGCTTATAGCGGACGCGGCGCAAGAAGGCCTCATCAACCAATTCTGTTGGGTTGAGGTTGGTAGAGAAGACGACAAAGTTGTCAAAGGGGACTTGGAGTTTTTTCCCGGTGTGCAAGGTGAGAAAATCCACATCATTCTCCAAGGGAACAATCCACCGGTTAAGCAAGTCTCTGGGGGAGACGCGCTGGCGTCCAAAGTCATCAATAAGCAGCATGCCGTTGGTGGCTTTGAGTTGAGGGGGGGCCTCATAGGTGCGCGCATAGGGTGAATAGCTGAGATCCAACACTTCCAGAGAAAGCTCTCCGCCGGCGACGATGAAGGGTCGCTGGCAATAAACCCAGCGACCGTCACAACCTTGCTGAGAGAGGGAAAGAGGCAAGGGCAAAGGCACATGGACGCTTTTGTCAAAAAAGCGGATGACGAAATTGTCCACCCACAAGGCATGCGGAATAAAAATAGCGCTCTCCAGGCATTCGGCCAGTTTTCTGCAAATGGCTGTTTTGCCATTTCCAGGAGGCCCCCAGACGAAGAGGGAGCGGCCTGCACTCAGCGCGGGCCCGAGGCGTTGCTCCGTGTTGGGAGGCAAAACGAGGTGTTGCAGGCTTTGCCGCAGCCCTCGGGCGCTGACGGGCCGGTTCCGCACGCTTTGCAAGCGAGCTGCGGTTGCCCATTTTTCGAAGGGGATGGGGGCGGGCCCATGGTAGTGGCTGCGCTCCAATATTTGCTTCAGCAGATCTCTGGAAAAATGCGTAAGCCTATATTGCATGCCGGATTTGCCAAGGCTTAAGTTGGTGCTGCCATAAAGCTCTACATGTTTTTCGCGCCTGAGGCTGTCCACCACCTCGTCCACAATGGGTGAGGGAAGCCTCAAGTGTTGCACCAACTCCGCTCCGCGCATTCCACCGGAAAAAAACAAGGCCTTTAAAACCAACTCTTCGAGAAAAACGGCGGGCAAACCCGTTTCTTCACACGTTTTAGGTGAAAGAGGAACAAAAGGTGCGGCATGGTTTTGCGGGGCGGGTGCAAGGGAAACAGGCTCTCCTTGCTTGCGTCTGGGGATGGGCCCCATGGCCTTATAACTCCCAGGCCTTGGGGTATCTTCAGAAAGCGAGGAGTCCTCAGAGAGTGTCTCATTGGGGAAGTTAGAGAGGTGGTTTTCTGTCACGGTTGTTCCAACTAAAGCTTTGGCCCATTCCAACATGCGTCAATGGGCACAGCTGAATTAAAGCTGCGGCATAAGTCATGCCCTCGCGTGGGCCAGGGTGCTTCTTTGTCGAGGCCGGGCGAGTCTATGAGGAAGCTATAAAAGGTTCTGCTGGCGTTGCTCTCTATTTCCAGCACCAACATGCTGCGCGTCGAAGAGCTTGGAATGAGGAGCGCCTTCCTTAGGGTATGTGTTTTTGCCTCCAAAAAGTCTTCCTGCCAGCGCACCTCAAAGTTGGAATTCAACACCACAACGGAGCCGGAGTGGTCCACAAGCAGAATGTCTCCTCCCTCTATGAGGAAGAGGGCTTGGGGAAACCATGCCTCTGTGCTTTGGGAAGACGAGATGGCATCCGTATTATAGCGGTGAATATATCCCTCTCTGTCGGAAGCAATTAAGGCGTTGTCCTTGTCAATGGCCCACGGCGTTATGCCTTCAGTTAAAATCTGACGGACGCTGGTTCCTCCCAGAGGAGACACCCAATCGAGTCCCCAGAGGACTTGAGAGCCGATGCCAAAAATAGATTTCAAATTATTGGTTTGAACGGAGGAGTCGGAGCTTCCCCACACGGAAGTGTTGTTCCATTGATGTTGATAGGAAAACCAAGCGGAACGAATGGCGGAGGAATATACCAAGGCGTTTTGTGGAGATTGAGGTTGTACCACAACTGCCGCAAGCATTCCATAGGCTATTAGAGATGTGCTTTCACCACAACTCAAACGATCCTCTTCCTCGAGAAATTGATAAGTTTCCAAATATTGATCCTCGCCAATGCTGAATTTGCGCACCACGAGCAATTCCTGCGTGGGGCCTCCTTGCAGGAGGGCAAAAGAGGAGTCGGTCCCTTTGAGAATAGAGCAGCCTTTCACCAAAGGCAGGCCTGTTTCTACATGGAGAGCATGCAGGCCTACACCATCCATTGTGGTGCATGTTTTGAGCAGCACTTGCGTACCTTTGTGGTTGCCCAGCAAAAAGTCCCCCTCCGTGGGCCACTCAAAACCGCTGGCTGTGCTTGTCCACACCTGTTGGCCTTTGGAATTATAGGCCGCTATTTGAGTTGAGCTGAGTTGTATAAAAGTCCAACCGTCTTTTGTGGAGGTTTCAATCAATTCTGCTGTGGCCAGGTTTTGTGTCCACAACACGCGCTCAATATAGAGCGGAAGGGTGTGCTTGCTTTCTTTTGTGTTGCCTGCCTCGTCCACGGCAGTGGCTTTCAGGGTCAACTCATGCTCCCCATGGGGCAGGTTCCGCACATTCGAAAGCAATATTTTAAAGCACTGGGCATTGGGCTTGTCTTGCAACCTTTGGGGGCATTCTGTGAGGGCGGCGCTGGTTTTGGAGTTTTGGCCGTCGACCACCAACTCTGTTTTTTCCCAATGGATGTCCGCGTCCTCATTCTGCAGTTGCACATAGAGGATTTCATCCCGGCCCCAGCTGTTTTTGCCCTTTTCAACTTCAACCTCCGACCTCAGCTGAGGAGGTGTTGTGTCATAAACCCAGCTAAAATGCTCTATGGTGTTGCCTTCAACGCCATGGGCCTCCACCTCTAAAAAATAACTTCCGTTGGCGAGAGGTTGGGGCGAGCATTTTAATTGCCGATGGTTCCCCTGGGCCTCCACCTTAAGCTCCTCGCACCAAAAGGGCTGCCTTTCTGAGCCAGGCGCTTGAAGCCATATGTCCACGCCTGCGGAGGCTCCATAAACGTTCATTTGCATCTCTATATGGGCATTGTTTGTGCGCTGGTTTGGCCCGAATGTCTCCACCACATTCTCCAGGCGCACGTCCGGCACGGTTTGTCCAGGGTTGTGCGGATCTTCCTTGCCCCATACGCATACACCCACCTCGTTCTGCCCGACACAGTGGCGACCCTCCCCGCATGGACGCTCCTGATCACAAGAGCCTTCATGTACAGGACACCCCAGCATGACAAAAATGCCAGCCAACAGACAAAATTCCCCTCGTCCCCTAGTTTTCACGGCAAACCCCTTCAAATAAACTCGTTAAGAGTATGTGTCCCTACTGCACCCCAGCCCCCATATGCATGCCCTACTGGTATATACGCTCCAGAGGCATATGCGTTTCGTCATACATGACGCAGGACTTAACTATTATGTATTTCTCCTACCTGTCACCACCTTGTCAATAGCTCCACAGCAATCAGAAGCAATAGACACCTGAGGTTTACACCTACATTGCCCTGCTTTTGCTCACACAAGTTTTGGGCCTTGGGGGTGGCCTTTTTTTCAGGCCTCACAAGCCGCAAGGGCTCAAAAAACGGGCAGAAACCCAGCTCAAAGGGGGTGAAAAGCCCTAGCAATCCGCGCCGCAGGCTTCTTCTTCAAAGCCTGGGTGCCACCCTATGCCGTCAAACACCACTTTTCCTTCTTTTTCGAGTTTGGAAAGCAGGGCCAGCAGGCTGCCTCTGGCTGGGCCTTGGGCCTGCTCTCCCAGCATTCCATAAATGGCCTCGCACAGGGCTTCCTCGTCGCTTTCCCCTTCGGTTATGAGGCCCAGCAGTTGGCGCTCCCTCGCTGCGCGGTGGCGGAGGTAGCTTTGCAGTTTGGCCTTGGCCTCCACAATGGTGGGGCCATGCGCAGGGTAAATGGTGCGGGGGCCCAGTGCCAAGAGGCGCTCCAACTGCTCAACATAGGCAGCCATATCCCCCTCTGGTGGGGCAATGGCAATGGTGCCTTGGCCTGCCACCATGTCTCCGGCAATGAGGGTTTTGCGGCGCTCCTCCCAGAGGCACAGGTGCCCCGGCGCATGCCCCGGTGTATGCAATACCTCCAGGTGCATGGGCATGGGCCCCTGAAGGCTCAACACCTCTCCGTCCTCCAGCAGGCGCTGCACTGCAAAGCCCAGGTGTTGGGCGGTGAGCGCGTGGCAGGCTATGGGCAAGGCGCATTGTCGGCTCAGCCATTGGGCCCCCTCCATATGGTCCGCATGGTGGTGTGTCAGCAAAATACCTTTGGGGGTTTTGCCCAGGGTTTTTAGCTCCTCCAATATACGAAGGCAACGCGCAGCCTCCTCCGGGTTGCAAAAGCCCGGATCCACCACCCACAACTCGCCGGTACCCACAATATAGGTGTTGGTATATTGCGCCGGGGGCAGCGTATGGCTTTTGAGGGGCAGCACAAAAATGCCTCGTTGGAATTCCAAATGTTGGCCAATATGCTCTATGCAAAAGGGAGGGTTTTTCAACTCATGGAGGAGTTGTGCCTCGGAGTGGAAGCCGGCGAGGCAGCGCATAATGTTGAGGTTGGGTGGGTGCAGCAGGGCTTTGCCCTCCTCCCATAGGCGAAGGGCCTCTGCGGGGAATACCCAACCCCCCTCTTCGGCCTCTTCGGAGCGCACCTGGGGGTTTGCCCCCTCTGGGCAGGGCAGCACAAAAAACTGGGTATAAAAGCGCATGGGGAAAAAAGCCGGCGTTATCCAAATGCCGGCGGGCAGCAGTGGGGAGGCATCCAGTTGCAGGCCCAGCTTTTTGGCCTCCTGAGCAAAACTCACCTGGCCACGCATGAGGGCCTCGCGGAATGCTTTCAGGGCAAGGGGGCTTAAGGCAGAGGCATTTTTGGCCAAAAGCACACCGGTTTCTTCAAACAACTCGCGCAAGGCGGCAAGGCAAAAGCGGTGGAGGCCTATGCTGCTCCCTTCTGCGGGGGTTGTTGGGTCTTCCAAGTCCACTTTGCCGCCGGGGAAGGCATAAAAGCCGCCGGCCATGCGCAGGTTTTTGGCCCTTTTTAGCCAAAAAGTGCTGAGGGCATTTTCCTCTCGCCTCACCATAACAACAGCTGCGGAGTCCACCAGGTTTAGCTGTGGCATTGCTGTGGGCATGGGTGTTGGCATGGGCATGGGTGTTGGTATGGGTGTTGTCATTTTGTTTTCTTTGGGGGGGCATTGTTTTGGGGTTTGGGTGCATGAGCCAAAACAATTTCCTTGGCCAAGGCATGGTGCTCAGGGTGCACATAAATGCGGCTTAAGTGCACCGCCTCCCAGTGGGCATAGAGGGGCCAATATTCCGCGGCGGGAATGCATTGTGTTGTTTTGGCGTCCACCACATATAAGTCCAAGGGGTTTTGGGGGTTATGTCTGGAGAGTTGTGCTTTGGACTGGACGGGAAAAAACTCTATGCCGGCCTCATCCAATTTTTGGCACAGCGGCTCAAGGGCCCAATGTTTGTCTCTCTCTGAAAAGTCCGCCACGAGGCGAAAAACCTGTTGGGAAATAATTCTCTTGGCCCAGGGGTTATTGGAGCTCCTCAGTTTGGCGAGCAGGCCGATGTCATCAAAATGGGTGAAGGCCTCTGAGCAGAGGGGCACCTCAAACTCGCCGGCGGCGCTGTGGCAATAGCGCAGCAACATCTGCTCATAGGCTGTGGATTTGTGGTGGTAATAAACGGAGAGGAACATGTGCCACCGGCTTTGCAAAAAATCCTCAAAGGCGAAGCTGGCGCGCTGTCCAATGGCGAGGCAGGCGCGGTTGTCCACCACCGCGACCTCTGTGTTGTGCAGCAGCCAATCCAAGTCAAAGCGGCCATAATTCACCCCCGTAAAAAACGAGTCCCTCGCCAAATAGTCCATCCTATCCGCGTCCAGCTCTCCGGCAATGAGGGCGTGGAGGAGGGGTGCATAGTTAATGCCTTCAAAAACAAAAACATTGCCGTGAGGTGGAGTAGCAAAAGCCAAGAGGCCCGCCACGTCCTCGGGCCTCAACTCAAACAACTCAAGGCTATGTGCCAGCACGGGGGTGAGGGAGGAGTTCAGCATGAGGCTCAAAGAGAAGTCCTCATGTTTGGCCTGGGCCTCTCCCGTGTCAGGCAGCCATGCGGGTAATTGCAGGCAGGCGCGAGGTGGGGCGGCTTTTTCCAGGCTGTGGGAAAAAGGCAAATGGCCTATGTCATGCAGCAGGGCGGTTATGCGCAAGGCGGCTTGCATGCGGGCCAACATTTTTTGGGGCAGGGGCAATTTTTTTTGCAAGGGGAACCAGAGGCGGGAGGCCAGGAACATGGCGCCGAGGCTGTGGGAGTGGCGCGTATGGGTAGCTCCGGGGAAAGCCAACTCTCCAAAGCCCAGTTGTTTTATATAGCGCAGGCGTTGGAAGAGGGGGCTGTCTATGAGAGGCGCTTCCCAGGCCTCTATTTCAATGGTGCCATAAAGAGGGTCTCTTATTCTCACGGGTGGAATGGCTTTTGGCAGTTTTTTCTTATTTAGGCAAATCAACTCACCCGGTGAAATTTTCCCTCAAATGGGCTAGGGGGCAGTTATGCTTTTTTTCTCCAAACTCAAAACCCCTTTGGCCTGGTTGCTGTTGTGTTGGGGCACCTTTGCTTTTTCCCAACAAAGCTCCTCCCCTGTTTTTTCTCAATATTTGGCTGAGTGTGCAAAGCCTGCCGAGTTTTTCGGCATATTCCTCGCCAACCAAAAAGTGGGCTATATGTCCTCCTCCTGCGGTTTGTTAGGCCAAAACAAGGCACAGCTGCGCATGGAAACCCATGTGCTTATGCGTGTGGTGGTGGGGAGCAAGGAGGTTTCCAGGGAGGTGCGCCAGGTGGACATTTATGAGGCCAAACCTCAGGGCAAGCTTTTAAACTCTACACTCACCATGGAGGGGGATGGGGGCAACCAAAAGCTGCATGGCCAAAGGAAGGGGGGGCGTTTTGAGGTGAGCAGAGAGCGCCCGGGCATGCCCATGGACCAGCCTAAAGCGCCTGAGGTTTTGCAAACCCTGGAGGATGCCAACATGGCTTTTTTCAGTTTTCTCCAAAAGGCTCCCCTCCAGGGCCACCAGTGGGATTGGACAGAGTTAAAAAACCACCGCATGGAGACAAAAATAGGCAAAACGAAGGTGCATTTTATGGGGGGCATTTCCACCACCCTGCAAGAGGTTGTGCAAATTTCTGCAAAGGACAACATTCATATTTCCTATTGGTTTGACGAGGCAGGGGGTTTGCGTGAGGTGGAGATGGCCCCGGGCCTGCGTGCCCTTGCAGAGGCGGAGGAGGTGGCCAAAAGCTGGGACAAGGTGGACATATTTAACCTTGTGCGCGTGGTGCTGCCCCGGGCGCTTTCCGTGGAAGAGTTGCAAACCCCCAGTGCCCTCAACTATGTGTTGAAGGGCTTTCCTCAAGAGTTGGTTACCCCTTCGGCGCGCCAGCAATTTGGCCCCCTCAAAGATGGCCTCCAAAACCTGCGTGTTGAGGCCCGCCAGCCCCAAAACACCGACGCCACCTTTCCGCTGGCGGACCCTGAAGGCGGAAAAAACCTCACAGCCACCTCTCAAATAGAAAGCGGCCTCCCTGCTGTGCTCAAGTTGGGCAAAAAAATTGTGGGGAAGGAAAAAAATGCCTGGGCTGCCGCCAAAAAAATAAACCGCTGGGTTTTTCAGAATGTGAAAAAGGGCTATGGCATTTCCGCGGACACCACCCAGCAAATACTCAAACAAATGGAGGGGGACTGTACAGAGCACTCCCTGCTGGCTGTCAGCCTCTTGAGGAGCCTTGGCATTCCGGCCAGGCGCGTCAACGGCCTTGTGTATGCGCCTCAAGCGGGGGATGCTGTGCCCGCGCTTTATTGGCACCAGTGGACAGAGGTTTATATAGGCGAGTGGGTGGAGATGGATCCAACTTTCAACGAGGAAGTGGCGAGCGTTGGCCACATTGCTTTGGGCAAAGAGCTGGAAACCCACATGGTGCAAGGCTTTGGGCAAATACGCGTTGTGGGTTTGCGCGAGGAAAAACTTTCTCCCTAAGCCGTTTCCATTGGAGTCTCGCGTTGCGCGCCTGTTCCGCTCCGGGAAAGTATGCTTTCTTAAATGCTTTCCTTCGCTCCGCTGGGACATGCTCTCTTCGGTTGAGGCTTCACACTGGGCTCCTGGGGAGCTGCTGAAATTTCTGTTTTGCACGTTGAATGGAGAATTCCCCCCCCCAAGAAAGGCAGCCGATGATGGAAAATTTAACCTGTCAACATGTTGACATATAAGAATTTATTTTTTGAGCTCCAACCTCTCCTTTGCAAGGGATTTGATTTTCTTGTCAGGCTTTCATAAGCCACCTTGAGCAGGAAATGAGGACACATGAAAGCGGAGCTTCAAGAAATATCCCCCATAGAGTGTCGGTTTTCAGTCGAAATTGAAGCTGAAAAGGTGAAGGAGCTGTTGGATCAGGCCTATCATGCCTTGTCTAAAAAAGTGAATATACCCGGGTTTAGGTCCGGGAAGGTGCCCCGGCGTATTTTGGAGCAGCGGTTTCGCGCCCAAGTAGAAGCCGACGTCGTGCGCGATTTAGAGTGGCTTGGCTATTTGGAAGCCGTCCGCACACACAAAGTGGATGTGGTTGACAGCCCCCACTGGGTGCATGGCACTTTTAACCCTCAAGGGCCTTATTCCTTTGTTGCCCGCGTGGATGTGCGCCCCAAACCCAAACTGGAAGCCTATAAAGAGTTGCCGCTTTCTTCTGTGGAGCCTGTGGTTTCCGACGAGGACATTGAGAAGCAGATTGAAAACATAAGGGCCTCTCGCGCTCGCTATGAGGAAACCAAGGAGCGCGACGAGGTGCGCTTGGGAGACAGAGTGCTTGTTGACTTTGTTGCCACTGCCGAGGGGAAGCCCTTTGCAGGCAGCGAGGCACAGGACGTTTCCATAGAGGTAACGCAAGGCGAGTTGCGCTCTGGCTGCATGCCTCAATTGGAAGCGGCCAAGCTGAATGAAACGTGTGAGTTCAGCCATGTCTTCAGCGAGGATGCTCCCGAAGCGTCGCTGCGTGGAAAGACGGCGCAGTTTAAAGTAACCGTGAAGGCCATTCATGAAAGGCATCTACCTCCCTTGGACGACCTGTTGGCCGCCTCGTTAAATTGGAATGTGAAGACTTTGGAAGAGCTTCGGGCGCGCCTGCGTCAGGGCATGGAAAAAGCGGAGAGCCGACGCCTCGCCGCGGACTTTCGCACCCAGGCCATTGAGCAGTTGATTGAAAAAAACCCTTTGGAAGTCCCCCACTCCATGGTGGAGCGCGGCATTGATTGGATGATGGAGGGGGCACTGCGATCCATTGCACAGACGGGGGTCGATCTACGTAGCTTGCAGATGGATTGGTCCACCATACGCGAGGAGATGCGCCCCAAGGCCATGGTTGAGGTGAAAGGCCAACTGCTGCTTTCAGCCATTGCAGAGGCCGAAAACCTGGAGGTGAGCGAGGCGGATTTGGAAGCCAAGTTTGCAGAGCTCGCTGAAGATGGCGGGGTGGAGCTTTCGCAAGTGAAGAAACAGTTTGCGCAGGCCACGCAAAAGCAAGCGCTTTCTCGCAGCATTCTGGAAGAAAAAGCACTCGAATTTCTAAAGTTGCATGCCAAAGCCCCTGCCGCCATATAGGTTAAAGACATGCCTTATATCCCCATGCCTCATGTCATCGAGCAAACCCACCGCGGAGAACGCTCCTATGACATTTATAGCCGTCTGTTGGTGGACCGCATCATCATGCTGGGAACGGAGATTAATGATGATGTTTCAAATGTCATTGTGGCTCAGCTTTTGTTTTTAGAGTCGCAAGATCCAGAGAAAGACATTAACCTCTACATTAATTCCCCAGGCGGCTCCGTGACAGCGGGCTTGGCCATTTATGACACCATGCAATATGTGCGCTCACCTGTTTCGACCATTTGCATAGGGCAGGCTGCCTCCATGGCTGCAGTACTTTTGGCTGCAGGCAAGCAAGGCAAACGCTTTGCATTGCCGCATTCGCGCATTATGATCCACCAACCCATGGGAGGAGCCAGAGGACAGGCCATAGACATTCAAATTCAGGCTGCCGAAATACAAAGGCTCAAGGTGGCCATTAATGAAATTTTGCACCACCACACCCAGCAGGCCAAGGAGCGCTTAGAGAAAGACAGTGACAGAGACTTTTTTATGGGGGCACAAGAAGCCAAAATCTATGGCATTATTGACCAAGTGGTTGAGCACCGGCAATATGCTCCACATGTGGCCGCAAAGGCGGATTTGGACAAAAAATAATTCAGGCTTTAGGCTGACTGGCTATGGCAAATAAAGGCTTTGGCTCCCGTGAGGGCAACCCAACATTGTGCTGCTCTTTTTGTGGCAAGTCACGAAGAGAGGTGAAGAAGTTGGTGGCGGGCCCGACGGTTTATATTTGCGACGAGTGCATTGCGTTGTGCAACGACATTATTGCCGAAGAAGTAGAGCGGGAAGAAAGCAAAGACACCAAACTGCACATTCCAAAGCCCAGCGAAATTAAGTCCATTTTGGATGATTATGTGGTGGGGCAAGAGAGAGCCAAGAAGGTGTTGGCGGTTGCTGTACACAACCACTACAAGCGCGTTGAGTTTGGAAGGGCCGAGGATGATGTTGAAATACAAAAATCCAACATTTTGCTTTTGGGCCCAACGGGAAGCGGGAAGACTTTGCTGGCTCAAACCTTGGCGCGAATTCTCAGAGTGCCCTTTGCCATTGTGGATGCGACTTGCCTGACGGAAGCAGGCTATGTCGGCGAGGATGTAGAAAACATTTTCGTCAGCTTGCTTCAGGCCGCAGACCACAACATAGAGCGGGCCCAGCGCGGCATTGTCTATATTGATGAAATTGACAAAATTGCCCGCAAGAGTGAGAACGCCTCCATTACACGCGATGTTTCTGGCGAGGGTGTGCAGCAGGCCTTGCTGAAACTCGTTGAGGGGACCATTGCCAACGTTCCACCCAGGGGGGGACGCAAGCACCCTCAACAAGAATTTTTGCAAGTGGACACCACCAATATTTTGTTTATTTGTGGCGGTGCATTTGGGGGCTTGGAGCAAATTATTGAGCGAAGGCTGGGAGGGCGCTCCATGGGTTTTGGCTCAGAGCCAAAGTCCAAAGGCAACCCGTCAAGCTCAGAGCTTTTGTGTGCAGTAGAGCCTGAGGATTTTTTGAAGTTTGGGATGATTCCCGAGTTTATAGGCCGCCTGCCCATTGTTACCAGCTTGGAAGAGCTGGATGAGCCAGCCCTGGTTTCTATTTTGGTGAAACCCAAAAATGCACTGACAAAGCAATATAGGCGCCTGTTTGAGCTGGATGATGTGACGCTGAATTTTACAGAAGGGGCGTTGCAGGCTGTTGCCAAAGAAGCCATTTTGCGAAAAACAGGTGCACGTGGGCTTCGAGCCATCCTCGAAAAAGCGATGCTTGAAACCATGTTTCATCTGCCCTCACACAAAACGGCCAGAGAGGTTTTGGTTTCTGAAGAAACCATTGCCAAACACAAGGAGCCTGTTGTGGTTTATGCAACGCCTGAAGCCATGGACGAAAAGGTTGCTTAAGCCAGCAACAGCACCCCATACCCCGCCTTTGCTCCATCAGCCGTGCCTCATTTTTTGCCAGTCGCCCATTTGTGACATAAGCCATGAAGTGGAGGAATTATGTCGCAGGAACAAGAGTTGCTGAGCCTTCCGTTGTTGCCGCTGCGAGACATTGTGGTTTTCCCGCGCTCGGTGACGGTGCTTTATGTGGGAAGAGAAAAATCCATCGCCGCGCTGAGCATGGCTTGGCAACGAGGTGAAGAAGGAAAAGCGAGAATTATTCTTTCCGCGCAGAAGAAGGCCAAGACGAACGACCCAACGGAGGATGAGGTTTTCCAAATAGGCACGGTTGCGCAAATTCTCCAGCTTATACCCATGCCGGATGGGACGATGAAGGCCTTGGTTGAAGGCCTGGGGCGTTGCCGAATTCTTCATTTTCTCGAAGGAGAAAATTATTTCGAGGTAAAATATGAGCCTTTGTTGGAAGAAGAGAAGGTGGGCGTTGAAATAGAAGCACTCATGCGCTCTGTCCATGCCACTTTTGAGAGTTTTGTTAAACTCAACAAACGCATTCCCCCGGATGTTCCTCAAAAAGTGAAATCCATTCAGGAGGTGTCTGCTTTGGCCGATACCATTGTTGGCCAACTCTCCATTAAACTCGCCGACAAACAAGGTTTGCTTGAAATTCTCAACCCAACAAGCCGCCTGGAGCGGGTGCTCGAGTTGATGCAGGGGGAAATTGAGATTTTGCAAGTAGAGAAAAAAATCCGCACTCGCGTCAAAAAGCAGATGGAGAAGAGCCAGAAAGACTATTACCTCAATGAGCAAATGCAGGCCATTCGCCGGGAGTTGGGAGAGAAAGATGAAGAAAAAAGCGAAGCCGAAGAGCTGGAAGAGCGTTTAAACAAGACAGGTTTAAACCCTGAAGCTCGGGAGAAAATGCACAGAGAGCTTAAAAAGTTTTCCCTCATGGGCCCCATGAGTGCAGAGGCCGGTGTTTTGCGAAACTATATTGATTGGGTGTTGGCCTTGCCGTGGCAACAAGAAACCACAGATAATGTGGACATTGCGCTGGCAGAAGACATCCTCAATGAAGACCACCACGGACTTGAGCAAACCAAAGAGCGCATTTTAGACCATCTCGCCGTACAAACCTTGGCAGGAAAAATGCGGGGACCCATTTTGTGTTTGGTGGGTCCGCCAGGGGTTGGAAAAACTTCACTGGGGCATTCCATTGCTCGCGCGCTTTCTCGAAAGTTTGTGCGCATTTCCTTGGGAGGCGTCCGCGACGAAGCTGAAATTCGAGGGCACCGGCGCACCTATGTGGGGGCGATGCCGGGGAAAATTATTCAGGCGATGAAGAAAGCACAGTCCAACAACCCCGTGGTGTTGCTCGATGAGATTGACAAAATGTCTTCGGACTTTCGTGGAGATCCATCCTCTGCACTGCTTGAGGTTTTGGACCCTGAGCAGAATGAGGCTTTTAACGACCACTACCTTGAGTTGGATTATGATCTGTCGCGCGCCTTGTTTGTGTGCACGGCGAACAATGCGCATGCCATTCCGGGTCCGCTTTTGGATAGAATGGAACTTATTCGGATTGCCGGCTATACGGACGAAGAAAAAATGGCCATTTTGAAAAAACACCTCTTGCCAAGGCAGCAGGAAGCCAACGGGCTTTCCAAGGTGGACATTCGTTTTGAGGACGCTGCCTTGAAGACGCTGATCCACGGCTATACGCGCGAGGCAGGCGTGCGCTCTCTGGAAAGGGAAATTGCCAGAGTATTTCGAAAACTGGCTCGTCTTGTTCTGCAAGAAGGCACCAAGCCGCACCAGCTGGGCAGCAAGCGCTTGCGTGAGCTTTTGGGCCCTCAAAAGTTCAGCAAAATCCGCAGAGAGAGTTTAAACCAAATAGGCATTGTTGCAGGCTTAGCGGTTATGGAGAGCGGCGGGGATGTTTTGTTGACAGAAGCCGCCACCATGCCTGGCAAGGGGAAACTCATTATTACGGGCCACCTGGGGGAGGTTATGCAAGAGTCCGCCCAGGCGGCGATGACATATGTGCGGGCCAGAGCCCGGCGTTTTGGGATGGATGAGAAATTTTTGGAGCACGCTGACATGCATATCCATGTCCCAGAGGGGGCCATTCCAAAGGATGGGCCTTCAGCAGGGGTTACCCTGGTGACGGCCATGTTGTCTGCCCTGACACGTATACCCGTGCGTAGCGATCTGGCGATGACAGGTGAAATAACCCTGCGTGGACGCGTGCTGTCCGTTGGGGGCGTCAAAGAAAAAATATTGGCCGCACACCGCGCGGGCATCCGCCTGGTGTGCATTCCCAAAAGCAACCGAAAGGCGCTGGAAGAGTTGCCCCATTATGTGCGAAAGAGCATGAAATTTTATCCCGTCGAATATGTGGATGAGGTTTTGCGGGTGGCTTTGGTTTCAGAAAAAAATGTGGCCAGGTTTGAGCCGATGGACGCCCGGGGACTTTGGGCTTCCATGGAGGCGCGAGAGCTTTCACCCCCCATTCCCCACTGAGGGTGGATGGGTTTTTATTTGAGCGGCAACCCCCTCACCCACATTTATGGAACCTGAAACCAAAGTTGAAGCCCAAACTGAGCCTGCCAGGCCTCGGTTTTTTAAGCGCATACAGAAGACAGCATTTTCCATTAAAAGCACTTATGCAAACGGGCGAGCCTGGTTGAAGCGACGCCCATGGGTGTTGGATGCTGGCTTTTTCTTTTTGGGCTTTTGTTTTGACTTGCTGCTTTTGAAGAGCATTGACTCTGTGCCCATGCTGCTCCAGCAAGGCAGCTATGTGGCGCTGCTGGCGGTGTTGATTTTGTTAGACCACCACTATTGCCTAACCAAAGTTGTGCCCAAAAGGTGGTGGGGCCGACTCCTTTCTCGCAGGGACTGGGTCATTCATTTTTTATTTGGGAGTTTGTTTAATGCCTTTTTTGTTTTTTATTTTCGAGCTTCCGTCGTCTCCTCACTCAGTTTTTTGATATTTATTCCATTTTTGGCTGTGTTGTTGGCCCTCAACGAGTTGCCCTTGTTCCGCAATTTGGGCCCGTTGATGCGCATGGCTTTGTGGAGTTTCACCTGCACCTCTTTTTGGGCCTATTTGCTGCCTTTGTTGCTTGGTTTTTTAAGTGCCTGGTTGTTTGTGCTGGCGGTTTTCCTCTCCACCGCTTCCGTATTGGGGTTGTGGTACCTCTCCATGCACTTTACGGATGACGCCAAATGGAATTTTTGGAGGGCTGTTGCACCCAGCCTTGGCATTCAACTGCTTTTGTTGCTGCTTTATTTTTCCGGTGTTGTGCCACCGGTGCCCTTGTCCCTCAAATGGATTGGCGTATACCACGATGTCCGCAAAGCGGACGGAACAGAGCTCCTTTTCCTTCGCGATGGCTTTCGCTTTTGGGAACATGGCGCCCAAACTTTTTTGGCCAGGCCTAAGGACAAGCTGAATGTGTGGATGCGCATTTTTGCGCCCAAGCGTTTTAAGGATAATATTTATGTGGCGTGGCACCACAAGAACGCGCAAGGCCAGTGGATACAAACCGACCATATCCAGCTGCAGCTGCGCCACTCTGGCCAAACAGGCTGGACAGGCCACACCTATAAAGCCAACTATGCGCCCGGTGAATGGAAAGTAGAGGTGCTGACAGCAGACGCCCGCCTGCTGGGCAACATAGGAATAGAGGTGCTCCCCGACAGCTCCACACAACCCCGTGAGTTTTCCCTGGACAAACGCTAAGGCCCTTCAGGCGAATGCAAAAGCCCCCCCTTGGGGGGAAGGAGGCCGGCTGTTTGGCCCCATGGGGTAGGTAGCTGAAGCAAGGCATGCGCCAGCGCTCAAGCAAGGCAGGAGCGGGCCCAAAGGGGGAGCTGCGGGGGTTTAAGAGGGGTTTCATTTTCATGGGGGCTCAAACGTGTTAAGCAGGCGGCATGTTAAAGCGCTTCTTTTTATATATGGTGTTGGTATTTGCATGGGCCTGCACGACGAAAACCATTCCGGGGACGGATTTGAGTGATACGGAGAGCAACCGGGCTTTGCTTGAGATGCTTGACGAATACCGTATGGCTTTTGAGGGCAAGGATGTTGAGCGCATTGTCCGTTTGTTGGACACCTCTTTTGCGGATGATGGTGGCTCAGCCGATGTGGCCGATGACATGGACTATGCGAATGCCAGAGAGAGGTTTGCGGAGCTTTTTTCTCGGATCAACAATGTGCGGCTGCAGATGAATTTTCGCAAGCTGGAGCCCTCAAAGTCAGACCCGGATGTGTATTGGGTTTCCTATAGCTATATGCTGAGTTTTTCCATGGGTGATAAGAACATGCAGGACTCGGATGTAAAGCAGATGCATGTGAAGAAAACCAAAGAGGGCTCCTGGCTTATTCTCAGTGGAATTTAGGGGGGTGAAGCGGGGGCGCGCAACACTTCTTTGGCGAAGCGCTCCATAACAGAAATTTCACCCCGGAGGATTTTGAGGCCTTCATGTTGGATGAGATATTCACCCATAGCGCCAAGGAAGCGGAGCCGTTCCGGAAGACACAGGCAGATGTTGCCGCTTGCAATGCGCTCTGTTTTGTCCCCCAGCGAAGAAAACCGAAGCTCCCCCTGGTTGCTCAGCATGGAGCGGACTTGCATATTGTCCGGCTCATTGCTGAAATGGAGAATTTTGCTTTCAAAGTCATAGGTTGAATATTCCGTGAAGCTGAACCAGGAAGGCTCCACTTTTTTAGGGCCTATGCTGTGTATAAGGGGTTTGGGCAGATATTGAATGCGGCGCGTGAGGCGGCTGTTCTGAAGGCGTATTTCCAGCACTTGAATGGCCTGGACCAGAGGGTGGTGCTCAAGCAGAAAAGGAGGATAGCGTTTATCTACAAAGCTGGTTTCAATTTCCTTCAGTGTTGCACAGAGGAGATGCCTGGACTCGAATTTCATTACTCGAATTTCATTATTTGAATTTCATTATTTGTGTCTGAGTGTGTTGGACAGAATGCCTATGCCCTGCCCATGAAAGCATAGTTATAAAAAAGTGGCTATGAAAGCAGCCCCATATTTTTAAAAAACAGAATATTTTAATATTTGTTGGTTTATGAATATTTTTAAAGAAGAGAGGGGCGAAAGAGCGAGAAAGAGGGAGGAAAGTGCATGTATTGTGAACAAGAGGGCTTAGGGTGCAAAAGCCTGGTGAGGGCAGCAGGGCTTGGGGCATTGTTTGCGGTGGGCTTGGCTTGTCAGGAGATGGGGAAGAATTCTGTCAAAGAGGTTTTGCAGGAAGAGGATGTGACGGCAGAGCATTATAAAATGTCTCCCTTGCCTCGTTTGCGCCTCAGTTTTGAGGGCAGCTTTTCACGTCAGGTGGAGGTGTTTTGGGTTGAGTTGGCGCATACGCCTGAGGCGGCTGCTCGAGGGTTGATGTGGCGAAAGTCTTTGGGGCCTCGGGAGGGGATGTTGTTTGATTTTGGCAGAGAGGGAGAGCGGTCGTTTTGGATGAAGAACACCTTGCTGAGTTTGGATTTGGTTTTTATTTCCGAAGAGAAGAGGGTGGTGGGGATAATAGAGCGAGCAAAGCCCCAGAGTTTGCAGTCTCTGAGCATTGGGCTTCCCAGCCGCTATGTGCTGGAGCTTCCTGCGGGGACTTGTGCCAAGGTGGGGGTGCGCATGGGCACAAGCCTTAGCTGGCAGCCATGAGTATGCGTTCCGAGGGCGGTGGCGTGCCGTTTTGTTCCGTTTTCTGGAGGTGCTCTAGTTATCTTGCACGCAAAAGAGCGGAGAGCTGATGCCGCTGCAGATCTCAAGAGAGGGGTTGCTGTCACAAGCCTCCATGAGCGAGCGGCAAACATATTTGGTTTTGGAGTTGCCGGCCTTGCAGCTGTTTCCCACGGCTTGACATCGCTCAGAGCAATAGCCTTTGGCTGGGCTGTCACTGGCGACGGAGCCTGGGTTAAACTTGGAGTCACGCACGCAGGCCAAATCCTCACATTCAGCAACGCCCAGGGAGACCAGGGCTCGGGTTTCGGTGGAGCCTTGTTTTCCGCTTGTCAGCAGATCATCCAGCGCGCGTTGAGCTTCCGCTTCCGTAATTTTCACCGTATTGCCGTCCGCCCCCTTTTTGATAAGCTCGCAAGGTACCCCCAGATCGCTGGCGTCTGTGCACGCCAGGGCCCATAGAGTGAGAGGAATTGCAAAAGAGAATAGAATTGTCTTTGACTTCATAACTTATCCTTTTATGACAACAGAGGTTTAGATAAAACCATTTAGGCGTGCATAGGAAACTTAAGTGAGCATGGACAATAATTGTGTCGACTTGTTGATGAATAGGGCAAGTACCGCTAAAGTCCTCAGCAGGGTAGTCCTTAGAAGGATTTTAGAAGGGTATATCCTTTTGCTTCGCGGATTGCGCGAAAATGGAGAGTGCTTTTGAACCAAACGACAGTGCTTTTGAGCCAACCGGCAGTGCTTTTGAGCCGAACGGCAGTGCTTTTGAGCCAAACGAGAAAGACAGTGGGCCTGTTGAGCATGTGCTGTCTGCTTGGGTTGCTCTGGGGTGCCCATGCCCAGGCACAAGAAACAGAGTCCCTGGGGCTTGATTTTTCGGATTTAGAAGAGTCAGAAACGCCTCCTGTTCCTCCTGCTGAACCTCCTGCCATCGTCTTGCCTCCCCGCGAAACTTCGGAAAGCGACAGGCCTACGGTGATGCAATCATCGGATATTACTCAATCCGACCGTGTGCGAAGCGTTCAAAAAAAGCTTTATCTGAAGCGTGGCCGATTTGAGTTGGCCCCCTATATTGCTTTTTGTGTGAACGACCCGCTTTATACGAAGTGGGGTGGCTCCATTCGGGCGGCCTATTATTTGGCGGATACTTTGGCGATTTCGGCCCGTTTTACCATTGTGGACATGCTCAAAACAGACGACGTGCGCATGGCGAAGCGTTTTCTGTCTTCGGCCATTTTCCCCTCTGTGCCTCAGTGGTGGTTGATGGCTTCCATAGAATGGAGTCCCATATATGCCAAAGCATCTATTTTTAACTCTATTCTCCATTTTGATGCCGGGGTTATTGGTGGGGCGGGGATGATGAAGGCGGCGACCTATGGAAATTTAGGGTTTTTGCCGGCTTTTGATGTGGGGTTTAACATGCGTGTGGTTGTGAAGGATTTTTTGGCTGTGAACGCGGCATGGGTGAATACCTCCTATGTGGATAAACCCTATGGCCTGGAAAAAAGCGGTATACAAAACATCCAGATGATCTACGCGGGCCTGTCCCTTTTCTTCCCCTTCAAGTCGACATGGAGGGAGGCCGAATGATGCGCGCTTGGTTTATGGTTGCAATGCTGATGGGCGCTTCCGTATGGGCTCAAACAGCAGAAGAAGAGGCCGGGGATATTTCAGAGATTGATAAAGATGCGAAGGGGCCATTGAGGGAACGCATTCGCCCTGTTTCCGGCCAGCTTTTTAAACTGGATGGGCGCTTTGAAGTGAGCCCGGGCATAGCGCTCTCTTTGCGGGATGCTTTTTTCAAGAAATATGTATTGGGGGGCCTGATAGCCTATCATTTTACGGAAGAGTTGGGGATAGCGTTTCGGGGAGGCTATGCACTTTCTTCCATTTCTGGATCCACACAAGTGTGTGAGCCCACAGGCTGCAGAAAGCCCACACGCCAGCAATTGGAAGCGTCCAGAGCCTATGGCAACATTCGCTTTATGGGGGACTTGGAGCTGCAATGGGCCCCTGTTTATGGGAAAATTTCTCTAAGCGCTGAAGCATTCTTGCCCTTTAAGCTTTATGTATTCATCGGCCCTGGCATGGTGAGTTATGGCCCCAAAGGACAGCTCAAACACAGTTTTGGTGGAACAGCCGGGCTTGGGTTTCGCTTTGTTGCGACGCGCTTTCTGGCGGTCCGCATGGAGCTTCGAGACTTTCTCTATCAAGAAAGCAACGGCAACGAGCGTTTTGTCAGAAACCAACTCATGTTTGACTTTGGTCTTTCTTTCTTTTTCCCGACAGGTTTTGACTCATGAGGCTTTGCATGTTGCATAAATATGTCGCCTTCGCTGGTATGCTGGTTGCTTTTTTCTTTGGTTTTTCTGAAGCCCAGGCTCAGACAAACGCGCAGACAAAGTCAAAGACTCGAGCCGCGACGCAAAAGCGTCGCCCGGCCAAAGTCAAACCAACTCCCCCAGCAACTTCTGCAAATGAGACGGAATATGCGGCTGCCTCACACGCAGAGGGAGCCATGCCCGAAGAAACTTCGTCGCCTGCAGCGCCCGCAGCGCCTGCAGCGGCTGCAATGCCTGTGGCGGAGGATGAAGTGCCTGATGTGGATGAGCTATATGAGCAGCACATCGGCGTTGCGGTGGGTGCGAAAAACGCGGACAGGAGTTTGCTCCAAATTGCCATTAACCAGTTTAAGTCAGAGGACTATGAGAAGGCTTCACTGACTGCTTTTGAAATAATACACAACCCGAAGATGGCCTCTGTTGCCACAGAAGCCCAATATATACTCGCGAAGGCGCTCTACCGTTTGGGGCTTTATCATTCTTCGCTGTCCCAATTTTCTGAAATTCTCTCCAAAGGCGCTTCAACCCCCTATTTCAAAAGTGCATTGGAGTGGCTGTTTTTCATTGGAAGAAAAACGGTGAATGAGACGGTTATTTTAGATGAGATTGCTCGCTATTCCACTGCTGAGTTTCCGGAGCGGTTTAGAAGTGAGTTTCGCTATTTGTTGGCGCGCTATCATTTCTTGAGGGGAAAGGCGTTGGACGACATAGGCCAGAAAGCGGAGGCCGATGAGAGTTTTGTAGAGGTGGTTCGCCTGAGCCTGGCTGTTCCGGAGGGGGATCCTTATTATGCTCGAGCAAAATACCTGGAGGGGTTGGCCTATTATCGCGACAAGAAGTTGGAGCCAGCCGTAGACGCATTAAAAGAAGTCATTCGCAAAACACGCATGCCGCAAGGCGCCTTAGATCCAAGCGGCAAAGCTTTCTTGGCGCTGCGTGAATTGGCTTTTATGCAGTTGGCACGCATCCACTATGGTGTTGGACAAAGCCGGAATGCCATTTTTTATTATTCCAAAATTGAGCGAGGGCATGAGCAATGGCTTAACGCTCTCTTTGAATCCTCCTGGGCCAGCTACCGCATTGGCCAATATGAGCAGGCACTGGGAAACCTCATCACCTTGTCTTCACCCTTTTTCCGCGAAGAATATTTCCCCGAAGCATTTATTTTAAAGGCCGTCATTTATTTTGAAAATTGCCGTTACCAGGAAGCACTCAGCATTGTTGACGACTTTGAGGCCATTTATGGGCCTGTCCAGGAGAAGCTGGAGGAAATGGTGGCTTCCAACATGAGTGCGGAAGGATATTATCAAGCCTTGGATGAGATTAAAAAAATGAACGCTGAGAAGCGAGGCTCTCGCATGACGAATGAAATTCTCGCTCGAGTTTTGAACCTTGCGCTGACGGATACGGATTTGCGAAAGACTTTGGATGCCATCCACGAGCTGGAAAAAGAGGTGGATGCTTTCAGCGGCTATGCTGACACCTTTAAATATTCCGAGTTGGTTAAGGCGTTGATTGATTCCATTAAGGCCCAACGCGAGAGGTTGATGAACAAGGCGGGCATTGTGGCCAAGGGCAAGCTGGAATTTGAGCTTTTGGAGCTGCGGACTTTGAGCTCCAATGCACTGCGAATCCGAGTGGACACCGTAGAAAAAGAGAAAATATATTTGGAGCAGCAATTGGCCGAAGGGGGTGCACGCGACGTCATCCGCAAATACAAATACTCCGTTGCCGTTCCGGATGACTACCTCCACTGGCCTTATGTAGGTGAATATTGGCGCGATGAACTGGGCACCTATCGCTATACCTTAACCAAAGGGTGCATTGATAAGCCGTTGACACCAGCGGCAGCAGCGGATGATCCGTGAAGCGACGGGCCTCCCTGGGTATTATTTTTCTTGTTGTTTTTGTTGATCTGCTGGGGTTTGGGGTTGTTGTTCCACAGCTGGGTATTTATGTAGACAAATATCAAGGCTCAGCCTTTATGGTTGGGCTTTTGATGTCAAGCTACTCGCTGATGCAGTTTCTGGTGGCCCCTCGTTTGGGGAAATTGTCCGACAGAATAGGCCGAAAGCCCATATTGCTTTATAGCCTCGCGGGCTTTGTGGTTGCCAACCTTGTGTTTGCCTTTGCGGACTCTCTTGCCATGTTGTTTGTTTCGCGTTTGTTGGCAGGGGCTGCGGCGGCCAATATTGCCACAGCCCAAGCCTATGTGGCAGACATAACCTCTGAAGAGAACAGGACCCAAGGAATGGCAATTATAGGTGCTGCTTTTGGCTTGGGTTTTGTGTTGGGCCCAGCCTTAGGCGGGCTTTTGGGGGGACTTGGAGGAAATTTTGCCATAGGGATAGCGAGTGCTTGTTTTTCAGGTTTAAGCTTTTTGTTGGCTTTGTTTTTTTTGGCAGAAATTCCAGAAGAACAAAGGAAGAAAAGCCATGGAAAAATCCGGTGGAAGCATTGGCTTAAAATGCCAGGTTTTGGGTTGGCTTTGCTGATTTCTGTGTTTTATACGATAGCGTTTACGCAGATGGAGACCACTTTTGCTGTTTTTATTCTCCAAAAATTTTTGGCCCCCCATTCCTCCATAGAAGGGGGCCTGTTTTATTTGCATACCCATGTGGATGCGGCCACACATAGCCAAGCCTCCACAATGGTGGGTTGGTTGTTTGCAGCCATTGGCGTGGTTAGCGTTTTCATCCAGGGTTTTGCCATTCGATATTTTCGAAAATATTTTTCAGAGAAACGTTTGGTGGTGTTGGGCACAGCTTGGGTGGCTTTGGGCTTGGCTTTGTTTTCCCTGCCGACGCAATTTGCATGGATGTATTTGCCCGCCATCCTCATTGCTTTGGGGTCAGCCCTTTATAACCCCTCATTATCCGCTTTGGTTTCAAGGCTGGTCCCCAAGGAGAACTATGGTGAGGCCCTGGGGACCTACCAAAGCATGGGGGCTTTAGGGCGGGTTTTGGGGCCTTTGCTGGGTGGATTTTTATATACGAGGTTTTGTCCTTCCGCGACTTACTTTGTTGCCGCTGGAATGGTTTTTTTGGTTTGTTTGGGGGCATTGCGTTTGCCCCGTCTGAGAAGTGGTTGAGAAAAGCGGTTGAGAAAAACACAAGGGAATTGCTGGCGGCGCTTGTAGCTGGGCTATGTGCGCGCTATGGAGGCAAAGCGGGTGTTTAGGCTTAGGGAAGCTTTGCTTGGGAGTAGCATACTAACATGACTGACGTGGATTTCAGTGCTGTGTCAGCTCCTTTGACAGGGGCGGATTTAACGCAAGCACAGAAGGAGAATGTGAAGTCTGTCATTGAATATGGACAGCTGGATGCGGATGCTGTCCGTGTTGTCCTTCGTCTTCGGCAACATGGCCATGAAGCTTATTTGGTGGGGGGCTGTGTGAGGGATTTGTTGCTTCAACGCACGCCTAAAGACTTTGACATTGCGACGGATGCCTTGCCGGAAGAAATACGGGCTTTGTTTAGACGTTGCCGTTTAATAGGGCGCCGCTTCAGGCTGGCACATGTTTTTGCCAGCAAAGGAAGGATTTTTGAAGTTGCCACATTCCGCGCAACTCCAGACAACTCCCAAAACCCGGGGGATTTGCTGATCCGCCGTGACAATGTGTTTGGCTCCGCACAAGAGGATGCTTGCCGTCGGGACTTCACCATTAACGGTTTGTTTTTTGATCCGCTGGCTGCGCATGTGATTGACTTTGTCGACGGCTATGCGGATTTGAAACGGGGGGTGCTGCGCACCATTGGGGACCCTGAAATTCGGATGAGGGAAGACCCCGTGCGCATTCTCCGCGCCGTGCGTTTTATGTGCAAGCTGGGTTTTGAGATTGAACCACCTACATATGCGGCCATGGAAGCAGCCGTTGTGGATTTGCCCAAGTGCTCCCCACCGCGCCTTTTGGAAGAAACCTTTAGGCTGCTCAGAGGGGGGATTGCAAAACCCGCTTTGCAGATGCTGATTTCTCTGGATGCTTTGAAGTTGTTGCTTCCGCCGCTGTGGCGTTTTTTGAATGAAGCGACAGAAGAAGAAAGAGAGACGTTTTTTTCCTGTGTTGGGGTTTTGGACGCTTGGCTTGCCCATGAGAAGAATTGCAGCGACGAGGTGGTTTTGGCTTGCTTGGCGATGAGCGTGGCCAATCCGCTTTTGCCAGACGCCTATATAAATAATTTGGCAAAGCTCCACGCTTTTTTGAAGGAACTCAAACGAGAGATTGTTTTTCCCAAACGCATTGCAGAAGGTTGCAGAGGCTTGTTGAATGCTCAGCGCATTTTGGCTGGGCAACGCAAATATAAAGGTGGCCTCAACCACTTTAGAGAGCATGCTTTGTTTGAAGATGCTTTGAAAGTGTTTGAAATTTGGAGTGCAGCCACAGGCCAATTCCCCAACGAGCTAAAAGCATGGAAAACTCAGCGGGAGCGCTCCATTAAA
This sequence comes from Cystobacterineae bacterium, assembly GCA_009782175.1. Lineage (GTDB taxonomy): Bacteria > Myxococcota > Myxococcia > Myxococcales > Myxococcaceae > WRKR01. Next base: position 25,959 of record WRKR01000025.1, read on the forward strand.
GTGTCTTCCAAAAAAAAGAGAAAGCCCATGCATAGCCGCTCCTTTCAAGCGCGCTTGCGCGAGGACAACCTTGTTGAGCCCGACAATGTGCCAAGCAATGTGCCAAGCAGCGCGCCCGACAATATGCCAAGCAATGTGCCAAGCAGCGTGCCCGACAATGTGCCAAGCAATGTGCCAGGCAGCGTGCTCGACAATGTGCCAAGCAATGTTCCCGACAATGTGCCAGGCAGCATGCCTGAGGACAGCCAGGCAGCGACCGAAGTTCTGCGTTGACTTAAGTTTCGGTTTGCCGTTTTTTTAAAAAGCTAAATTCCAGCTTTGCCAACACAGCGCACAATTCAGGTGGCAAGGGCCCTTCAAAGTGCATGTTTTGTCGGGTGAGCGGGTGCAAAAACCGAAGCTCTGTTGCATGCAGAAACAGCCTGGGGCAAAGGGAGGACTTTCCCAGGCCATAGCGCTCATCCCCCAGGAGGGGAGCGCCATGGCTTGCCAAATGGGCGCGTATTTGGTGCATAACACCCGTAACAATTTCTATAGAGAGCAGGCTATAGGGGCCCTTTTGCTCAATGAGGCAAAATTGCGTATAGGCCGCTCGTGCTTTAGGGTTGTCAGGGTGGGCAATTTTGGAGCGTTGCCCTTTTTGTATAAGAGGGGAGGAGAGGGTGCCTTTGGGGGGCAACTCACCCGTGCAGAGGCCCCAATAGCGCTTATATATTTGTTGCTTTGAGAAGGCTTCTCGCATGTGGCGATAGGCCTTTGGGTTGCGGGCGGCGACAAGGAGTCCAGAGGTTTCTGTGTCAAGTCTATGGCAGAGCCCTGCTTCAAGCGGGTTAGAGGAGGCGCTTGTCTGTGTTGGATAGCGTGCAACGAGTGCATTGGCCAAGGTATGGGTTTCTTCAGCGCGCAGAGGATAGCAGGGGAGCGCTGTGGGTTTGTCCAAAACCAGCAAGGCCTCATCTTCAAACAACACGTGAAGTGGCAAAGAAGGGTTGGGGATGAGTTGCATGTGAGCCAAGCTCAAGTCGACTTCCAACAAGCTGCCCTGCTCAAAGGTTTGACTTTTGGAGACGGCGCGCCCATGGCAAAGCACAGCTTTGCAAGCCAAAAGTCGTTTGATGGTGTTTCGAGACAGGCACAAAGCCTGAGCCAAATAGACGTCAATGCGCTGCTTGGCTCCTTGGGAGGAGACTTCAATGCTTTTTTTCACTCCCAAAGTGCCTCATATACTTCTTCTGCTGTTTGGATTCTATCGTCAGGCTCTTTATTCATCAACCCTTGGGCGATTTGTGCCATTTGGCGGTCCACTGCGGCGTTAATGGACATAATGGGTCTGGGCTCTGTCTCAAGGACTTGTCGCCAAAGCTCATAAGGTGTTTTGGCCTCAAAGGGGGGCCTGCCTGAAAGCAACTCATAGAGGATGACGCCCAGCGAATAGAGGTCAGCCCGCGCGTCAACGTGCTCCCCGAGAATTTGCTCCGGCGCCATATAGCGGAATGTGCCCACCATGTTGCCCGTGTTGGTGACGCTGGATAGGTCGTCCGAGATGAATTTGGCCAGCCCAAAATCCATGAGTTTGGCGACACGGTCCTCATTCACCATAATGTTGGAGGGCTTCAAATCCCTGTGGATGAGGCCACGCCCGTGAATGTGAGAAAGGGCCTGCGCAAGCTGCAAAAAAACATCCTTCAAGCGGCCAACACGCTCCGGACGGTTTATTTGAATAAGCTCCGCCTCACTCATGGAGTGAGAGGTGACAGGTACATAAGGTGTGGCAGGCAACTCATAAGGCAAGTCCACCGAAGCTTCAGAGGAGGAGCTTGCTGCCGTGTCAGGCTCTCCAACCATTTTGGCAAGGGCACGTATGGACTCGGGGCCCTGCTGCTCCATGTCACTGGGGGCTTCCTCAGCATAGTCCGCAATGCCAAAATAACGCTCAGAGTCCTCCGTCCTGTCCGTGCGGGAAGCCTCATCATCCCAGCTGTGTTTGTTGAGGTTTTCTAAATGGGCTTTAATGGCTAAAACCAATTGGTTGTCAGAGGTTAACTCACTGGAAGACAAAGAGAGATAGTGGCGCAGCGTCAGCCCCTCCACCAGCTCCATGGTTAAATAGGGATAGCCTCGGTGTACCCCCGTGTCATAAACGCGAACGACGTTGGGGTGGGACAAACCTTGTAAAGTTTCATACTCGCGAGTAAGCCTGCGTACAACACGCACGTCCAATGCCGTACCTGTAGACAGCAATTTGAGAGCTACGCACTCGTTTGAACGCCTATCTATGGCTTTATAAACCGTTCCAACCCCCCCGGAGCCTAATTTTTCAAGGATACGGTAAGGGCCTACGGTTTTTGGGGGCATGACAGAACATATAACAACAGAAAGGTGGAGAGTTGACAGATAAAACAGAGAAATTGAATGGACGCCAATTTGGACTGAAATGAAATGAAATGAAATGAAACTAGCACCTCCTCCATGCTTTTGAGTAGAAAAGTTCGCCAAACCCTCTAGGGCCTCATTTTGATGAAGTCAGTTAGCTCTCTTGAACAGTTGGTGAAGCAACGTCCCTTGCCAAAGCACATTGGCATTATTATGGACGGCAATGGGCGCTGGGCCGAGTTGCGAGGCCTTCCGCGCCTCGAAGGCCACCGGGAGGGCGCCAACCGCGTGCGTGAAGTGACGCGGTGCGCCCGCCGCCTGGGCCTTCAGGCCGTTACGCTTTATGCCTTCTCCATGCAAAATTGGATGCGCCCCTGGGATGAGATTGAAGGGTTGATGGCGCTTTTAAGCGAATATTTGCTCAAAGAGCGCCATGAAATTCTCGACAACCAAATAAAGCTGAATGTTATTGGAGAGCTGGCCCGTCTCCCCGCGGAGGTGAGGGAGCCTCTTTTGGAATTGTGTGAGGCCAGTGCCTCTCATACGGAGATGGTGTTGACTTTGGCCGTCAGCTATGGCTCCCGGGAGGAGTTGGTATTGGCAGCGCGCCGTTTGGCGCAAAAGGTAGCGCAGGGGGAGTTGTCCGCAGAGGGTATAGATGAGGTGGCCTTTGAGGCAGAGTTATCCACCTCCGGACTTCCAGAGGTGGATATGTTGGTGCGCACAAGCGGCGAGTTGCGCATTTCCAATTTTTTGTTGTGGCAAATTGCCTATGCGGAGTTGGTATTCTCTTCCACGCTGTGGCCGGATTTCCAAGAGGCGCAGTTTTTGGACGCCCTTGCTGAATACCAGCAGAGAGAGCGTCGTTTTGGATATACCTCCGCACAGTTGAGGCCCCCCTCCCCGTGAGCTTTTTTCAAAACAATTTGTTTTTGCGGGTTTCCTCTGCCTTGGTGCTTTTGCCCATGGTTTTGTTTTTGGTGTGGAAGGGCAATGCCTGGAGCGCCGCCTTGCTTTCCCTGGCAACGGTGTTGTGCATGCTGGAATACCTCGGCATGGCCTGGGGGAAACCAGGCATGCTGGGCGTGGCCGCTGCCTTGGCCGTGGCTTTGGCACCCTGGCTTTGCACCCCCTTTATTGTACACCCCCTGCTGTGGATGTTGTGCATGGCAGGCGGCCTTTATGCGGTGGGTTGGGCTTGGCATTTGCTTTGTGGGCCACGCTCAGAGGCAGCTGCGCGCATGGGCCACCTCATGGCCGCCTCAGTTTATATAGGCCTGGGCATGGCGGCACTTTCCGCACTGAGGGAGCAGAGCTTTGCCTGGGTGCTGATGGCCATGGTGTTAACATGGGCCAATGACACTTTTGCCTATTTTGCAGGACGCCTTTTTGGGAAACACACAATGCTCCCCTCCGTCAGCCCTAAAAAAACCTGGGAAGGCTTTGCCGGAGGCCTGTTGGGCTCCACAGTGGGGGCCTTTTTGCTGAAGCTTTGGGCTTTGCCAAACCTGCAGCTATGGGAGTGTTTGCTTTTGGGTGCGGTGGCAGGCATTTTGGGCCCCTTGGGGGACTTCAGCGAGTCCGCATTAAAACGCTCCTTCGGAAAAAAGGACTCTGGAAAGCTTTTGCCAGGCCATGGCGGCATACTCGACAGGGTAGACGCTTTGTTGGTTATAGCCCCGGCGGTTTGGCTGCATATGAGTTTGTTTGCTATGGCTGCATAGTTTTTGGGGCCACAGGTTTTTCAGGCCACATGGTTTTTCTGGCTGTGCGGAGTTTGAGAGGTTAGGACACAAGTGGGTGAGGGCAGGTTGCTGAGGACAAGTTGCTGAGGACAATAGGGCATGTTGGTTTTTCAACAAATTTTAGGTTTTGTTATACTCCTTGGGGGCTTGGTGGCTGTGCACGAGTTGGGCCATTTTGGGGTGGCCAAACTCCTGGGCGTCAAAGTGCTGAAATTTTCCATTGGTTTTGGCCCCAAGCTGTGGGGCTTTAAATATGGTGAAACGGAATATGTTTTGGCGTGGATCCCTCTGGGTGGTTTTGTGCGCATGGCAGGGGAGTTGCCCAAGGACGCCATAGAAAACCCTGAAGAAGAAGCCCGAAGCTTTTTGGCACAGCCCTGGTGGAAGCGTGCAGCCATTGCGCTGGCAGGCCCTGCCTTCAACATTGTTTTCCCCGTACTGGTGTTTTTTGTCGTTTATTGGGGGAGCACAGAAGTGTTTTTGCCGCGCCTGGGCGCCATAACACCGGGCTTCCCCGCCGCCCAGGCCGGTTTGTTGCCGGGAGACGTGTTGACGCGCATTGACGGCGTCCCCATTCAGTCCTTTGAGGACATTTCCACCGTCCTTCGCAACCGTTGGGAGAAGGAGGTTGCTATAGAATATAAGCGTGACGGCGTTATACACAGCACCCAACTGCGTCCCATGAGGCATGAGGAGGTGACGCCACTTGGAAAAAGGACCCAGGGTATTTTGGGCGTGTCCCTCCAGGCGCGCCCGGCTGTGCTGGGTGTGCTTCCAGGCTCCGCAGCCCAAGCGGCCGGGTTGAAAACTTTTGACAGGGTTTTGGAAATAAATGGCGAGCCCATTCGCGATGAGGTGGAGCTGCTCAAAGCACTGAAGGTGGCCTCTTCTCCTCTGCAGCTTCGCGTGGCGCGCGCGCAATATGAGGAGCTTGCGGGGTGGAAACTGCAAATGCCTGAGGTGGTTTTATTGAGCATGCCCAAACAAGAGGGTTTGGGCTATGAGGCCATGGGCGCCATGCCGGGGGATTTGTTTGTGGCCGAAGTATTGGCCAACTCTCCTGCCGAAAAAGCAGGCCTCAAGCAGGGTGATTTTTTGTTGACGTGGAATGGGGAGCCCATTCACTCCTGGAGTGCCATAGCCCAAAAACTCAAAGGGCTTGAAGGGCAGCCCATTCAACTGAGGTGGCTGAGCCCCGAGGGCAAACATGAAGAAAAAACATTGGCCCAGGAACAGAAAGAGATACAAATTGAATTTAAACACCGCCTTCAGGTGTGGGAGTTGGGGTTAAGGCCACAACTGGCCTATGTTTCCACGGCAGACACGCTGAGGAGTGCAGCCTCACCAGAAACGCAAATAATCCATATTGGCTTTTGGCAAGCCTGGGGCAAAGCCCTGAAGGTGGTGCCGGACATAACCCTTCAAATGGCTGCGAGCATTGCCAAGCTGTTGACAGGGAAAGTTTCAGGCGAAAATGTGGGTGGCCCCGTGTTGATTTTTCAAACCACCGCACAGGGCATAGAGCAGGGCCTGGACGGCTATTTGCGCGTTATGGCTTTAATTTCCATAAGCCTTGCGCTCGCGAATTTGTTGCCCGTGCCCGTGTTGGATGGGTTTACGGTGCTTTCAGCCCTGTGGGAAGGCATTCGCCGCAAGCCTTTGCCCATGCGCTTTCGTGAAATTGCCAACCTCGTCGGTTTTGTATTGCTGATGTTGATGATGGGCTATGCATTTAAAAATGACATTGTACGCTTGTTGAGGTGAGCATGGTTTTGGCATTGGACAGCTCCACCAGCACACTCTCTTTGGCCCTCCTCCATGCAGGCCACATATGCGCTGAGCGCTGGTTTCACCCGCCTGAGCGCTCCAGCGTTGTTTTGCCAGGGGCGGCCTTTGAGATGTTGGCGGAGCAGGGCCTTGTGGCAAAGCAATTGAGGGGTGTGGCCGTAGGGCTTGGCCCAGGCTCCTTTACGGGGCTACGCATAGCCCTCTCCATGGCCAAGGCCCTGGCCTATGCGGCTTCCCTTCCGCTGGCAGGGGTTTCCTCTCTGAAGGCTTTGGCTTTGGAGGGGCCCATAGGCAGGCCTCTGTGGGCCACAACGGTATTCAGAAAAGGCGAAGTATTTGCCGGCTTGTTTTTGCGCACCCCTGAAGGAGCACTTATAGAGTTAGAGGCAGAGCAAACTTTTAAAGTGGCACAATTGGCCAAACGCCTCCAACACTCCCCCGAAAGCCTCGCCCTGGGTTTTGGCATACACAGCTTTAGAGAGGCCTTTTTGGCCGAAGGTGTGCCCCCACAACAGTTGCCCCTCTGCCCTACCTGGCCCTCCGCCGCCGCCATTGCACAATTGGCCCACTTTGCCCCCTTTGACAAAAAAACGCTTTTCTCCCTGGCCCCCAGCTATTTGCGCGGCAGCGGCGCAGAAGCAAACCCCCTGTTTGCACAAAACAGACAAGCCACACCCAGCACACCGGGCACACCAAGCCTACCAGACACACCAAGCCTACCAGACACACCAGCCATGCCGGGAACACAAGCCATGCCCAGTGCACCGGGCAGGCCGGATACACCCAGTACACAAGCCACACCGGGCACGCCGGGGGACACTTTAAATACAGGAGAAGCACTGTGAAGAGAGGGCACATGGTATTGCTGGGGGCCACCGGTATTTTTGGAAAGCAGCTGACGCAGGCCCTTGAGGCCAAGGGTTTTCCCTCCAAGGCCTTAACGCTTGTGGCCAGCAAGCACTCCGAGGGGGAGGAGCTTTCCTATGGGGAGGAGAGCCTCTGTATAGAGGCCATGGCCCCCGCGGCACTCAAGGGAGCAACCTTGGCAGTGCTGGCCTTGCCGAGGAAGCCGGCGGCGCAGGCCATGTTGTGGGCAGAGCAAGCGGGCCTGCGCATATTGGACGCGAGTGGTGGCTCCCTGCCCAAAATTCCCCTCCTCTCCCCCCATGCCCATGCAGAGGGAGCAAAGCTTGAGTGGCCTCCCGCTGAGCAGCACTTGGCGCTGGCCTCACCTTTGGCCCATGCTTTGGCCTGCCTGCTTTTCCCCCTCAGGCCCCTGGGGCGCGTGGAGGCAACGGCCATATGCGGGGCAGCCTGCCTGGGCAAAGGAGGGGTGCAAACCCTGGAGCAGCAGACACTGGCCATGCTGAATGGCCGAGAAGCGGAGGCAGAGGGGGGGCGGCGACAGGCTTTTAATATACTCCCGGCCTTCGAGGGAGAGGAGGGGGGCTTTGCAAACCACGCGGAGGCCGAAGCAGCCGCTGAGCTTTCGCGCTTGCTGGGGAGCCCTGTGGAGCTGGGGCTGCATGTTTTTTTGGCCCCCTTTTTCTTCGGTATTAGCCTCTCCTTCAGCGTTGTGGTTGGAGGCGGCAAGGGCTTGGAGCATTGGCGCAAGGCTTTGGCCTTGGGCCATGGAATAAAAATGTTGGATGGCAACGTGTCGGAATATACGGAGCAGGAAGACACGGTGCAGGAAAACACGGTGCAGGAAAACAAAGCACACAGCCTTTTCCCCATGCCCATGTTGGTAAGCCAGGATGCCTCTTTGCTTGTGGGCAAACTGCGCCTTCAGGGCAATGTTTTGAGAGGGGTTTTGGCCTTTGAGCCGGCCAACCGCCTGGCTGAGTTTGCAGCCACTTTGGCGATGGCGGGGGTGGACGCATGACAACTTGTCAAAAAACGCTGCAGAAGGCGGCTTATGTATTTGAAAATACAAACACTTGCCTTGGCCTGCGCTTTGCTGGAGAAAAGTTTATGGAGATGTTTTTGCGCCTTCGCCGTCTGCTGTTTTTGGGCCTGTTTTTGTTGAGCACCGCGGGGGTCGCTCAAACTTTGAGTTTGTCCTTCAGCTCCTTTGGCTCTGAGCAGGAGTGGGTTTTTGGCAAATCCGCCTGCAACAGCTCCTTCTCCGTTTTTTGGCTGTTTAATCCCATCTACCGCACGGCTTGCTCCGGCTTGCAGCTTTGGGTGAGCACCCAATCCTGCTCAGACACAGAGTCCAGGGTGGATTTGTTTAACATTCCTTCTGACAGGACGGACTTTTTGACAGGCTCCAGGACGGTGGCACTCTCAAGCTTGCCGGGCTTTAAAGGAGAGCTGTCTTGTGGCGCTGAAAACGTGCAAATAGAGCACTATATTTGCGGCGAAATTTTGCTCAGAGACATGCTGGGCAATTGCAATAACGACCCGGAGAAAGTGTCCTCCAATACGCTTTCCGTGGTTTATAAAACCACCGCGCCCCCTGCACCCCTCATTAACAGCTCCGAAGGCTATGATGGAGAAATAACCATACGTTTTTCAGCTTCCGGGGACTATTTGAATGAAGTGCTGCTCTATGGAAAACGCAGTGGCAGCGCAGAAGACTTTGAAGAAATGGGACGTGTGAATTTTGCACTCAACGCCATCAGCGCTTCGGGGCTTGAAAACAACACTCCCTATACGTTTTTTTTGCAAAGCGTGGACTTGGCCGGCAATAAAAGCCCCAACTCCGAGTTAATAGAAGAAAGCTCCGTACATACGGATGGGTTTTGGGATGTTTATAAGCAAAATGGAGGCGCAAGCGGAAGCTGCAGGGTGGCAGGAGGGGGCCTGTCAGGCTTAGGGCTGGTGTTTTTGGGGCTTTGCCTTGGGAGGAGGAGGCGCCCATGCTGAGCTTTGCGTTTTTATGTGCCCTCTCTTCGGGTGTTTTGGGGCAAACGCCGGAAATGCCCTCCAGGCAAGACTTTGCCCTGGAGTTGAGGCTTGGCCCCTACCGCCCCCATGTGGACAAAGCCTTTCCCCCAGGAGAAGGCCCCTATAGGCAGTTGTTTGGAAAAAAACGCATGCTGCTGAGCGAGGCGGAGTTGGACTGGCAGTTTTTTCACGGTTTTGGCTCCCTTGGGGTGGGCATTGCCAGTGGTTATGCGGAGGTTTATGGAAAAGCCCTCATAGGGGGAGAGCCCAGCTTGCAGACGACAAGCCTCAAAATTATCCCCATAAAGTTTTTGTTTGTTTGGCGCATGGACATTTTTGCAAACCATTTTGACATTCCTCTGGTGCCCTATGGCAAGGTGGGCCTCATGCTCAACCATTGGTGGTCCACCAAAGGAGGGAAGACCAGCGAGGCAGCAGGAGAAAAAGCCCGAGGGTGGCGCAGCGGCTATTTGGGTGTTGCAGGCATTGCCGTGCAGTTGGATGCTTTTGAGAGGCAACTGGCCAAAGACTTTCAGGCAAGCATGGGCATAAACCACAGCTATGTGTTTGCGGAATATGCCTTTGAGCAGGTGAAAAGTTTTGGTAAAGCGGGCATTAACTTGTCAGCGGGCCATTGGATGTTTGGCCTGGCTTTCGAGTTTTAGCCCTTCTCCCACGAGGCCTCAATGGCGCTTCAGGTTTTGTTTTTTGCGGTGGCGCGAGAAGTGACAGGCAAAGCCAAAGAGACACGGGCATTGCCCTCACCTGCAAGGGTGGGCGCCGCCATGGAGGCTTTGTGTGTGGACTACCCTCAATTGTTGCCCTTGCGCAAACATTTGCGCGTTGCGTTGAATGCGCGCTTTGTAGATGAGGAGGCCTTGCTGCAAGAGGGGGATGAGTTGGCCCTCATTCCGCCGGTAGCAGGTGGCAAACCTCGCTGCCGCATGAGCGACAGCCCTTTGGAGCCTTCCCCCTTTTTTTCGGAAATGAGCGACGCGGGCTGTGGCGCCACGCTGTGCTTTGTGGGCAGTGTACGCGAGAGGAGCCAGGGGCGCAAAGTGCTCTCCTTGCATTGCGAGGCCTTTGCCCCCATGGCCGAAGAGCGCATGGAGGCCATTGCCGATGAAATACAAAGGCGTTGGCCCGGCACACACATGCGTATGGTGCACCGCATGGGCCTTTTGCTGCCCCAAGAGGCCATTGTGGTTATGTCCGTCGCTTCAGCCCACCGCCAGGCCGCTTTTGAGGCCTGCGCCTTCGCCATAGAGGAGCTGAAACGCGTGGTGCCCATATGGAAAAAAGAAGTATATGAGGACGGAGAAGCTTGGGTGGGCATGGAGCCTCAAAGAAGCTGAAAATGGACAGCAAACCCTTGTTAAAACCCTTGTTAAAACCCTTTTTTAACCCCTTGTTATTCAGTGTTTTATTTTTAAGTGCTGTGTTTTGGGGCTGTGGGCACAAGCTGGAGGATGGGGACTATCAGCTGGTCAGGCAGCACATACTTAAGGATGACTGTGGTTTGGCGGAAGAGCCGGGCCTGTTTGCGGTTGGGCATTTGCGTACAACGGGGGAGCTGGTATTTTGGGGTTATGACTTTTTTGAAATCCAGCTTGTTGGTTTTTATTTGTCAGACACGGAGCGTTGGCGTGCGGATGGCAATGTGGCGAATATAAGCTGGGAGATGGGCGGAACAGCCTGCAAACTGGACGAAATCCGAATGTCCATGGAGGCAACGGTTAAAACAAGAAGAAGCTTTGAGGGGGTTTTTTCCATAAGCACACACACGGCAAAAGCCCCTGAATGTGTTTGCGAGTTGTGGGCGGGTTATGAGGCTGTTTTTCTGGAAAAACCATAATTTTCAACATGCTTTTAAGGGCCGTGGCTGTGGGGGAAGCGGGAGAAAGCACTTTGTGTTTTCGTTATTGCTTCGACAAGCCCATTTATAGCTAAATAAGCTTATGACGACCCCTCAAGAAATGTCCCTCGTTACTTTTTTGCGCAGTGTTCCTATTTTTGGTGGCCTTGAGGGACGCTCCTTGGATCGGCTGATTGAGCGTTTGCAAGAGCAGCGCTTTGAGCCTGGGGAGGTGGTATTCCACGAGGGAGAGTTGGGTCGGACCATGCACGTGTTGCGGGAAGGCGAAGTAGAAATAGTGCGCCGCGCCTCAGGTGGAGCCGAGGTGTTGATAGTGCGCCTGGGTCCGGGCGAAACTTTTGGGGAGATGACGTTGGTGGAGTTGCAGCCCAGGTCGGCCACCGTCATCGCCAAAAAACGTACCCACACCTATTCGCTGACCAACATGGATTTATATAACCTCTACCGCGATGACAACTATGCCTATGTTATTGTGCTGCAAAACATTTGCCGTATGCTGAGCCGCCGCCTCAGAAAAGCCGATGGACGCATTGCTGACTTTTTAACCTTGCAAGAAAAACTTGAAGAGCAGGCCAAAGAGACAGAAGAAGAGAAAAGCACAACACACAAGGCCGAAGGGAAAACAAAAAAGCGCTAACCATGTTTACGGGACTGATTGAAGACATAGGGACAATTTACGCACTGAAGCCAACAGCCCTCAAAGGGGAGGCCCCTCAAGAGGGAGAAGAAGAAGGCGGAGTTGATTTTTGGATAGAGACACGTTTTAGCGAAGGGCGTCTCGGAGAGTCCATTGCCTGTGATGGTTGTTGCCTCACCGTGGTAGAATGGGAGGACACACGCTTTCGCGTGCAAGTTTCTCAAGAGAGTTTGCGTGTGACAACGCTGAAACATTGGAAGGTGGGCCGCCGTCTACACCTCGAGAGGGCTTTGGCCCTGGGCGCACGCATGGGGGGCCACTGGCTGCAAGGACATGTAGACGGTGTTGTGCGCGTATTAGAGTGCTTTGATGAGGGCGCCTCCCGCATTTTGGCCATAGAAATGCCCAAAGCCCTCGCCTATGGCTTTGTCCCCAAAGGCTCCGTCGCGTTGGATGGCACCAGCCTCACCATTAACCGCATGGACGAAAATGGTTTTTGGATAAACCTCATTCCCGAAACTTTGCTGCGCACTCACCTTGGCGACAAAAAAACCGGCGATGAGCTTAACCTCGAAATAGACATTCTCGCCAAATACATTGCCCGCCTTGCAACGCTGGGACAATTGCCTGAGCGCTAGACCGCTTTCCCGGCAAGCTTTCAGAATTGTTTTATGGACGAAGGTGCGAAGGCATTTCCACTGTCTGCCCCAAAAGGCCCGGGAGGTGGCCTGGAAAATATACCCATGGGGCGCTCCTGAGCGCAGGCGGGAAGTTGTGCTCACTTTGCAGCTCCTCGGCACTTCTGTCCTCGCCGTCTATGTCATTCGCACCTATGTGGGGCCATGTTGTGTTGCCCTCCGTGTTTTGCATGCCGATGAAGGCAGCGTTTTCTGACAACACGCCTGCGTTGTTTCCCACCACGCGCCCAACCTCGACAATGCCGCTAAGGCTTGGGTTGAGCGCCAGGCTGTTTTGCACCGTGCCGCTGCCCTCGTTCCACCCCACCACGCCGCCGACATGGTTGTTGTAATAAGTGTCGTTGCCAATAACAATGCCTGTGGCATAGCAGGCTTGCACCGTGCCGGCGTTTGAGCCTGCCACACCACCGGCGGTGCCGCCGGTGACGTTGCTTGTGGCATAGCAGTTTTGCAAAATGCCAGCGTTTGAGCCTGCCACGCCACCGACGGTGCCGCCACCGAGGGTGCCCGTAACATTGCCTGTGGCATAGCAGTTTTCCACCATGCCGTTGTTTTGCCCCACCACACCACCGTTATAGCCGACAGAGCCCCCGGCAACAGTGTTGCCTGTGGAATAGCTGTTTCGTATTGTGCCCCCGCTGAAGTTTAGGCCTGCCACACCGCCGCCAGCAGAGGGGCCCATGGGAAAAACATCCCCGGTGGAATAGCAGTTTTCTACCGTGCCACTGTTTTGCCCCACCACGCCGCCACCGTTGCCACCATAGCCGCCCTGGGAAAAAATGTTGCCTGTGGCATGGCAGTTTTGCAAAGTGCCGCTGCTCTCCCCCGCCACACCACCCGCATACTTAGAGCGGATGGCAGCGCCTGTGGAATAACAGTTTTGCACCGTGCCGCCTGCGTTCACCCCCACCACGCCGCCGGCAACGCCCGTGGCGCGGCGAAAATCCACGTTGTTGCCATCTACATCCTCTGTGGCATAGCAGTCTTGCACGGTGCCGGTGTTCCACCCTACCACCCCGCCGGTAAAGCTCGTGCTGCCATAATAAGCGCTGCCACCGGTGACAATGCCTGTGGCATAGCCGTTTCGCACCATGCCGCCTGCGTTAAGCCCCACCACCCCGCCGGTATGGCTGCTGCTACCATTGCCATTCCCGTGAGTCCCTGTAACACCACCTGTGGCGTGGCACTCTTCTATTGTGCCTCCCTGGTTAGAGCCCACCACGCCGCCGGTATAGCCATTGCCAGCATAAAGAGAGCTGCCGCCCACAACCTCGCCTGTGGAATAGCAGCCTCGCAGCGTGCCGCTGTTCCATCCTACCACTCCGCCAATAAAGCCGTCGCTGTCCATACCATATATGGGGTGGCCGCCGTCTCTGACGAGGCCTGTGGAATAGCAGTTTTCTACCGTGCCGCTGTTTTGCCCCACCACGCCGCCTATGCGAGCAAATGAGCGCTCATGGGGGGAGCTGACATTTCCCGTGGTGGAGCAGTTTTGCACGGTACCTCGGTTTTCTCCTGCCAATGCGCCGACCCAACCGTCACCGTTCATGCTGCCGCCTGTCAACCCAAGGTTTTCAACCACCGCGTCTGAGCCCAGGGCGCCAAACATGCCATGGAAGCCGTTGTCAGAGGCATGCACGGTGAGGCCGCTGAGGGTGTGGCCTTCACCGTCAAAGCTGCCGGTGAAGGGGGCATCCTCGCCGCTGGTGGTGAAGGGGTTGAAGAAGCTGCCTATAGGCCTCCAATTGCTTTGGCCCTCAGGGGGAGGAGGCAGCACAACATTTTGGGAGAGTTGGTAGTGTTTGGCTAAGCCGGCCGGGGTGTTTGCATATGCATTAAAAGCCTCAATGTTGTGCTGGCCAACGGGAATGGGGCGTGTTTTTTCCTGCCCATCCCTAATGGCAATGCGGGTGCTTTGGCTTCCATGGGCATATGCATAGCCCTGCGGAATGCCAAGCAGCCTGAAGCTTATGGCCGCTGAGCCTTCGGCAAATGCCCTCGCACCATCATAGTCAACCCTTATCTCAAAAACCCTCGCCCCCTCTGAAAAATGGTCTATAATACCCAAGGAGAGCCCGGGTACATGGCTTATGCCAAAGCCCAACATGTTTGCCTCGGCCTCGCTTTCAAACCCCAAAACCCTGACAAAAAAAACGGTGGAGCGCTCGCTATATGTTTCTGCTTCCATAGGCGTAAGCACCGCTGTGCTGGGAATAATGTCAACGCTAAGGAGCAAGGCGTCCGAGGGGAGGAGGCTCCACTGTGCAAAAACGGTGAGGTTGGCCTCAACAGGCGTATGGGTTGAAAAAGGCATTCCGCTCCCATCGGCCGCCATATTCCACCCCTCAAAGCTATAGCCTGGCCGGGTGGGGTTTTCGGGCAACTGATCGAGGGTTGTGGCGGGGGAGCTGAGGGTTTTGCTTTGCGGGTTTGCCTCGGTGCTGCCAAGCTCGTCGTTGTTTTTGTCAAAGTGGACAACAAAGGTGGTGCATGGGTTTTGTTTTTCCCCAGGCTCTTTGGGCTCTGGCGGCGTTGTGCTCGGGCTTTGGGTTTCTTCTGGCGTTTCCAAAGGCAGCTGTGGATCTGCGCAAGCGTTTAAGGCCACCCCCAACACCAGAAGGCCCAGTGCGCCACGTTTAAACCGTCTCATAACAAGCTCCATTTCCCCATTTTAAAAGCCGGAATACATGTGCCAATACATGTGCCCGTTCCCCAGGCAGAACGGCGCTTGAGACAGAATTTTTTCTGCTCGCAGCTCCGTTTTTTGCCACCTCCAGCCCCTTTTGTCCAAGCTTGTTTTGTGGAGCTTCAAAACCCTTTGAGGCCAGCTGCAGGGCAGAGGGTTTCAGCGTCTGCATGCCTCAGAGTGGTTTAGTTCAGCATATGTTCGAGCATGGGTTTCAAAGTGTGCTCGTCCAGGCCCCATGGCTGTACAAGTTGTCGCATGGCCAGTTTGAGGCCTTCTAGGGTTTTAAAGTCTTTGGCCTGGAGAGCTTGTTGATGGAACTCAAAAAACAATGAGGCAATCAGCAAGCAACCTTCGGCCATTTTTTGTTTGTCGGCATTGCTCAGGGTGTCCAGTTGGGGAAGCCTTCCCAAAACCTGATCATAAGCCTTGGAAATGGCCTCAAGTTTTGTGTCCTCAAATGTTTCTCCATAAAAAATGCTATAGGCGGTGCCGACCAAAACGGCGACGGCAAAGCTGATGTTTCCGTGGCGGTTTCGTTTTTTTGTCTCCGCGTAGATCATCCTCATCGCCTTATTCAGCGAGGCCTTCAGTTCTGCCTCTTGGTCCCCATTCAAATTTAATGTTTTGACATATTCGTCGACAAATGCGGAGGAGGCGGTGGGCCTATATTGGTGGCGCGCTTTAACATAGGGAGCCTGTGCAGCTTGCTCTGTATTTTGGTGTTGGGTTTGGGCTGCAATATTTTGGGCTGCAATATGTTGTGTTGTTGTGTTTGGAGCTGTTTTTTGGGGTGCTGTTTTGCCCTCGGGTTTCAGCCTATAGTCCGCATCTGTCTCCAGGGGTTTTTCGCCTCGTGCAATTCTTTTTTTATTAATGCTGTTGAGCAATATTTTTCTGGCGAGCCTGTCTTGGACAGTGGAGTTAATGTTTTGTTGCCACATGTTATTGGGGTTATAGGGGTTGAGGATGCTTGGGTTCGTCACATCCCTCTCATATTGCGCAAAACTTGTTTGCGAGAAGCCCGCCGACAAGCACCCTAAAACCAAAAACCAACCTAAGCGTTGCATACCTATGCTCCTTCCATCCATATGGGCTCCCTCTCAATGAGGGAGGTTTTGAGAAAAACCTGTCAGAGCATATTGCAGGTGGTTGAGGAAGCATAGGCGCTTTGCCGTGGGCGTAAACAAGGGTGCTCTCTTTCTGCATTCCCCTGCACTTTGCTCTGTCTCGCCTCCCGGCGAAGGGGTTTTTTTGTTTTTGGTTTTGGTTTTGTTTTTTCCCTCCAGGGGGGGAATGTCGCCTCCGGCGAAGGGTTTTCTTTGCCCTCCCGGGCAGGGTTGTTTTTCAGAGTGGGCCTGCGGCCCGGCTCATTTCGCCCTGCGGGCGCAGCTGAGACTCGCTTCGCTCGTCTAACTCCGCTACGCACAACATGCGAGAGAGCAAGCTCTCTCTCATGCTGTGCTCCACTCTGTTTGGCCTTCGGCAAGTCACTTTTTAGAGGCGAGCTAAAGCTCGCCTACACTCCGCTCCATGAATGACAAGCGAGAGCAAGCTCTCTCTTGTCATTCCCTCCGCTCCGTTTTGTCTGAACAAAAAAAGTAACCAAAAAAAATCACCCTGCCGGGGGCTTACGAGCGGCCCCAGGAAGGTTTTAATACGAGCAACCGCTGGCGCACTAAACCCTCTGAGCGCAACTCGGAAGAGGCTCCCCTTGCTCGCCCAACCCCCT
>WRKR01000026.1 GCA_009782175.1 Cystobacterineae bacterium
CCACTCTCCGAGGGCCCTGCGGGGCTCATCGTCGGTTGCTTCCTAGCTCCTTCCTTGCTGCACCAACTACTTTTGCCCCGTCGGCGGCGGCGAATATTAGTGTCTAGAAACACTTTCGCAAACACCCGTTGAGTTGCCCTAAGCTGCAATTCGCCGCCTCAAAAAGAGGCGTCCGGAATCCTTCCGTGAGCCCCCAAAACCGCGTTGAATTTTTTTTCAAAACCTCAACGTTATGGTTGGGGGAAGTTTTTCGAGCCTCAACGTTTTGGAGTGAATGGGAAGTTGAGGCTCGAAAAACTTTCACCAACCCACGCGCTAACGTTTTATGTGCCCATGATGCAGTCTGCGAAGCAGAGAGTTTCGGAATCTGCAAGCCCCAGGGAGGTTTTAATTCCGAGTTGCGCCCAGAGAGTTTAATGCGCCGGCGGTTGCTCGTATTAAAACCTTCCTGGGGCCATCCGTGAGCCCCCGGCAGGGTGGTTTTTTTTGGTTACTTTTTTTGTCCAGACAAAAAAAGTGACTCGCCGGGAGGCGAAACCTCCCCCCGCTGAAAGCGAAAAAACCCTTCGCCGGAGGCGACACTACTCCCCCCTGGAGGGGAAAAAATAAAAACAAAAAAAGTGACTCGCCGGGAGGCGAAAAACCCTGCCCGGGAGGGCGAAAAAACCCTTCGCCGGAGGCGACACTCCCCCCCCGGAGGGAAAAAAGAAATATTTTTAAAAACACCCCCCACAAAAAAACTTTTTCCTTTGGAAATAGCCGGGCCGCAGGCCCATTCTAAAAACAACCCTCAAAACTCCTCATTGAAATTCTCACTTTAACTTTGTTGCATTGGCTCAAAACGCTTGAGCGCCTGCCGGAAAACAAACGCCAGCATTTTGAGGCTACGGTTGCAGATTTGGACGCCATCCACGCGCGTGCCAGAGAGATAAAAAAGCGCATACGCCTCTGCGTCCTCGAAGCGTTGGGAGGCCATAAAATAGACATGGCCAAAAAGCGCCACTCCGCACTCTGGAAACGCATAAAATACCTGCTTAAGCAAATGCAGTTCTTCAAATAAACATTTTTTTATAGTGAAAAATTACCCATTTAACCAACATAGCCCCAAAATTGACATCCATCATTATTCCCCCAAGGCGCGCTTTTCGCTCCCCAACAGTGCAGTCTTTTGCTGATATGATGTCAGAAAATGTTGACATTGTGTTGTTTAAAACACGACACCATGTCAGAAAATGTTGACATTTTTCTGTTTAAAACACGACACCATGTCAGGTTTTGTTGACATTTGGGTGCAGGGGCTTGAGCTGTGTTCTTTCATGGAGTGGAGTGCAGGTGAGCTTTAGCTTGCCTCCATGGAAAGCGGGCTGGAACCCGTCTCAAGCGGTTTTTTTAGCCTCCCCACAAGCCTTTGCGCCCACTGCCCGGTGGGCTAAAAAAAACTCCCTTTTCTCCGCAGTATTTTCCTTCAAAACATGCTAGGCTATATGCCGCATACGTTGGGGCTTAAAAGTGGCCATACCGTGGCCATGCGCCGCTGCGTGGCCCTGCACCATAGGGGTGCAACAAAAGGAGCGTACCGTTGAAAACATGGAAGCTTTTGAGCATAGGTTTGAGCACAGGAATGTTGTTGGCCATGGGTTGCGGTGGCCTTAGCTCCGTGGATGAGGAGGGGGCGAAGGACAGGTGCCAGCATGGCCCACAAGACAACTGCGGCGAGGGCTTCACATGTATGCTGTCGGCGGAGCAGAGGATTTATACTTGCGTGTCCACACCCAAAGCAGATTGTCTGGTGGGTGACAACGCCCCCTGTCAAGAGTGGCAAACATGCGTGGGCAAGGATGGGGACACCCCAGGCGCCCCGGGCACATGCCAGGATGAGTGTCGCGTGGGCAGTGTTGACTGTGGCAAAGGCTATGAGTGTGTTTCGCCGGGCAGGTGCCAGAAAGAAGAAACCCCTGTGGGGAGGCTTTGTGGCGACAACGAGTGCCGCTCCGACCAAGTTTGCTTGGAAAACCAGTGTGTTACCTGGACACCCTCCAGCCGCCTGGAGTGCTCTCATACCTTGACGTCCCAGAGTACGGTGACAGAGCCTTTGGTTGTTTCAGGCCGGCGTCTGGTGTTTGGGGCTAGCACCCAGCTCCATGTGTTTGACACCGCCACCTGCAGACCTATAGGGCAGATGCAAACGGGCCGTGTACAAGGCCCCATGGTGGCCTTGGGTGACAGCGGGCGGGTGGCTGTGGCCATAGGCACTGGTGGGCTTGGCTATCGAAATAACCGGCTTTCTTTGGTGAATGTAGCAGGTGGAACGCCAAGTTTTGTTTATAATATTAGCGACGGCAGGGATTGTGCGCAAAATAGCCTTCAGACCCTGAACAACGCTAATTTCAACCAAGGCCTTTCTTTGCTCACCAGGGGGAATGCAAGTGGCACAGAGGATTGGGCTTTTGCGGCACCCGCCAACAACAACAATCGATTGGTTGCTTATAGGCCCTACAGAGCAGACCATCGTTGTGTGACTTCAGACCCGGTGCCACACCCTTTTATAGTGCCAATAGCCCAAGATCTTTATAGCAGGGTGGTGGGAATTTCTAGAGATTCCAATCCCCCAAACAGTGTCTCTATTCAATGGGGAGGGTTTCCTGCAAACACCGGAGTATGGGATGCGTTTACTAACCCCGACACCATAGCAATCCAGAACCCTACGTTTATGGCTATTGTTGATCAGAACAGAATGTGGGTGAGCGATTCATCCATTGGAAGCCCGGCAGCCGTTGACAGCGAGGACCTGGTTTATGTTGTGGAAAGGGTCGAAAATACCCCCGGTGACTATCAACTTAACAGTTATCATATAAACATTGGACCCAGTCTAGTCCTCACCGGAGCAGATCGCACACTTGGGCCCCAAAGCGATCCTTTCACCGTCCCCGCCCCTGCTGGTGGTGGCATAGACATTGTGGGCTCTCCCCTGCTGGGTGAACCCATTCCGGGCAACCTCGCCGAGGTTTATGTGGTGACAATGGATGGCCAGGTGCTTGCCTTCCGCGCGGACACTTTGGCGCTTTTGTGGAGAGAGGAGTTGAATATTCACATTTCTCGCTCGGCACAACCCGTGCTCCTGGGCAGCACCTTGTGGGTGGTGGGTGAGGGAGGCCAAATACGCGGCATTCGCACCAACAGCAGGGGCTTAAAGCGCGACGCTGATTGGCCCAAGGCTTTTCGCGACAACTGCAACACCAGCAGCCGTGTGGAACCCTCAGCCAACATGCCTGGGTGTTATTAAGGCAGCTTCAATTTAAGCAGCTGAATATATTATTTAAATATATTTAAGCATGTTCAAACATGTTTAAGCAGCGGCACACCTTATGGCGCAGAGGGCGGTGTTCCCCCATTGCCATGGGGGCTGGGCGGCTTGGGAGCGGGTGGCGCACCGCCATGAGCGGAGGGTGGCGTTTCCCCATTGGGAGAAGCGGTCGTGGCCCCATTGGAGGCGGGAGCGGAGTCTGCCAAGGCGGGTGGGGTTTTGGGGGCCAGCACAAAGTCCAGGGGGCGTTTAAAAAATTGTTTTAACAGCTCTTTCATGAGGAGGCGGTCTCCGGAAAAGCCCACCTCTCTGGCGCGCAGGGCCACCACGAGGGCCAGGGAGAAGGAGACGCCGAAATTTAACAAGGCAATGCCGGCAAGGCCGCCCAAGGCCCAGGCAAAGGCCGGTGTCTTCATGGTTTCAACCCCCAGGGTGGCCACCGCATAAGTCAGCTGCCCGGCCGCAAAAGTAATATGGCGTATATCCACATCCATGCCAAAAAAGGCACCAATGGCAAAGGTGAGGCCCAACATAAAACCCAAGCCAATGTTGCCCGCCAAACCAGAAGCATTGTTGGAAATAAATTTCCCTAGGTATTTTGTGCGTTTGGCCCCCATCCACTTGCTGAGTTTGCGGTTGGTTGCAATGGCGTTGGGCAGTTTGCGCAGCACCACCCAGTTTTCTACGGTACCGGCTAAAATGCTGGAAAGCCAGAGGTAGCCGCCGGTCAGCGCCGCAAAAGCCAAACTGCGGCTCTCATAGAGGTGAAAGGAGTGGAGGCTTTCCAGGGCTTGCTCCTCATCCATCAACGGCCTTCCCCACATATATTGCAAGCCCATATTTATCAGCAGCGCCACGGGAATGACGAGGCCCACATTGCCCAAAAGCGCAAACAGCTGCGTGCGTATGGTGCGTATAACCAGCTCAGCCAGAGAGGCCAGGGAGCGTTTTTCTGCCTCGGTGGAGCTGGTATATTCCTTGAGGGCTCCCGCCAGCGTGGCCGCCGTCATGGAAGGCTGCTTGGTGGCCAAACTAAAACCCAAAAGCTGCATCGTCACAAAAACGCCGGCATAGTTAAAGCCCGAGGCCAGCCCCTTATATAAATAGGTGGCAATGTGGTGCAAACTGGCTTTAATGCCCACGGCAATGGCCGTCAGCACGCCGCCGCCCGCGGCCGAGGCCAACATGTGCAGCTGCTCTTTGCGCGTCTGCGCAATATAGTGTTCCCCGCTGTGGCCCGCCCTCTCAATAACGCGGCGCGCCAGCAAACGGCTGTTGCGGCGTATTAACTCGCCCAAGCTTCTGTCTTTCTCGCAACCCCTCACCAGGGTGCCCACCAGCTTCAGCCCCATTCCCTCAGGGGGGGTGGGGGCACACAGGGAAACCAAAGCATAGAGGCGGTCCAAGCGGCGGATGAGCAAATCCATGCGGTAAACCAAATCCACGCTAATGCCGGTGTGGTTAAAGGAGTCCATCACCTCCCGCACAATGCGGCGGCAAGAGGCAATCAACTCCCTGCAGGCCACCTTCTGCGTCTCCTTGTCCTCCATCCTGTTGTGCCTGCCGCTTTTGGTGGGCTCCACCTTCTCGCTGGGCTCGGGTACCTCCTCCACATAGGCAAAAATACAGTCCGGAAGCTTCAAAAAAGGAGAGTCCACAAAACGCGCCTTCTCCAAGCGCTCCTCCACATCATTCGCCAGGCCATTGGCCGCAATACGCATGGCCAATACGCGGGAGGCCCTGCGCATTTGCTCTTTCCAATGCCCCCCCAAACGGTTTTCTTCTCCAAAAAACACTTGCAACAACAGGGTTTGCCCTTCAACCCCCAAACTCTCAAAGCGACCTACGGCGCGCTCTGAGGGGAAAAGCCGCATTAACAAAGAGGAAAGCTCCTCATCCACGGGCGGCGTCGGCAATATATTCAACATTAACCGGTCTATCAGCTCCCCGCCAAAAGCATGGCGCACCGGCAGCCCCATGTCCGTCAACACATGGGCAACATTCATGCTTTGCACCAGGGAGGCAATAAAACACTGCAGCTTTTCATGCAGCGCGGGCATGGCTTTTATGGCCGTATGCAGAAGGCGCGCGCGTGCCAAAGTCCGGCTGTCCGAGGGGACGGCCTTGGGTATACGGCCGGATTGCCACAGCCAATGCGCCACCTCCTCCAGCCACATGAGGCCCTCCTGCTCCAATGCCGCTGCCTCCAACTGCAGCAACAAACGGTAGAGGCGCTTTAAGGCCGCACTCAGCAAAAACCCCTCCCCAAACAGCGTTTTAAAGTGGCTCCACTCCAGAGGGTTTCCACCGTTTTGGGGCGTTTCTTTTTTTTCCACAAACACCTCACTCAAACTGCACCCCCCAAAATATGGAGGCTGGTTTGCTTTCTATTCCTCTCCCCAGGGCTTTGCCACCAGAGAGCAACTCCAGGCTCTAGTAACCCATATATGCAAAGTGTATAGAGTGTTTTTGGCTTTATATAAAAAAGCATAACGCCTTCGCACCATGCACCCTGCCCACGGCCTCAATGCGCCTGCGCTTTGGGCCCTCGGCCATAAGGCCTGTTGCCTCAAGCCATGGGCTACACGCCCCGTGTTTGTGGGCATGGGTTTTCCCCGCTTTCTTCTCTTGACTTTGCCTGCAAATCAGGTGCTGCTGAGGCATGGACCAAGCCCCTCCTCCCCTGCCGGGGACGCTTATTTCCATCCTCCAAAGCCAAAGGCCACTCACCCAGGAGTTGGTGGCCTCCTTGGTCGAGGTGGCCTTCGCCCTCTATCAAACAGGGCAAGCCTTTGGGGTCGTGGATGGCCCTCATGCCCAAGGAAAAGTCTTCAACAAAAACAAAGAGGTATTGCTGGGTGCCCTCGGCGGTCCCCTCTTCGAGGCCCGCCTTCAACTCCTCGAAGGCCAAAGCACCGTCCTCTTCTTCCTCACGCGCTCCGGCTGTGCCTTCCTCAAAGAGAGAGAAAAAACCTTGGCCTAAACCGAAGGTGGGTTGAGCCGGTTCCAGCTTTTTTTCTGCAAAACCCAAGCTTTGGGAATTTTACTTTCTCTTTTGGGGCCGGCGCGCTAGTCCTACACCATGAGAGCCCTCAAAGCCTTGTTGTTGGAAAACATTCACCCCATTGCCCAAAAATATTTGGAAAACCAAGGCGTCCACGTGGAGCGCCTGGACAAAGCCCTGGAAGAGGAAGCCCTCCTTCAACGCTTGGAAGGTGCACACCTCTTGGGTATACGCTCTAAAACCCACCTGAGTGAAAGCTTTTTTGAAAAAGCAGAGGGCCTTCTGGCGGTGGGCGCTTTTTGCATCGGCACCAACCAAGTGGCGCTGGAGGCCGCTGCCCGGCGCGGCATTGCTGTGTTTAATGCGCCTTTCAGCAATACACGCTCCGTGGCTGAAATGGTTATGGCTGAAATTGTTATGCTGGCCAGGCACTTGGGGGAGCGCGTCATCCAAATGCACAGGGGCCAATGGCGCAAAGTCTCCACGGGCGCCCATGAGGTACGCGGCAAAACCCTGGCCATCATTGGTTATGGGCATATAGGCAGCCAGGTCGGTGTGCTGGCCGAGGCCTTCGGCATGCGCGTCATTTTTTATGATATTGCCACCAAACTCCCCATGGGCAACAACCAACCCAAATCCTCCCTCTTGGATGCCCTCTCAGAGGCCCACTATGTCAGCCTGCATGTGCCCGAAACACCCCTCACCAAGGGAATGCTGGGAAAAGCCCAAATAAAAGCCATGCGCAAAGGCTCCTCCCTCATTAACGCCAGCCGCGGCAGCGTCGTGGATATTCAGGCCTTAACCGAAGCCCTCAAAGAGGGCCACCTCGCCGGCGCCGCCGTGGACGTCTTCCCCGAAGAGCCCGCCGCCAACTCCTCTGACGGGTTTTCTTCTCCCCTGCAAAACCTCCCCAATGTCATTTTAACCCCACACATCGGCGGCTCCACAGATGAGGCCCAAGTCAACATAGGTACCGAAGTGGCCGTCGCCTTAAGCAAATATTTTCAACTCGGCTGCACCGCTACCTCCGTTAACTTCCCCCAGGTGGACTTGGCTCCTACCCCGGGGGCTCACCGCGTCCTCAATATACATAGGAATGTCCCCGGTGTGCTCAGAGATGTGAACCGCATTGTCAGCGAGCAGCATGCCAATGTTTTGGCCCAGGTGCTCGCCACCACAGCAGAGCTGGGCTATTTGCTCATGGACTTGGACAAGCCTGTCAATGGCAACGTCTGCGATGCCATGAAAACTTTGCCCGATACCCTCTCGGCACGGGCCCTCTATTAAGGGCAGCGCCTTAAACTATGAACGGCAGCGCCTTAAACCCTTGGGTTCGGGTGGGCTGAACATTATGCTTTCCAAATGTCGCGCTTGGCTTTAGCAAGGACTCTTGGAGGAGCTGCTTGATGAACTCTCGAAAACTTCACCCCGAAACCCTGGCCTTGCATGCTGGCTATGTTGTGGAGCCCACCACCCTCGCCCGCGCTGTGCCCATCTATCACTCCACGGCCTTCGTCTTCAAAAATGCCCAACACGCCGCTGAAGTGTTTGCCCTCAAAACCCCAGGCAATATTTATTCGCGCATTACCAACCCCACCAATGCCGTTTTTGAGGAACGCCTCGCCGCCATGGAAGAGGGCGTCGCTTCCCTCGCCCTCTCCTCCGGACAGTCCGCCATCCTCACCGCCATCCTCACCCTCGCTAAAGCCGGAGAGGAAATACTCGCCTCCTCCAGCCTCTATGGCGGTACCCATAACCTGTTGTGCCGCACCCTTCCCCGCCTCGGCATAGGCTGCCGCCTCGTCGATAGCGCCAACCTCGAGGCTGTGCAAAACGCCATCTCCCCCCATTGCCGCGCACTCTTCGTCGAAATGCTCGGCAACCCCCGCTTGGATGTGGCCCACCTGGAAGCCCTCTCGGATATTGCCCGCAAAGCCGGCATCCCCCTCATGGTGGACAATACCTGCGCCACCACCGCCCTCGTGCGACCCCTTCAACATGGCGCCAACATTGTCCTCCACAGCGCTACCAAATTTATTGGCGGACATGGCCAGGCCCTCGGCGGCATTCTCGTCGACGGCGGAAACTTCCCCTGGGACAATGGCCGCTTCCCGGAGTTTACGGAGCCCAACCCCAATTACCACGGGCTGAAGCTGCTTGAGGCTTTCGGCAGGGCCGCCTTTGCCGCAAAGGCACGCATTGAAATTCTGCGCGACCTGGGGCCCTGCTTGAGCCCCTTCCATGCGCATGCCTTTATTAATGGCCTTGAAACACTGCACCTGCGCATGGCACGCCACAGCGCCAATGCTCTGGCCGTCGCCAGGTTTCTCCAAAAGGCGCCACAAGTGGCCTGGGTGCGCTACCCAGGCCTCGAGACCGACCCTTTCCACGCCCTCGCAAAACATTATTTTAAAGGTGGCTTCGGCGCCCTCGTCTGCTTCGGCCTCAAGGGCGGCCTGGAGGCAGGCAAAAAACTCTCGGAAAGCCTCAAGCTGTTTTCTCTGCTGGCCAACATCGGGGATGCACGCTCCATTGTGACGCACCCCGCCTCCACCACCCACCAACAACTCAGCGTGGAAGAGCAAAAAGAAACCGGTGTCAGCCCCGAGTTGGTGCGCCTCTCCGTGGGCCTAGAACACCCCAGCGACCTGCTCGAAGACTTGGCTTCAGCCCTCGCGGAGTCCTCACCATGAGCGCCTGGAATGTTTTTCGCATCGGCGGCCCCTCCCTCAAAAACCATTTGGCCCTCGTCATCCGCCTCATAGAAGAAGCCCCCAAACCCCTCGCTGTGGTGGCCTCCTCCCTCGGAGAAGCCAATGACGCTCTGCTTCTGGCCGCCACCGCCGCCGAAAATGGGGACATGGACAAAGCCAAAACACATGTGCAAAGCCTTCGCCTCCTGCTGCAAGGGCTTGCGGCTGAGCATACAGAGGCTGAGCATACAGAGGCTGAGCATACAGAGGCTGAGCATACAGATGCTGAGCACACAGAGGCTGAGCACACAGAGGCTGAGCACAAATACAACGTGGAAAACGCCCCACGCCTTCAGGCCTGCTTTGAGGAGCTGGAGCGCTTCCTCACCGCCATTTCACTGCTGCGCCTGTGTAGCGCTGAAATGCAAGAAACTCTGCTGTGCCTCGCCTCGCGCCTCGTCGCTGAGTTTCTGGCCTGCATCCTCCAGCAAAAAAATATCCCCGCCGTGGCTGTGGAGCCTCGCACTTTTTTTGTCGTGGACACCCAGGCCGGAAAAAAACGCATCGGCCTGGAGCAAAGCCGCACACAACTTCAGGCCTTGCTGCCTTCCTGGGAAGGCAAAATACCCATTGTTGCCGGCGCCGTCGGCCAAAGCCTTCAAGGGCAATGCGCCTACCTCGGCAGAAATGGCGCGGACTATTCCGCCACCGCCCTGGCCTATGCCCTTCAGGCCAAAGAGGTTAGCTTCTGGACGGATGTGCCGGGGGTTATGACGGCCGACCCTTCCCTGGTGCCTGACGCATACCCCGTGCCCAACCTCACCTATGCCGGTGCCCTCGAGTTGGCCCACTTCGGCTTCCGCATGCTGCACGCACGTACCCTCATTCCCCTCATCGCCTGCAAAGCACGCCTCACCGTCAAAAGTACCCTCTCCCCAGAGCAGGCCGGTACCCGTATTGATGAGTTTGGAAATATAAACCCCTCCCTGCCCACCTGCATCACCAGCCTCGAAAAACTCGCCTTGGTGGGCGTCGAGTCACATATTTCGGATGAGCCCACACGCTTGGGTGCACGCGCCCTCTCAGCCCTGGAGAAGGCCAATATTCGCGTGTGGATGTCCACAGAGTCCGCGCTGGGGCAAAACATTACGCTGGCTGTGCCCCAAAACCAAGTGGCCCAGGCCTGTGCACTGTTGGATGACTGTTTTGAGGAGGAGCGCCTGAGCGGAAGCATTGTACGCTGGGAGCCGCATGCGCCCGTCACTTTGCTGACACTGGTGCTCGAAAACATGGGCACCACCCCCAACATTGCGGGACGCTTTTTTTCTACGCTGGGCAATTTGGGCATTGATGTGCGCGCCATCTCCCAAAGCGCCTGCGAGCGCAGCATCTCCTGCGCCATTGACGGCGCCCAAACCAGCATAGCCGTGCGCGCCGTACATGCCGCTTTTAACCTCGCGCATACGGAAATAAACCTTCTGCTCCTGGGCAAGGGCGTTGTCGGTAAGTCTCTGCTGAGCCACCTGGCTCAGCAGGCCACCACCTTGCGCGACAACCACCACCTCGCCCTGCGCTTGGTGGGCATTGCTGATTCCGGCCGCCTCTTGATGGACCCCAAAGGACTGGATGCGGCCACCGCCCTCCAACACCTTAAAAGCCTGCCCAAAAGCCAACAGCCCCCCCCCTTGCAAGAGGCCTTCATCCGCCTGGGCCACATGCCTTTGCCCGTGCTGGTGGACTGCACCGCAAGCCCAGGCATGGAGGCTCTCTATGAGAAGGCTTTCGCTCAGGGCATTAATGTGGTGGCCGCCAACAAACAACCCCTGGCCTTGCCCTGGCTAAAAAGAGAGCAACTGTTGCAGACAGCCACGCATTTCCACCGCGCCTACCACTATGAGACCACCGTGGGCGCAAGCCTCCCCATTATTGAAACCCTCAAAAACCTTGTGCGCACGGGGGATGAGGTGCAGCGCGTCGAAGGCTGCTTTTCTGGTACCCTGGGCTTTTTGTGTGACTGCCTCATGCGCGCAGAGCCCCTCTCCAGGGCCGTGCGCAAGGCGCGGGACATGGGCTATAGCGAGCCCAACCCCAGGGATGACTTGTCCGGCTTGGATGTGGCGCGAAAAGCCGTCATCCTCGCGCGCGAGCTGGGCATGCGGGTAGAGCTTGAAAACACCAACATAGAGCCTTTTGTGCCTGCGGAATTCCTGAGCGAAAACAACCCGGAGGCCTTTCTCCTCTCCCTCGAAAAACTCGACGCCGCCTTCTCCCAACACATGAAAGCCCTGGACTATAAGGGCTTGCGCCTGCGCTATTTGGCGCAAATTGAGCCCTCTGAAA
The DNA here is from genome assembly GCA_009782175.1 of Cystobacterineae bacterium. Lineage (GTDB taxonomy): Bacteria > Myxococcota > Myxococcia > Myxococcales > Myxococcaceae > WRKR01. The sequence goes on from WRKR01000026.1 coordinate 11,342, forward strand.
ACCTCATACGCGTGGGGCCCACCCCCGTGGACGCCTCCCACCCCGCCTGGGGCCTCGTTGAGGCCGAAGCCCTCGTCGCCTTTTATACCAAACGCTATAGGCAATACCCCCTCATTGTACGCGGGGCAGGGGCAGGGGGAGAGATAACCGCGGCAGGTGTGCTTTCAGATATTTTGCGTATTGCCGAAAATGTGCGCGGGCGCAGGCGCTAAAAAACCACAAGCGCAGGAAGGCTGCAGCTTATGCCAAAAGCCAGCAGCAGGTTTTTAAAAATACACCACCCCAAACGAAACCAGGGGAATGCCGCTATGGGAAACACCACCCCCTCCACCCCCTCCATGGAAACACAGCTATTAAGGGAACCGGATATTTTCCCCTCCAAGGAGGTGTTGCAAAAGGCGCTTGGAAAGGCCTACGCCGTGTTGGAGGCCCTGGAGGCGCGGCTTGGCCAGGAGGACTTTGCCCTCCACTTTAGCTGGCACTATTATAGGGACAGCAAAGCCTGGCTGTGCAAAGTGTGCCACAAGAAGAAAACCGTTTTCTGGCTTTCGGTGTGGAAGGGTTTTTTCAAAACCAGCTTTTTCTTTTTAGAGCGCCACATGGAAGGCATTGCCGCCCTGGAGCTGGCAGAAGGCGCCTATACAACAGAGAAGGAATGGGGGAGGATGATTCCGCTGGTTTTCAACCTCTCCCACCCCCAACACATGGCGGACGTGTTGAAACTCATTCAATATAAAAAAGCCACCACATAAGCGCTGGGGGGCCCTGCGCGCGTGGTGTTTGTGCAGGGAAAGTTGTGGCTAGACCGTTTTTACCTTGAAGTGATTTGATTCTCCAGACCGGTTTCAATTTGACATGAGGTCGAGGCGGACGAGGCTTTTGTGAGGGGAGTGCACTTAAGTGCATGACCCGAACAAAAACGAGTCCAACGAAGAGATCATGTCAAAGTGGAAGCGGTCTAGCCGCCGGGGAATGCCCAGCAGCTGCGGGAGAGCCTTTGGGGCTTCATCCATACCATGCCCCCCCATTTAAATGCCCCCCCACAGAAAGGGGTGCGTGCCTATAGGGCCCTGGTTAACAAATGAAACAGCTTCAAGCACAGGCTAACAACAGTGGCATAAAGGCGCACATACACAAGAGAATTTTTCTAAAAAACAGTTTTAAAAAAACAGGTTTTTAAAAGGAGTCCAAGGTGTCAACACGAGGTATTTCAGCCATACATTTAACAACAAGCAAGGGTTTAGCCCAAGGCTTAACTCTGGTAACGGCGGTTGTTTTGTGGGGTTGCGGCGTAGGGGGTATTACTGTGGAAAGTTGCACGCTGGGCGAAGACGGGGAATGCCCACAAGGCCATATATGCCGAGCTACGACCACCACACCCCCGGGGCAAGGCATATGTATGCCGGGAGAGAGGCCCCCCATAGGCAGCTGTACACCGGGCGAGGCGGATGCATGCCCCGAAGGACAAACATGCCGGGACACAGCGGACACACCCGCCGGACAAGGTACCTGCCTGCCCAGTGAGCGGTGCATGCTGGATGGAAGCTGGGCCTGCCAAGCGGATGAAATATGCTTGGACACCCACAACACACCCGCCGGAGAAGGCACCTGCTTTCCCCAAGGCACTTGCACGCTGAGCAGCGGCACAGAGTGCGCGCAGGGCGAGCAATGCAAAGAGGCGGTGGGTTTGCCCCCCGGGCTGGGGACTTGCATGCCCCAAAGCTGTATACCGGGTGATGACCAAAGCTGCCCAGGCAATTGGATATGCTGGAAGCCAGAGCATGCAGAAGAAGGAAGTTGCGTCCCCCCAAACCATTGCGAAGGGCTAGGCACAAGCTGCGGAGAGGGTGTCGGCCTGGAGTGCAAACCCGGGCTGGGGCTGCCTGAAGGCTCAGGCCTGTGTTTGCCGGAGGAGGAGTGCATTGTGGGCTCAGCCGGTGGATGCGGTGGCAACCAGGCCTGCAAACCCTCCAACCTCCCCAACGGCTCAGGTTTATGCCTGGAGCTCAACGCGTGCGTCCTCGGAGCCGAAGGCGGATGCGCTGCAAACCTCGAGTGCAAACCGGCAGACGAAGGAGCGGAAATAGGCCTGTGCATGGAGGCTGACAAATGCATTCCGGGAGTGAGTGGCGGCTGCGGCACCGGCACCTGCTGGAGCAGTGGAGACTGTGTACCCGAGAACACCTGCGAGCTGGCCAATGACACCTGCGGCGTGGGCCTGGAGTGCAAGCCTAGCACAGGGGTGATGGACACTTTAGGCTTGGGCCTATGCTTGGCTCCAGACAAATGCGTCCCCGGAGCGCTGGGCGGCTGCGGAACCGATGAAAGCTGCTGGAGCACCGGAGACTGCGTGCCCACCGACACCTGTGAGTTGGCCAACGACACCTGCGGCACGGGCCTCGAGTGCAAACCGGCAACCGACCTGCCCCAAGGTGCAGGGCTGTGCATGGCACCCGACAAATGCATTCCCGAAGCGCTGGGCGGCTGCGGAGCCGAGGAAACCTGCTGGAGCACCGGTGACTGTGTACCCGAGAACACCTGCGAGCTGGCCAATGACACCTGCGGCGTGGGCCTTGCGTGCAAGCCTACCACAGGGGCAATGGACACTTTAGGCTTGGGCCTATGCTTGGCTCCAGACAAATGCGTCCCCGGAGCGCTGGGCGGCTGCGGAACCGATGAAAGCTGTTGGAGCAGTGGTGACTGCGTGCCCACCGACACCTGTGAGTTGGCCAACGACACCTGCGGCACGGGCCTCGAGTGTAAACCGGCAACAGGGCTTCCCGAAGGCGCAGGGTTGTGCCTGGCAGAGGACAAATGCATTCCAGAAGCAGTGGGCGGCTGCGGCACCGGAACCTGCTGGAGCACCGGAGACTGCGTGCCCACCAACACCTGCGCGTTGGAAAACGACACCTGTGGCGTGGGCCTCGAGTGCAAACCGGCAACCGACCTGCCCGAAGGCGCTGGGCTGTGCCTGGCAGAGGACAAATGCATTCCAGAAGCAGTGGGCGGCTGCGGCACCGGAACCTGCTGGAGCACCGGGGACTGTGTGCCCACCAACACCTGCGAGCTGGACAATGACACCTGCGGCGTGGACCTCGAGTGCAAACCGGCGACAGGGTTGCCCGGGGGCGCGGGCCTGTGCCTGGCAGAGGACAAATGCATTCCAGAAGCAGCTGGCGGCTGCGGCACCGGAACCTGCTGGAGCACCGGAGACTGTGTGCCCACCAACACCTGCGAGTTGGAAAACGACACCTGCGGCGTGGGCCTCGAGTGCAAACCGGCAACCGACCTGCCCGAAGGCGCTGGGCTGTGCCTGGCAGAGGACAAATGCATTCCAGAAGCAGTGGGCGGCTGTGGCACCGGAACCTGCTGGAGCACCGGTGACTGTGTGCCCACCAACACCTGCGAGTTGGAAAACGACACCTGCGGCGTGGACCTCGAGTGCAAACCGGCGACAGGGTTGCCCGGGGGCGCGGGCCTGTGCCTGGCAGAGGACAAATGCATTCCAGAAGCAGCTGGTGGCTGCGGCACCGGAACCTGCTGGAGCACCGGAGACTGTGTGCCCACCAACACCTGCGAGTTGGAGAACGACACCTGTGGCGTGGGCCTCGAGTGCAAACCGGCAACCGACCTGCCCGAAGGCGCGGGGCTGTGCCTGGCAGAGGACAAATGCATTCCAGAAGCAGTGGGCGGCTGCGGCACCGGAACCTGCTGGAGCACTGGAGACTGTGTGCCCACCAACACCTGTGAGAACATAGGCGAGGCATGCGGCGAAGGCGAAAACCTCGAGTGCAAGCCGGCGACAGGGCTGCCCGGGGGCGCTGGCCTGTGCTTGGCAGAGGACAAATGCATTCCAGAAGCAGCTGGCGGCTGCGGCACCGGAACCTGCTGGAGCAGTGGAGACTGTGTGCCCACCAACACCTGCGAGTTGGAGAACGACACCTGCGGCGTGGGCCTCGAGTGCAAACCGGCAACCGACCTGCCCGAAGGCGCTGGGCTGTGCCTGGCAGAGGACAAATGCATTCCAGGAGCAGGGGGTGGCTGCGGCACCGGAACCTGCTGGAGCAGTGGAGACTGTGTGCCCACCAACACCTGTGAGAATATAGGCGAGGCCTGCGGTGAAGGCGAAAACCTCGAGTGCAAGCCGGCAACAGGGTTGATGGAAACTTTAGGTTTAGGCTTGTGTCTGCCAGAAGACAAATGTGTCCCCGGCTCCACCGGCGGCTGCGGTGAAGGCATTTGCCTGAGCAGTGGTGACTGTGTCCCCCCCAATACCTGCACGCTGGCAGGTGGAACAGAGTGTGACGAGGCCGGCCTCAGCTGCAAGGGCGCGTCGGGCTTGCCCGAAGGCATAGGCCTGTGCTTAGCGGAGAATGCCTGCATACCGGCAGCAGGGGATGCGTGGTGCGCAGGCAGCAACATATGCTGGGACAGCGGAGCAGCCCTCGGCTCCTGCGTGCCCAACAACACCTGCGAGTTGGACAATGACCTGTGCGGCGGCGGGCTGGTCTGCAAACCGGCACCGGGCCTGCCTGAAGGCGCGGGCCTGTGCCTGGGCATAGATGACTGCTACCTTGAAATGGGAGGCGGATGCCTTGAGGGTTTTGAGTGCAAGCCTATATACCCAGGCCTGGAAAATGGTTTGTGCATGGAGGCAAACAAGTGCAGCCCATTGTCAGGCGGCGGATGTGGCGACGGAATGTGCTGGAACACCGGCGACTGCGTACCGTCAAATGCCTGCACGCTGGACGGGACAGAATGCAGCGCAGCAGGTTTTGAGTGCAAGGCAGTGACGGGGCTGGGGCTTCCGGCAAACATAGGGCTATGCCTTGGGGTAGACGAGTGCGTTGTTGGAGCGGGCGGTGCGTGTGGAGCTGGGCTCGCGTGCAAACCCTCCAGCATAGAAGGTGGGCCGGGGTTGTGCCTGGCTCCAGAGGCGTGTGTCCCCGGAGCGAGTGGGGGTTGTGAAGAGGGCTATAGCTGCTCTCCCCCGGAGAGCGGTGAAATAGGCACCTGCATCATCCCTGACATTGCAGTGGAGACGGGGCTGACGCAAACCACGCTGCCTTTGGCTTGGACAGACGGCCATGTGGTGATTGGAAGCTCTGACGGCTCCAACAATGGCTCTGTACATTTCTATGACACCCGCCAGGGCACACTGTCCAGCTCCGAAAACCTGGGGCCGCTAACAGGCCTTTCCAGCTTGGGCGACAGCGGACGCGTGGCCATCACCACCCTTGAGCGGATTTCCGTGCTGAATTCCAATGCTCAGTTTGTGGATATAACCCACGCCACGGATTGCCGGAGCGCTCAAGGCAACATCCACGAGTCCACGCGTTTCCGCTATGGACTCAGCTTGCTTTCCGTGGGCAATAACGATGGTAGCGGCAATTGGCGCTTTGCGGTGCCCGGCAATGCCAACTCGGGCAACAACCATCAGCTGGTGGCCTATCTCCCCCCGGGCAGCAGCGGGAGCGAAGGCGGCCATTGCTGGACATATAATTGGTCCTTAATAAATCCGGCCGCTCCCTTGGCGGTGCAATCCAACGCAGAAGTGCTGCTGATGCGCAAGGACCCTGTCACCAACAACCAAAATTATGTGTATAGGCTTGCATGGGACAACAGCACTTCCACCTGGTCATCTCTGGGCAGCTATCAGAGTTTTGAGCCGGCTTTCCTCACCTCAGTAGGCGTTGCGGCCAGCGACAACCGCTATTGGGTATCTGCCCAGCACAGCGCGGGTGCAACCTTGGCACATGACGGCTACCATGGATTTCTGCTCTCCATCACCGACATCGGCGCCGTGGCTTTGGATGCAAATGACAGCGCCTATGTCGTCGTGAAGAGCGCGTTGGAGGCGCTCAACTATAACTATGAGTTCCGTCGCTATAGCTCCACCATGGAGTCTTATGAAGAGCCCGACAGAAGCACCTCGCTGCTCCAAAACTCTGTTCCACCCGTCGGCAGCCCCATTTTGGGCGAGCCCACTTCCGGCAACCCCGCTGACGCTGAAGTCTATCTCGTGATGACTGACGGAACCCTTCATGCTTTTAACGCTGGAAATTTGAGTTTGAAGTGGACCAAGCAACTGCAAAGAAGCAATGGCCAGCCCTTAAGCATTTCTCCCACGGCACAGCCCCTGCTGCAGGGCAACCGCCTATGGATAATAGGGACGCAGGGAGAGTTGCGGGGCATAACCGTGGACAGCAACGGCCTGAGAAAAAACGCCCCGTGGCCCAAAATGCACAGGGACAACTGCAACTCGGGCAGCCAGCTTTCCACCCCCACCACCCTGCCCAGCTGCTTCTAGACCGCTTTCACTTTGACATGATCTCTTCGTGAGACTCGCTTCGCTCGTCTATTCCGCTCCAGGAATCATTTGAGAAAGCATGCTTTCTCAAATGATTCCCTCCGCTCCATTGGGCTCCGGTTTCACTCAGGTCATGCACTTAAGTGCACTCCCATCGTGAAATCCTCGCCCGCCTCGACCTCATGTCAAATTGAAACCGGTCTGGATAATCAAATAACTTTAACCTGGAACCGGTCTAATGTGTTGGGCTGTGTCCCCACAAGCCGCCTCCCCCTGCCTGAGGGAGGCGGTTTTTTTATGCCTTTTAAGGCCTATACACCTAAGGCATAGATACCTAAGCCCTAGGCAGCGAAGCCCCAGGGAAAAAGGAGCTCTACGCGGAGCTGTATACAAAACTCCCTAAGAGAATGCGGGCTACCTATATGGATGCCAGGGCAGCCCTAAAAAAATTTCCAATGAATTTTAATTGGATAGCTATACCCCCCTTCAGAAGTGCTGCGCCTACATTGTGTGGAGGTTAAAAAAAAGACAGAGCGTTAAGGGCCGGAGACATAGGAGAATTTGAATATATGCAGAATGAAGTTTTTTTGAGAGCAAAGGTGTGGCTAAGCAAAGCAGGCCATGCCAAGCACTCTATAGGTTTAAAAAAGGAATGGAACAAAAGCGTTTCCGTTATGGGCCTTGGCCTGTTTGCCGCTGCCTTATGGGGTTGCGGCAACACAGGAGGGATTACCATAGACAGTTGTACACTGGGAGCGGAGGGGGCCTGTGCACCAGGCCATATATGCCAGGCCACCACGGGTATGCCCGCCGGACAAGGGATATGCGTGCCCAAAGGCAGGTGCACCCTGGACGGGGCCTGGGCCTGTGAGCAGGGAGAAATATGCTGGGATACGGCAGACACGCCTGAAGGCATGGGTACCTGCATGCCCGAAAATACCTGCACCCTGGATAACCCCCAGGAGTGCGCTGAGGGAGAAATATGCTTAAATACCCCACACACCCCCGAAGGGCTCGGCACCTGCACGCCTGCAGGCCTCTGCACCCTGCCCGAGGGCAAAGAGTGCGCTGAGGGACAAAGTTGTTTTAATACTACACACACACCTGAAGGCATGGGCACCTGCCTCCCCAAGGACACCTGCACCCTGGACAACCCCCAAGAGTGCGCTGAGGGACAAACATGCTTAAATACCACACACACCCCCGAAGGGCTCGGCACCTGCGCACCTGCAGGCAGCTGTACCTTGCCTGAGGGCGAAGAGTGCGCACAGGGAGAAATATGTTTTGATACGGCGGACATGCCTGAAGGCATGGGTACCTGCATGCCCGGAAATACCTGCACACTGAACAACCCCCAGGAGTGCACCGAGGGAGAAATATGCTTAAATACCACACACACGCCCGAAGGCATGGGCACCTGCGCCCCCGAAGGCAGCTGTACCTTGCCTGAAGGCGAGGAGTGCGCTGAGGGCCACAGCTGTTTTGATACAGCGCATATGCCTGAAGGCATGGGCACTTGCGCCCCCGAAGGCAGCTGCACCTTGCCTGAGGGCGAGGAGTGCGCTGAGGGCCACAGCTGTTTTGATACAGCCTATACGCCTGAAGGCATGGGCACCTGCGCCCCTGAAGGCAGCTGTACCTTGCCTGAGGGCGAGGAGTGCGCCGAGGGCCACATTTGTTTGGACACAGCGCACACGCCGGATGGCCTGGGCAGCTGCGCGCCTGAGGGCGGTTGTATATTGGGGCAACCCGAGGCGTGTTTAGAGGGGTGGGAGTGTTGGCACCCAGGGGACACCCCGGCATGGCAAGGGATATGTACGCCCCAGGGTGGAAGGCTCCTCCAGTGGAGGCTTGTGCAAGGCGGCGTGGAAATAGTGCCCTTGAGGGACATAGGCGAGTTGGCAGACAACCCGGGTGCGGGGTGGTTGGGAGCGGCGGCAGGCGAGTTGGAGCTGTTGAGTGAAGGCCCCGGCAGTGGCACAGGCCTTCAAGTATATGTGGGGAGTGAGGCGGCAAGCTGCACGGCAACGCAGCAAGGCAGCATAGAGCGCTATAGGTGGAATTGCAGCCTGGGGGCAGGTTTTATTGGTCCGGGGCCGACGCTGGTGGTGCAGGCGCAACTGGGCAGTGGTGCGCTGCAGGAGAAAACATACCAAGCGGCGCCACATGCACCCGAGTTGGTGTTGAGTGTGGTGGGCGGCGGGCCCAACGGGAGCGGATTGCTGGGCAGCACGGTGACGGTGTGCGTTGAGGCCGAAGCCAGAGGAAGCGCTGCCGTAGACTCGCTGTCCGTTGGCCCCCTTTCCGTGAGCATTGGCAGCAACACCTTGGCCTGGGCATGGGAAGTGCTGGAGGAAAACACGCTGACACGGCAATGCTGGAGAGCTCCCTTGCCACAGGAGACGGAGCTGGGCACATTGACGGTGAGCGCCAACGTTGTGGTAACGGACACAGCACGCAACACCGCTTCCAGCGAGCAGACAGCACAGCTGGTGCTGACACGCGTTATGCTCCATGCCTCAACGGGCATTTCCGGAGCTGTTATGCCTTTGGCTTGGACAGACAAATATGTGGTGGTGGGCAGCTCCACCCAAAGCCAGGGGCAGGTGTATTTTTTTGACAGTGAGGAAAGCAGGCTGGAGAACGAGAACCCTCCAGAGGTGGGGCCCTTAACAGGGCTTGCAAGCTTGGGCAACAGTGGGCGCGTAGCCATCAGCACAGCTGGGGATATGGCGCGCACCTCGCTGGTGGACTCCAGCGGCAACTTTGTTTATGGAGCCGGCATGGACTGCAGGAGAGGCTCTGGCGCCAGTGGCGGCATGGGTGAAAATGTGAGCTTCCCCCATGGGCTGACTTTGCTTTCTATAGGCAATATAGAGGATGGCAGCGGAAACTGGCGTTTTGCGGTGCCCGTTAATACGCCCTCTCAAGGAAGCATTTTGGCCTATACTCCCCATGGAGGAAGCGTTGCCAACAATTGCCACCCAAGCGGCCCCCTCTCCAGCACGGTTATTGCTCACTTTGTGGGGATGGACAACGCTTTAGAGGTGATGACGGTGAGCGGAACGGACCCCATTGCTGTACGGCGCTGGGCATATAACCCTGCAACCTCCCTGTGGGCAGACACACTCGAGTCTACAGGCGGCATTGCAAGCCCCATTTATAACACCATTGGACTTGCAGCGAGTTTTGCCTCGGGAACCTATCATTTTTGGTTGACGGCTGCATGGGCGAATAATGACAGGTCCGGGTTTGACGTCATGCGCGGCAGAATGGAAGACGGCACCACCGCCTTTGTCGCCACACTGGAGTCCACCGGCGCCGTGGCTTTGGATGAAAGTGGCCGCGCCTATGTCGTGGTGCAACCCAGAGACAGTGCTCTACACGAGCTTCACCGCTATGCCCCCTATGCCAGCGGCACAGCAGCGCCTCTGACAAGCGTGGCGCTGCCTCAGACAAGCGCCGCCACACCCGTCGGCAGCCCCATTTTGGGCGAGCCCCTCTCAGGCAACCTCGCTGATGCGGAGCTTTATGTCGTCACGACGGATGGCACTGTTTATGCTTTCAACGCCGACACTTTTGCGCACCTATGGACGCAGCCCCTGCTCACCGCAAGCGGCCAGCCCATTGCCGTCGCCTCCACAGCACAGCCCGTGCTGAAGGGCAACCAACTGTGGGTTATGAGCGAAGGCGGAGAGTTATATTCCGTGCTTGTGAGCAGCAACGGCCTAAGCCGCCTAGCGCAGTGGCCCACCATGCACAGGGACAATTGCAACTCCAGCAGCCGCTATTCCACCTTCGGCAGGCTGCCCAGCTGCTTCTAAGCAAGCCAGACCGCCACCTCCAGGAGGTGGCGGTTTTTTTTTAAAATGCTTTTGCTGTGTGGCACCCCCACCCCCTCAAAGTTGAACCCGGCGAGCGCCACATGTAGAGGGTGTATATACGTGTTGTTTTGAGACAGCGTCTCCTTTTAGGACTGTGTCTGATATTGTATACATGCCCTTAACCCAAAGTATTCTTTTTGAAAGCCTGTGGCATAAAATTTGCGGGCATAGACTTTAGGGTGAGTTAGGACGTTGTTTTGGACGTTGTTTGGTTAAGTTATTCCAGGGTGCAGCACAAACTGAAATTCCGGGGTACCGTTTTTCAAAGCCGAGAGGAGGGGCTGTGAAGTGTTCAGGCCTGAAAGTACCTCCGCTGCTTGCGGGGAAAGAGGCAGAGGGCTCTTTGCCAGGCAATGTTTTTGCGGAGGCTTCTGCCGAAGCTGTATTGGCCAGTGGTGAGGCAATAACAGAGGCCTGTGTGGCCGGTGAGGAGCAGGGCCAAGCGCCTGCTCCAGCGGGCAAGCCGCCTCTGAGAGAAAGCCTCAACCGCTTGGATACGCAGCTGTGTTTTGCCATGGCACGGGAAGACTTGGCCTTGGAAGCCCAGCTTCTGCAGCAGCGCCGGGAGATGGTGACGGAGGAGGAAGAAATGGAAGCCAACGCCCCGGACAAGCTGTTGCCTACGCCGGCTTTGCAAAGCAAAAAATATACGGTGGAGTTGGAAATGGCCAGGGCCCAGCTGCAGCCCCAGGCCCAGCCCAGCACCCCCCCCATGGAGTTGTGGGAGGCCCTGGAAAGAGAGCTCAACCGCCGCATTCCCGGCCGACGTGCACAAAAATCCAAAGAGGAAGCCTTCCTGAGGGCACTTTCCAACAGCGAGTTCCTCGAGGCCTACCGCTTGAGGGCCCAACACCTCTATGCACAAGCCCATGCCCCTGAAACCCCTTATGAGGACTTGCTCTCCTCCTGGGAAAAATGGCACACCTGCTCCAAAGAGGCCCACACCCGCTTCGGCGCCGCCTGGCTTTGGCAATATATTTAGCCGGGCGAAGGGTTTTTTGCCCTCCACCCACCTGTCGAAGCGGTTGAACACTTAAGAGCGCTTTCCATGGAGCCTCGCACAGCGAGCCTCCAGTGGAACCCCTCTAAAAGCAACTGGACATGGAGGTGTTGCTTGAGCTGACGGCGGTGCTGCTGGTGTTGCAATTGTCCCTAAAAGCCTTGGGCCAAATGGCTGTGCGGCTCAGGCCCGGGCTGTTGACGCGCAGGCCGCGCACTTGGCCTTGGGCACCCACCACCCACAGGGTGCCTCCACCGTGGGGATGGGGCACCAACACCGGCTGCGCCGTGGGCAAAACGCGCATCCCCAGGCTTTGCACCCACAAGGGGCCGAGGCTATCCACTTCCAGGGCCAGCACGGTGCCGTTGGTGGAAACAACATACATTTCGCTATAGGGGCTGCCTGGTGCCCGCTCCCCCAGAAGGGGGCTGCCTACAAAATCCTCATCAAAAGAAACACTGCTCGCCCGGCAAAGCCCTATGGCGCCAAGGGATTTGTCGCCATTCAAACCAAAACAGTCTTCTGGGGGTATACGCAAGGGTTGGTTACCTGGGCGACAGGGGTTGTTGTTGATGTCGCCGACAAAGCATATCTCCGAAAAACGCCACATTTCATGGCCTGAGCGGGTGCCCACGGCCACATAGGCGCGGTTTTGGCTGTCAACAACCGCCGGGCTTGTGCGCTCCTGGAGCACCGTCTCCATTCCCAAAAAATAGTCCGCATAGAGCAAGCCATCACCACTCAACCATAAATATTCATAAGGCTCTTGGACGGTGGTGGGGGCTGAATATCTTCCCACAGCCGCACCTGAAGGCTTCTTGAGCGCCATGTCGTATGTCTGAGCGTCCGATGGGTTGAAAGCACAGTTTTCACAAAACCACCATCGGTTCAGCTTTGCTTCGTGAAAGCTGGCGATGTTGTGACCATAGATGTCCCCATATCCAACATAGTGCAGGGGTGTCAGGGTGAAGCGCTCTGAAACAGGCGGCTGCGCCATTTTGTCTTCCTCAATGCAACGCCCTTCCAGCCTTTGGATATTGGGCCCAAAAACCATGAGCCGACTTTCCCCCTCCAGCGCGCTGTTGGCGGGTGCTGCCAAATACCAGTTGGGGCCGTTGGGGTTGTCCATAATGAGAGAAAGGCCCTTGTCAAACAGGGCTTCGGGGTGGCTTCCTCCCGTGCCGGGAACACAATCCATCTCACTGTTGTTGGAAAAGCCTGGCGCCGCATGGGCCTGTGGCGCATTCACCACAGAAAGGCGCGGCGTGCTCCTTCCTGGGGGCCCACCCTCGCCCAGGGCCAGGGCGATTTGTCCGCTGTGGCCCAAAACCACCATGGGGCCTTGTACGGCCCCCACATGCACGTTGGAATGCAGCTCACAGGCCTCGGCGTCCACAAAATACAGTGCATTGTCGGCCGCCAAAGCCCCTGCACCCATGCTGCTTCCAAAGGTTAAAAAGCCATTCGAAAAAGCCAAAGGCGCTTTCACCGCATTGGCCGAAAGCCCCTCCACTTGAGCGCTGCAGGACAGACGCTGGAAGCTTCCATAAATCTGATCCTTAAACAGGTTTTCTGCCTCATCTCGAGCGCCTACCTCCAAGCTGAAATAGAGGGACTCAAGGGATTGAGGCCAGGCCTCTGTTGTTCCTGTCCAGCATGTAGAAAGTGTATTGGCTGCCCCACCTTCATGCACCCATGCAATCTCCACCACCCCCTCCAAGGGCTCGGTTGAAGCCCAGGGAGAATAGGGCGTTTCAATGCCCACTATTTTGCTTTGAGTTTCTGTCGCTTTTTCTATTTGCGCGCATACATGCACGGTGGTTCCGTCAAAGGCGGGGGAGCCGCAGGTGCCTGGCATGCCGGCTTGCTGGGTGCCGCCAATGCCCAGGCAGGCAGAGCCGTCAGCACAGTTGTTGCCGACGCGGCACTTGGTGCCTGAAAAAACCATGAGCCCCACCCGTGGCGCCTCTATGTCCACGCGGTATATGCGCTCGCGCTTGGGGGCACCCGCTCCAGGCTGAATGCTGAGCTTCACCGTCTCCAGGAGTTCTGCCGACCTCTCCTCGGGCAGAGCAGGGGCCAGCCAAGCTTCAGGCAAAGCGCAGCTCCACAGCTGGGCTCTGCTGTCTTCTATTTCTGTCACCTCTGAGGACGCGCATGCTATTTCTTCACCCTCAACCCAGAGGCTTGGCTTTTCATCAGGCTTTAAGCCCACCACCTCGGCCTCCAGGGTCGCCGCCCTCTTGTTCACCCATTCCGTGGAGGTGGTGGCGTTGCCTGGGGGGCTGGGCTCTTCCGCGCTGTCCCATGCCAAAGGCACCACCTCCGCTTGGTTGGAGAGCAGCAAACGCCACTGCTTCAGCTTTGGCACCAGTGTATATTCTGCAGAAAGCTCCCCTAGGGTGCATACGCCGGGGCCCTTTTGTACCCCCTCTCCACCATAGCAAACCGTGTCAGAAGGACAGTTGTTTCTGCCCACTTTGCACACGCCCACTTCATTGCAGCCAGAGGCGAAGAGTGCCAACACCACCACTGGGCCCCATTTTTGTGTTCTCATAGACGTCCTTCCGAAGGTTTTGCACCCATTGCCATTCAAGTTGCCGCTCAAGCCAACACGCCGCTCAAGCCATACGCTGTTCAGCCCATACGCTTTTAAACGCATATGCTGTTCAACCCACACGTCCCCGGCCGCACTGCTGTTGCGCCCCTGTTCCCCCCCCCTGGGCTGCCCTTTGTTTGCTCCCTCTAAGCCCCCCCCACTCTAAACCCAAGCCTCTTATAGCACAGGGGAGGCTTTCAAAGTGTTTTTTAGATATAGTTGAGCTCTGCCTTCAAGCGGGGTGTGCAACAGGGTTGAGCCGTCCAACTCTTCCCTACAGCCCAGGGGCAGCCTTCTGCAGTGGGGCCAAGCGGCCTCCCTCCGCAGCCTTATGGGGTTGTGGGGAGCCCCCATGGAGTGGAATAGGCGAGCAACGCGAGCCTCGCTTTAGCTCGCCTCACGAAAAGCTTATGTCCAAGTGAAAGCGGTCTAGAAGCAGCTGGGCATATGGGCCCAGGTGGTGCGTGCGTTGCTGGTATTGCAGTTGTCCCTGAAGGCTTTGGGCCATGGCGCGGTATGGTTGAGGCCGTTGCTGGCTACGCGGATGGCGCGCACCTGGCCTTGAGTCCCCACCACCCACAAGGTACCTCCGCCCTGGGCATGGGGCACCAGCACGGGCTGAGCTCCCTGGGAAATGTTAAAGCCCAACTCCATCATCCACAGGCGCGTCAGCGTGTTGGCATCAAAGGCAAACACTCTGCCGTTGCCCCTCACCACATAAAGCTCCGGGTTGCTGGAAGAGGCGGGCTGTCCCAGCAGGGGGCTGCCGACCAGGTTTCCTGTGGAGCCTGTGGGGAGGGTTTGGATGGCTTCGACGGTGCCGTCACTGTTGAGGCGGACCAAGTCATACCTTGAGCCTCCGAGGGTTTCATAGCCCACCACATAGGCCCGGCCCCAGCTGTCCACCGCGGCAGGCCCTGTGCGATAGATAGGGGAGAGCGGCGTATTCAGTGGAGCTGCAGTCCACCTTTCAAAAAATTGAAGGGCATGGTGGGGTGAGCTGGTATAGGCAGAGAGCCAGAAGCTTCCGCCATTCAGTGCAATGCCCGAGAGGGTTCCTTCTGTGAGGTCGTTAAAGGTCGAGGGGTTGTCTGCCCAATAGCCATTCTCGTCAAAGGCCCATTCCGCCCGGGTATGTATATTCTCATGGACCACCACCAGCCAAGCGTCAAAGCTTTGGGGTGGCGTCAGCGCAACGGGGGCCGGGAGGGGAGTGGGTGTGGCCATACAGCGCTCTGCGGCTGTTGCTGCGGAGGGCATATAGGCCACCAGCACAGCATCATTGGAGGTATTGGCTGGGGCGGCAAGGCGCAAGGGGTTTGAGCCAAGCAGGGAAAGCCCCTTGTCAAAATGTGCTGAGGAGACATGGGTGTTGGCCGCCCCTACGGCACAATCCTCCGCGGCTGCAGAGGCGAAGCCCGGTTGGGTTGCTGTTGCATCCACCACCAGGAGGCGTGAGCTTGTTCGCCCTGCGGGCCCTCCCGTTCCTGTGGTAGCCACAGCCAGGTTTCCATTTTCCAATGCCACCATGGGACCAATCACATTGCCCGTTTGCAAAGGAGCTCCAACCTCAAGGCAGGTGTCCGCATCGATGAAATGGAGGGAGTTGCCTGCAGAAAAAACCAAGCGGCCCTGCACAAAAGTCAGCGGTGCGTTGACGCCATTGGCCGTGGCTATTTCACAGGAAATGCGTGTCAACCTCAACGGCGCGCCATAAACCGCACTCTGGAGGTTGCCGGCCACATCCACAGCAGTGATGGCAAACTCCACATCTACACTCTCCCATGTCCATTCCAAAGGCAGGGTGGTTGTCCAACATTTTTCTCCTTGGGCCAAGGCACCTTCTGTCCAACTCAGCGGCAAGGCTGTGCCGCTTTGCCCCAGTTGCAGTTGCGTTAAGAGGATGTTGTCCAGGGGGGCGAAGGTGCTTGTTGCAGAAGCGCAGACGCGCAGCGTTTCACCCAGCACGCCCACAGAAGGCACCTCAAGGGAGGCCTGGGGGAGCTCAAGGCTGGTCTGATAAGTCCACACCTGCGCGGCCTCGCTCTCGATGCTGGCCAGCACCTCTATGCGAGGGCCAGTGCCTGCCCAAGCCGCAGGCAAAGCGCAACTCCACTCACAGGTGGTGGGGTTGGCCGTACATCTGGCCTTGCATGCCAAGGGGGTGGGGTTTTGAGAGGTGCGTACATAGAGGCTCTCCATGGCCTCAGCCCCCTGAGTGCTCAGGCGTATTTCCGCCTCACCCAGGCCTACCCAACCTGCATCCGGGTTGTCTTCAGTGGCGCCGTCAGCACGCAGAGGCGTCACCAGCTGCTCGCCAATGAACAATTGAAAACCGCTGAGGCTCGTTAACTCTTGGCAAACGCTCTCCTCACAGCTTTCTCCTGCAGGGCAATAGGTGCCACCGCTCTCACAGGGGACCTCCTCGGGCAGCTCACAGGCATTTTGATAGCAAAGAAGTCCAGCTGAGCAATAGGTGCCGCCGTTTTGACAGGGAACCTCCTCGGGCAGCTCACAGTCACTTTGATAGCAAAGGAGTCCAGCTGAGCAATAGGTGCCGCCGTTTTGACAGGGAACCTCCTCGGGCAACTCACAGGCATTTTGATAGCAAAGGAGACCAGCTGAGCAATAGGTGCCGCCGTTTTGACAAGAAACATCTTCGGGCAACTCACAGTCACTTTGATAGCAAAGAAGTCCAGCTGAGCAATAGGTGCCGCCGTTTTGACAGGGAACCTCCTCGGGCCGCTCACAGTCATTTTGATAGCAAAGGAGACCAGCTGAGCAATAGGTGCCGCCGTTTTGACAGGGAACCTCCTCGGGCAACTCACAGGCATTTTGATAGCAAAGGAGTCCAGCTGTGCAATAGGTGCCACCGTTTTGACAAGAAACATCCTCGGGCCGCTCACAGGCATTTTGATAACAAAGGAGTCCAGCTGTGCAATAGGTGCCACCGTTTTGACAAGAAACATCCTCGGGCCGCTCACAGGCATTTTGATAGCAAAGGAGTCCAGCTGAACAATAGGTGCCGCCGTCTTGGCAGGGGACCTCCTCGGGCCGCTCACAGGCATTTTGATAGCAAAGGAGTCCAGCTGAGCAATAGGTGCCACCGTTTTGACAAGAAACATCCTCGGGCCGCTCACAGGCATTTTGGTAGCAAAGAAGTCCAGCTGAGCAATAGGTGCCGCCGTTTTGGCAGGGGACCTCCTCGGGCCGCTCACAGGCATTTTGATAGCAAAGGAGTCCCCCAGGGCAATAGGTGCCACCGTTTTGGCAAGCGTTGGGTTCCGCCTTGCACTCGCGTATGCCCCCTTCTTCCACGCAGCTTTGCCCGGTGGGGCAAACCGTGCCGCCGTCTGCGCAGGCAGCGGCTGGTGGTTGGCAGTGGCCCGGGGCGCCTGTCTCTGGGCTGGCAATGCCTATGCAGGTTTCGCCTGGTGCACAGGGGCTGTTATCGCCGACATGGCAGTCCCCAACGTCCCTTAGGGGTGGGTTCTGCTCACAATAGCCCCATTGCCCAGCGGATGCCCCTGTGCAATATTGCCCCGCAGGACAAGCACCGGGTGCTCCCACTCTACAGGTGTTGAATGCATCTCCAAGCCTAATGCCCCCCGTGTCACAAGCGGCGCCCATGGCTAAAAACACTCCCAGAGCGAGGAATTTCCATATCCGCATGGCTTTCTCCTAAAAAATATATTTTCAACAACTCTTAACTGAAAGGCCCAGCCCGCGCCTTAAAAAGAGCTGCTATATTCAAACGCAGGTGTTTATAGGGGTTTGCAAGGAGAAAGGCTGTTCTGCCTGTGCGATATGCCTTAAGCATCCGCATGGGTTTTTTTATAACGCCAAATGGACAAGCCCAGGGCGAGGGAGGCCAAGGAGGCCACGGTTAAAAAAGAGGTTTTGAGGTGCTCAAAACTAGCGCCTTTGAGGAGGATACGCCTGGAAACCTCAACAAAATAGGCAATGGGGTTGGCTTTGTTTAAAGTTTGGGCCCAGGGGGGCATGCTTTCCACCGGCGTAAAAACGCCACTCATTAAAATAAACAACATAAAAAAGAAGGCGGTGACGAACATGGCCTGGGATTGGGTGCGGGAGATGTTGGAAATGAGGAGCCCCAAGGCCAAAATGAGAAACATATATATTCCGCAAAAGGCATAAAGCAAAAGCAGATTGCCCTCTAAGGGAATGTGAAATACCCAGCGGATGACGAGAAGCCCCAAGGTTATTTCAAAAAGGCCAATTATCCAAAACGGCAAAAGTTTGGCCAGAATAAATTGCCATTTTGCAATGGGCGAAACGTTGAGCTGCTCCATGGTGCCCATTTCTTTTTCGCGCACAATGTTGAGCGCGGCCAGCAAGCCCGATACCAAGGTGACCAGAACAGCCAAAAGCCCAGGAAGAATGAGTGTTTTATATTCCCAAATGGGGTTATACCACAGCGTATAGGTGGTGTGAATGGGAGGGCTTGGGTTGCCCACAGGCAGGCCCAATGTGGGAGCCAACTCTAAAGCCGCATCCATGAGTATATGGGAGGCATAATGGGAAGCAAGGCCGGCTTTCATGCCGTTGATGGCATCGGCAAGCAAAGCAACGGTGGGAGAGAGGCCCAAACTCCATTCTTTTTCAAAATGAGGTGGAATAACAACCACCACATCCACTTTGTTGTCTTCCATGGCCTGCAAAGCGGGGGTTTGTGAGTGGAGGACTTCCTGGAGAAGGAAATAGCGAGAGGCCTGGAATTTTGTGGATATGCGTTGTGAGGTTGAAGAGTTGTCCAAATCCACAAGCATGAGGCTTAAGTTTTTCATCTCAAAATTAATGGCTTGAGAGAGAATGCACAATTGCAAAATGGGCACCAGAAGCAACAACCTCAAAATGAAGGTATTGCGTTTTATTTGAAGGAATTCTTTTTTGAGAAGTGCCAGAACAATTCTCATAACAAAGTCACCTTTCTGAAAACTTAAGTTGCCTGCTTTCGCGAGCGGCGCATGCTGATGGCAAGCAAGAGGACAGCCATTCCTGTTAAGACATATATTTGTTTCAGCACGCTGTGCAGCGTGGCCCCTTTCAGCATCATCAGCTTCATGGCCTCAATGAACCATTTGGCCGGAACAATATGAGCGATGGGTTGAAGCCAAGCGGGCATATTTTCAACAGGAAATATAAACCCTGACAAAAAAGTTGTAGGCAAAAACAACCCCACCATGGAGGCCAAAATGGCTGCTTGTTGTGTATTGGTTATGGAAGAAATGAAAATCCCCAGGGAGAGGGAGGTTAATATAAACAAAAAACATACCCCCAGCAATCCCCAAAGGCTTCCATGGATGGGCATTCCAAAGACGGAGGTTGCCAAAGCCAGAATGAGACAGGAATTGATGGCTGACAACAAAAAATAAGGAATTAATTTCCCAACAATAATAACCATAGAAGGGAGGGGTGTAGAAGAAAGCAGGCGCCATGTGCCGAATTCTTTTTCGCGCACCAGCGTAATAGACGTCATCATCGCCGACACAATCATCAACACCAGGGCGAGGATGCCGGGAATAAACATAAAAACATCTTTCTGCTCAGGGTTATAATGCATTCGGGGAAGCACCCGAAAAGGCGGTGGGGCCCTTAAGGCGACGGATGTTTCTTGAGCAAATTCCTGAATAATGTTGCTTGCATTGCCAATGAGTGTGGTGGCGGCATTCAAGTCTGAGCCATCGGCAATGAGTTGAAGGGTGGAGGAAGCATTGTTTTCCACATTTTTGCTGAAATGTGGAGGAATGAGAATGGCAAGCCTGATGTTTTGCGCGCGAAAAACTTCTTCAAGGTTTAAGGTGGAATGCAGGTATGCAACGGTTTGGAAATAACCAGAGGAATTTATTTTTTCAATGAGTTGTTGTGAGCGAACTTTGTCCGACAAGTCAACAATGGCTATTTTTGCGTGATGGATTTCTGTTGAAATAACCACACCAAAAATCATCACCAAGGCGATGGGCATGCAAAAAATAACAAGCAAGCTTCTCTTGTCGCGAAAAATATGCAAAAATTCTTTTTTGATAAAAGCGGCAAGTGCACGCATGGGCATAGGGTTTGGGGCTGACGGTTTTAAAGCGGATTGTTTTTGGACTGCTGGTATGAGGTATAGGGTTTTGGGTTTGGTTTTGGTTTTGGGTTTTATGGTTTCTTGCGCGCCAGCAATGAAAAAACATCATCCATGGTGGGTGCGGAAAATTGTTCTCTTATTTTTTGAGGCGTGTCCAAAACTTGAATTTGGCCATCCACCATAATGGAAACCCTGTCGCAATATTCCGCCTCATCCATATAATGTGTGCTGACAAATACCGTGGTGCCTGCCTTGGCGGTGTCAGAAATCATCTCCCAAAACTGTCGGCGGGTGATGGGGTCCACACCGCTGGTGGGCTCATCCAAAAAAACAATGCGTGGCTGGTGAATGATGGCCAGAGAAAAAGCCAGTTTTTGTTTCCAACCCAAAGGCAAAGTAGAAACAAGGCTTTTGAGTTTGTTTTCAAGTCCAAATTGAGAGGCCAATTGCTTCATTCGCTCTTGGGTTTGTGCGGATTTAAGGCCATAGATGGTTGAAAAGAGTTGAATGTTTTCTTTGAGCGTCAAATCATCATAAATAGAAAACTTTTGACTCATATAGCCGATGTTTTTTTTGACCTGCTCTGTTTGTGTTGCAATATTAAAACCTGCCACCATGGCATGTCCGAAGCTGGGCTTTAAGAGGCCGCACAGCATGCGCATGGCGGTGGTTTTTCCGGCGCCATTGGCGCCTAAAAACCCAAATATTTCCCCCGGTTGGACTTCCAGACTCAAGTCCTTGACAGCCACAAAATGCCCGAAAGTTTTTGAAAGTTGATGGGCTTGAATGCTAAGAGCGCTCATGGTTTTCTGAATGCATCAATTCTATAAAACAATCTTCAATACCTGCTTGCATGCGCCACACCTCCACATGCTCGTGCCCCTGGGTTTTTAAATACTCAACAATGTCATTTTCGGAGACGGAAGCGTCTTTCACTGTGAGGTGCAGGGTTTTCCCGAAAGCAAAACAATGTTGTGTTTTTTCAAATTGCCGAAGGGGTTTTAAGAGTGTGTTGGCGTGCGCGGACTGAACGCCAAACAAATGAAATTTAAATTGTGCCTGAATGCCGGAGGGCGAGTTGACGGCGAGAATTTTCCCATTTTGAATGAGGGCAATACATTCACACAGCTGGGCTTCATCCATATAAGGGGTTGAAACCAGGGTTGTTATATTGTGTAACTTTAAGCTTTGAAGCATTTCCCAAAACTCTTTTCGTGAAACAGGGTCCACCCCGGTGGTGGGCTCATCCAAAAGCAAAAGGGTGGGCCTATGCGCCAGTGCGCAGCACAGTGCGAGTTTTTGTTTCATTCCGCCCGAGAGTTTTCCTGCGGGGCGGTGCTTGAAAGGCGCAATGTGTTGCCATATGTCACGCGTTAAGGGGGAGGACTCATCAAAATGAACGCCATAAACATGGGCAAAAAATTGGATGTTTTCCAAAATGGACAAGTCCGGATAAAGCGAAAACTGCCCCGGCATAAACCCAATTGTTTTTCGGATTTGCTTGGCTTTGCTTTGAAGGTCGAAGCCGTGGATGGTGGCTTTGCCTGAAGAAGGAAGCCTCAATGTGGCCAAAATCTCAAACAAGGTGGATTTGCCGGCGCCGTCGGGGCCGATGAGGCCGAAAAGTTGCTTGGGTTTTATGTGCAAATGAATATTGGAGAGGGCTTGAAGGGCCCCAAAATTTTTGCTGAGGTTTTCAATATAAACCAAGTGAAGTGGCCTTTAGGGTTTGGGGTTTGGAGAAAAAAGCACTTCGGCGGGCATGCCCATTTTGAGGGCCCCATCATTGGGCACCCCAATTTTAATGGCATAGACCAGGTTGACGCGCTGCTCTCGGGTTTGAACCATTTTGGGCGTAAATTCCGCTTTGTCAGAAATCCAAGCCAGCGTCCCCACATAGGTTTTGTGTGTATTGTCGGGCCCATCTATCAGCACACTCACCCTTTGGCCGATGTATATTTGCGAAAGCTGCTTGCCGGACACAAATGCCTTCAAAGTCATCTGTGTCAAATCCGCAATTCTATAAATGGGTTTTCCAACCGTCAGCAACTCATGGGGCTCCACATATTTGCTTAACACTGTTCCTGAAATGGGGTTGATAATTTTGCATTTTTCAAGGTTGTTTTCTATTTGGAGGATTTGAGCTCGCAGTGTTTCTGCCTGAGAGAGAATGGAGCGTGTCTGTATATTGAGGTTGGATTTGAGTGCATGGATTTGGCGCTCGAGAACTTGGCGTTGGGATTTGAGCTCATCCAACTGTTTGGAGGTGGCGGCTTCTGCTTGAAACAATTGCTGAATGCGAAGCTCTTCTTTTTTGGCGGCGGCCCATTGCTGCTCCAGGCTGGCCAGCTGCACAGGAATGTCAGGCATGCCCACCATTAAAGCTTCAATGGATTTTTCCAAAACCTCTTTTTGGAGTTTCAAGGGGACAGGGTCAATTTCTCCAACCAAAACACCTGCTTCCAGTTGGCTTCCCTCTTCGAGAGAAAGCGTCAACAATTTGCCGTTGGATTCTGCGGACACAAGCGTTTCTATAGCTTCAAAATTGCCATAAGCATCTGAAGGGTTAGGGTTGTTTTTGCAAGAGAGGCATATAAGCCAACAAGAAAAACAAAGAATAAAGGCTTTGTATTTTATCATTTTATGTGCCGCCCACAACATGTTCGAATGTCAAAATGGCTTGAAGACGCAGCAATTTATGGCGTTGTTGATTGAGCATGGCTTGTTTTTCGGCATTTAAGTCCAAAATATAGTCATTGGGAGTGACGATGCCGTTTGACAAGGCTTGCGCAGTGCGCTGCGCAATGTTTTTTCGTTTTTGAATAATTTCATTGTCACTCAAAATGAGCACTTCATATTTTTTCTGTGCTTCTTTGAGGCGGATGAGCTCGCGTTGCTGAGCGGACTCAAAGTCTGCCTTTTGGGCTTGGATGGCTTTTTGTTTTTCAAATATGGCGTCTTTTTGTTTGGACATGGCCCACCATTCTGTGAGGGGAACATGAAGCCTGAGGCCAACAATGCCGAAAAAATTAAACTTGTTTTTTAAAAAATCAAACCCAGGGCGGCCATAAGCAAAGCTTGCATTTAGACTCAATTGAGGCATTGCTTTTGAAAATATTTGGTTTTTTTGGGCCTCTCCCTGAGCCAGTTGTGCATGATAGAGCTGAATTTCTGGGCGGTTCAGTTGTGCTGAGGTGTCCAGGAAGGGCTCTGCACGTTGAGGGGTGACAAAGACAGTCTCAAGGGGAATTTCTTTGCCTGTCATTTCAGACAAAATTTTGATGGAAGCCTGTTTGTTGGCTTGGATTTCGAAAATGTTTTGTTCTGTTTTCAAAATTTCAGCGTCCAGTGTGTCCACATGGTTTTTTAAAGCGACACCTGCCGAAAGTTGGTTTTGCAGGGTTTTTTGTTGAAGAGCCAAATCCGCCTTGAGGGTTTTTAAAATATTTTGTTGCTCTTCGAGAAACAATATTTCCAAAAAAACCTGAAGCAGCTGTGTTTGGAGTTGAAACAAGGCCATGTCGGCTTGTTTTAATTCCATGTCATGGGCGGCATTTTGAAGTTGCTTTTGTGCAGAAAGGCGGCTTCCATCATATAAAAGCTGCTGAAATTCAATGGAAACCCTATATTGCTCTTTGGAGAGAGGGGCCATGCCAAAGCCCGGTATACTGGGGAGTGTGGTGACTTCGGATTGCCATGAAGCTTGTGCATTCAACTCCAATTGGGGGAAATAGCGCGTATGAAGCGCAGAGAGGTGGTTTTGGTTTGCCTCAACAAGGCTTTGTTTTTGCGATGAAATTTTCGAGTTTTGCGCTGTCCACTCCTGACACAACTCCAAAGTCAACGCCAAAGGCTTTTCTGTGGACAAGGGCTTTTCTGTGGACAAAGGCTTTTCTGTGGACAGGGGCTTTTCTGTGGACAAGGGCTTTTCTGTGGCCACAATGCTGTGGAGAAAAACATGGCCCGCCAAAGAGAAGACAAAAAATAGAGCATTCATGGTTTTTCTGAAGCGGTGTCCGAAGAAAAAGAAACAGGGGGAGAGGGCAATGGGTTTGGAATATAAATAGCGTTTAAAATAAAAGGGACAATTTGGGTTTTTCGCCTGAGCATTAACTCCCTGAAGTCAGCAGCTTGCAGGCCAAAAGCACATTTGAGTTTGGGAGCTGCAATGAAGGGAAAAACACAAAGAGAGATACAATTGAGCAGCAATTCTGAAGGTTGAATGTTTTGAATGCGTCCTTGGGCGACTTCACTTTCCACTTGCTCGAAAAAATTTTGAAACAAGTTGGGAATGAAGTTTTTTTTCTGGAAGGTTTGCAAAAAAAGCTCTGGATGTTGAGCCAATATGTTGACCATAAAAAGAGGCAACTCTTCGGTTTCCAGAAGAGCGTCAATATAAGTACACACCAATGAGGCAATGCTTTCTGCAAGCGTTGTTTGGGTTGTGAAAGACTTCGAAAGCCTGGAATACATTTTGTCAATGAATTTTGAGCAAACGGTTTTGAAGAGGTTTTCTTTGGAGCGAAAATAATAGTTGAGCAAAGCCAGGTTTGTGTTGGCCTTTTGCGCAATGACGCGCATGCGGGCGCCGTGATAGCCTGAAGCCATGAAGACTTGCATGGCCGCAGCCATAATTTTCTCTTCCGTAGACGAAGTTAAAAGGGGTTTTGAGGCCTTAGTCATCTGTATAAAACGTTTGTATCAGTCATTTGTTTAACTGTCAACGCCACAGCAGTCCTCAGCTTAATAGGCTTGTTTTATTGGTGTTTTTATTTTTCCAGCACCACCATGCTGCGTGTATTCGGCTCATAAGAGACCCTGACCCTATCGCCGACTTCCCAGGGCAGCTCGGCTGAAGAAGACAGATACCTCACCCTTCGCGTCACTTTTTCCCCGCCATAGTTGATGGACAAGGTGAAAACCACTTCTGGACAAGCGTTGAATTGAGCCCCCGTATAAGCAATGTTCTCAATCATCGCCCTCAACCGCACCTCGCTTGGCGTTGTTTCGCTGTGAGAGGGTTTGGCTGAGCGCCTGAAAATGCGCCAGAGCACCCAGGGCACTATCAACATGCTTATAGAAAGAATGAGGCTCCCTTTGCTTTTTATTTTTTCTATAAAACTGTCCATATTGGGAAAAATTTCTCTGAGCGCATCCTCAAAAGAAAGGCTCTCAGCCTCGGGAGCCCCTTTGGCCCCAGCAGCCCCCCACCTGGAAGCTATTGAAGCAAGGCCGCTAAAAGGACGTGCTTTGAACGGGAGCACAAGGGCATCTGCCTTTCCTTTCCTTTTGAAAATTAAATGCTTGGACCAGGAAGAGATAAGAGAATGAATTTCTTCCAACTCAAAATGCTCAAAGGTGGGAAGCGGCGTCGACACTTTGCTTTGAATGTCATATATATATCCGCTGACAGAGGCGTTTTGAGGGTTAACATCCGTATACCCCAAAACCATTTGCGTTGAGCTGTCTTGTTCAAAGCGCCGGGCATGATAAAGCTTTTGAAAACCCTCGGGCATATAGCTGGATGTAGGCTGTTTTGAAAGGGAATGCGCTTGAGAAACAGGGATGAAAAAGAGCCTGGACAAGCCGTTTTCCTGAATAGAAACAGCCAACAAAAGGTTGTTTCCATAATAGGCTTGGAGGAATGGCACATAGGGGTCGTCAGAAGGGCTGAACTCTGCAATCAGAGGCACATCGGCTCTGGTGAGAAAGGGGGAAATATAAAACATTTTGTTATTATATAAAGTTATTTTAATAACAGGCATATAGCTGTCATTGTCCACATGTTCAAACTGCACAGACTTAATGCCCTCTGCAAAGGCTTCAATGGAGCTGAGCGGAAAAACGGTGGCTTTGCCCTCCTGTATAAACATCAGCGCATCTGCACCGCTTGGGTTTTTGCCCACCAACACGGCGTGGTTTTGCCAGAAGAGGGGTTTTTCAAGAGGGTTATTCAGATGAAATGCTTCGCTGATGCGTTCCGGGGGGCGCGTGGGACTGAGCCTATATACATGGCAGTTGGCAGGCTCGTTTGGGTTTGAGCCCTGTGGAACAATCAACAGCGTGTCTGGGTTTTGGTTGAAAAAACTCTCTGGGTTTTGGTTGACAAAATAGGCATGTCGAAAAAAACCACTGGGCACGAAATAGGAGAGTTTCCTGGTGTTGGTGGACAGCTCTATCGCTTCCAGATGGATGGCGCTCAAGTCCTGCAGGGTTGTAGAGGCGCGATAAAGCACCTGGCCGTCTGCGGATATGCTCGAGTCAATCCTTTGTTGTTCTTTTATATTTTCGCTGGGGTGCGGGGCTTGCCTTTCGCCCGACAAGAAGCTTGTCGTCTCAGGCAGGGTTGTTTCTGCACGAGGCGTTGACTTAAAGCCAGACAATGCCAATACGCCCATCCAAGACAAGCACAAACTTCCCCACAACAGCCTTGCTTTTCTCATAAACATACGCTTCCTGTTTTTTTCCAGAAACACGCTCATCCGTTCCCGAAGCAAAAATGGTGTTGCCAAGCTCTACAGTCTACAGCCTGCCCCCCGGGCGCTTGGAGCCTGATGTGAAACGCGGCTGTTATCCGCTATAAAAGCGTTGCCAAGCAGAGGCTTATAAGCTCTATATGAGCCTCTCTCCTTTGCAAAGGTTTTTTTGCGCTCCACAGCGCCTGAAGCCACTGTGCTTTGCCCTCTCAGGCAAAGGTTTTGAGGCGAGTTTATGCGCTGCTCCCCCTTTTTCAAACAGGCATGCTTTGTATTTGCCAACATATGCCACCTCCAAAGCACACCGTGTCTGGCTTTGGTGTCTTTTCCCTACACCCTGTGTTGGTGTTGTGTTAAACAACCTGGACTATATGGCCGGAACCACGCAGGAAGAGTCCACAATGGAACCCACTGGAAACATAAAACTCAGCACCTCAAAGGAATTTTCTGTGAAACGTTTTGCTCTGGGCACGCTGTGTGTGTTGCTGGCGATGGCTTTGGGGGCCTGCTCTGAGGAGTCTTCTCCTTCTTCTTCTTCTCCAGGGGGAAGAGACAACCCCATAGAGTGGGATGGTGAGGGCTATCTGGTTATTTTTGACGAAAATGGTGGGGACACCCTGGCAAACCCGCAAAACAAAATAGTGCTGCCCCCAGAAACAACTGTGGATGCTTTGCCTGAGCCCCCCACGCGAGAGGGCCATAATTTTATGGGGTGGAATATGGAGGCGGATGGGAGTGGAATGCCTTTCACCACCAACACCCCGGTGAGTGAGCACCTCAGGGTTTATGCGCAGTGGGAGCTTTCTTCTGCGGTGGGCACCCCCAGCTTGAGTGTTTCCATCAGCCCCAGTGCGGAAATACTCACGCCTATGCTCAATGGGGCCTATAGTGAGCGCTCCACCACCTTTGCTGTGGTGGTTTCGGGGCTTGCCAGCGCGGCCGAGGCCAACAACACCAGGCTCAGCATCAGCGTCACCAATGGGCTCTTATTCGCCGTTGAAAGCAACCCCACCAACAACACTCAAAACTTCAACGTCACCGTGGGGTATGATGGGGAGGCAGCCTTTCCTGAAGGGGTTGCAACCTTTAGTTTGTTCATCCATGTGCCGGGCTATGAGACGGAAAGCAGGACGACGCGCGTCAACATCCGAGATGGCTTGGCTGCAGAGAGTGCCATTCCGCTGAATGAGGGCAACATCCTCCATTTTAACAGCTATGTGAGGACGGCCGCTGGCCTGGTGCGGCATTATAGGTTGGCCGAAAACATTAGCCTCAACACCTCCTCCAACAATTGGACGGCCATAGGCACCAGTGCTGCCCCCTTTATGGGCAGCCTCAATGGCGACGGCCACACCCTCTATGGCATTCGCATCAGCAACAGCAGCACCCACCAGGGTTTCTTTAGCTATATAGGCGAAAATGCCGTGATAGAAAACCTGGGGCTGACCGATGTCAGCGTCAGCGCAGGCCAATATACGGGCGGCCTGGTGGGCTATAACCGCGGCGGCATCGTGCGAAGTTGTTATACCACGGGAGTCGTCAGTGGGCAGAATGACACGGGCGGCCTGGTGGGCCAAAACCGCGGCACGGTGCACAACAGCTATGCCGCAACCAATGTCTGGGGTCACGGCAATACCGGCGGCCTGGTGGGAAGAAACTTCGGCACGGTGGAACATGTCTATGCCACGGGCATTGTGGACGCCTCCGTCGGTCGCACCTCCGCCCGCCAGAATGTGGGTGGCTTGGTGGGGGGAAATGACGGCACGTTGCGCAACAGCCTGGCGCTCAACTCAAGGGTTAACGTCTCCTATCAGATATACGAGTATCCTAACGGCGGGGGCGCAGTTTTGGTCACCCGGTGCTCCACCAACAACGTCGGGCGTGTGACGGGAACCGCCGGCACTTTGTCAGGCAATTATGCATTTAGCGGCATGCTCAACTGCTTGGGCGCCACATTGTCCTCAAGCACAAATGCCAACAGCACCCAAGGCGAAAACAGGACGGCCTCCGCCCTGCAAGTGCCCGGAGGCTTTCCGGCTGCATTGCGCACCACCCCGTGGACATATGAAGCAGAAAGGCTCCCCGGCCTCGGGCAGTCGGTGGCTATGCCCTCGCATCTACGGTGAGGGTGTGTTTTTGGCCCTGCCGGGTGGGGGCTTTGAGTATTTTTTCGCCTGCACGGCAGGGCTTTTAAAAAAGGTTTCTTTGTTAGAGGCGAGCTTTGGCTCGCCTCACTTTGTCCCACCGTTGAAAACTTTTGGCACCTCTGAAAATACAGTGCTACATGCCTGGGCGTGGTACCGAAAACCGTATAGCCGGGTTTAACACCCCGAGCTCTATATGGTGAAGCAGTTAACCACCCTATAGGGAGGCAGCATGGTTGAGAATGGAGCACATAAAAACCCAAAGCAACGCCTGCACAACGGACAAAGCTCAAAAGGCGAGCAGCCAACGGATGAGCAGCCAATGGACGAGCAGCCCATGGATGAGCAGCCCATGGAGACAGCCAGCAGCCTCAGCGAGGGGAAACCCCTTCAGCTGAGTGAGCTAGAGTCCCCGCTGCCGCCCCTAAAACCTCCTGCTCCACTGCCGTGGCCGCGCAAGCCAGAGCTACCCAGGGCACCGCAACAACCGCGCCCGCCACCCTCCTTGCTGCCGCCGCAACCGCCACCAGGCAAAGCGCCCTCACCGCTGCCCTGGCCGCGCAAAGCAAAGCCCGAGGCGTCCCCAACACGCCAGGCGACGCAAGCAGCAGCGGCGCCACCTCAACCACAACCCTTGCCGTCGCCCGCAGAGCAACTGCCCGAGGTGGCGCCTGAGCCACCACACCCTGTAGGTTGACAAATGCACAAGGGGCGAAGCGCTTTCGGCAGGGTTTTTTAAGTTTAAAGCATTTTTTTGCGCCTTTTGGAGGCAGCGCGGCGGAATGCGCTGATGGAAGCGGAGGTGTTGTTTTTTTAACCTTTGTCTGCAGGAGGCGGCTTTGGGGTGCGCCTAAAGAGGACTTGGTTGAGTTTTGCTTTTTCCCAAGCCATGGCCAGGGTGAAAGCGGGAAAGCTTTTTTCGTGAGCGCGAAAGGCCCTGGAGTGCAGGCAGCGGCGAGCGCTGGCTTCTGTGGGGGCAAAGCGTTGGTGCAGCATTTCGTGGAAGACGACAAAGTCCACATAAAAAGGGGGTACTTCAGGGCTGTCCAAACTGGGGTGTATCCGTATTTGTTTGCGCTCATGCTCATAAACACCCAGGCGCAGGGAGCTGCGTGCTTTGCGTTTGGGCACTTGGGCCCAGCCTACGGAGGCCACAATTTGGTTGTCAAAGTATAGTTGGTTGAGGCGTGTAAAAATTTCTTGCAAGTTATAATGTTTGCCCAGGGCACGCAGAGGTTTGGCCGCTTTGGGAGGGGAGGGGAACTTGGGGAGCTGCTCTCTAATAAAGGCATTCAGCTGACGGCTGGCCCGCTTGCAGCGGCGTCCCAAATAATCCCCGAGGGCTTTGCGCGTCCTCAAGTCCGCCGAGAGGAACATGCGGTGCATGCGTACCTCCAGCCCCGCGGCTTTGTGTTTGCAACTGAGCATGGTGCGCTGGTTGCTGTTGAGCAGCAGACACACGGGAAAACCCAAGCGCGCCGACAACTCTCTTGCCAAAACCTGAGAGGGCAACTCCTGGAAGGAGAGGGCCTGCATAGAGTTAATGAGTGCCACCTTCAGAGGCTTTGTCACCTCTGGAGGCCCAGAGGCAAACAACTCAAGCTGGAGTGGAGTGGCGCTGCTTTTCATGAGCTTTCTCTTTTCCCACCCCCATGGCTAACATAGCCGCCAGGCCGCTTCAATGTCCCACCCGCTGCCCTAGGGCCTGGGTTAGACGGGTTTTATTTTGGATTGAGCTCATGAGAGCCAGATTTTGCGCACATATTTTCGCATATTCCCCTGAGGGTTAGGGGGAGAAATCCCCCTCCCCCCCCCTCATTCCAGTGGGCTTTTTCCATATAAAAGGGTTGTTTTTCAGAGGGGGCCTGCGGCCCGGCTTTTTTCAAAGGAAAAAGTTTTTTTGTGGGGGGTTTTTGTTTTTTTCCCTCCGGGGGGGGAGAGTCGCCTCCGGCGAAGGGTTTTTTTGCCCTCCCGGGCAGGGTTTTTCGCCTCCCGGCGAGTGACTTTTTTTGTTTTTGGTTTTGTTTTTTCCACTCCGTGGGGGGGAGGGGGCCTGCGGCCCGGCTATTTTCGCCCTGCGGGCGCAGCTTGCCTTCGGCAAGTCACTTTTTTTTGCCTGGGCAAAAAAAAGTAACCAAAAAAAACCCACTCTCCGAGGGCCCTGCGGGGCTCATCGTCGGTTGCTTCCTAGCTCCTTCCTTGCTGCACCAGCTACTCTTGCCTCTTCGGCGGCGGCGAATATTAGTGTCTAGAAACACTTTCGCA
>WRKR01000027.1 GCA_009782175.1 Cystobacterineae bacterium
AACTGATTTGATTCTCCAGACCGGTTTCAATTTGACATGAGGTCGAGGCGGACGAGGCTTTTGTGAGGGGAGTGCACTTAAGTGCATGACCCGAACAAAAACGAGTCCAACGAAGAGATCATGTCAAAGTGGAAGCGGTCTCGCCCCCAAAAAAACGAAGCGTATTGGCATAACACAACTCAGCCAATAACTCTGGTTTTGCCCCTCTTAGGGACGCAACCGCTTTGGCCGTATAGGCCACAAAAGCAGGCTCGTTTGTTTTTCCTCGCATGGGCACAGGAGCTAAATAAGGGCTATCGGTTTCCAACAACAGCCGCTCATCCGGAATGCGCCGCACAGCTTCACGCAATTTTTCGGCAGAAGCATAGGTGACAATGCCCGAAATGGACAAACAACAACCCAGCGTGAGGTAGTCTTCTGCTTGTCTTAAATCCCCTGTAAAACAATGGATGACGGTTTGGCTCCCCACCCCCTCTTCCCGGAGAATGCACAAACAATCCTCATGCGCATCCCTCATGTGCACAACCAAGGGCTTGCCCCAACACTTGGCCACCCGGCAATGCTTTCGAAAAGCCTCCCGCTGCTGCGCAGGCTCCGAGTGCTTATAAAAATAATCCAAACCTGTCTCCCCCACCGCGCATACTTCTGCTTGTGCGCACAACCGCTCCCATTGTTTCCAGTCCTCAGCCAAAACCCTCCCCGCCTCATGAGGGTGAATGCCCATGGTTGCAAACAACACTTCAGGAAACCGCTCCAACAACGCCAACGTCTGGCCAAAATCCCCTTCTCCCCTCCATTGCCCAATGGCTATAATACGCATAACCCCGGCTTCTTTGGCCCTCTCCAGAATGGCTTTCGCGGCCTCCCAAGAGCCCTTCGCCAAAACATCCAGATGACAGTGCGCGTCAATCAGTCGCATAACACCTCTTTTGCCTAAACCTCTTTCCCTCGTGGAAGGCTATAGCCCAGGAGCGCCTAGGTTATGGGGCTTCCCGGAGGAGCGTCTTGCACCTCAAGCAAACTCAGTTTGCCTGAGGCATTCTGCGCTGTCAGCAACATGCCGCGCGAGCTCAGCCCTCTTATTTTTCTCGGCTTCAAATTTTTCACCACAACAACATGCTTGCCAACCAAAGCTTCAGGCAAATAGCTTTGAGCAATTCCTGAAACAATGCAACGCGGCTCCTCCTCACCCATGTCCACCAACAGCTGCAAAAGTTTGCCGGCCCCCTCCACAGGCTTGGCTTCCACAACCTTCCCCACGACCAACTGGAGTTTCAAAAACGCGTCAAAATCCACTTCAAAACTTTCCTGAGTTTTGGGCTCTGGCTTTAAAAGCGCTTCTGAAGGCTTGGAAGCTTTGGGAGGGCAAACCATCGCCTCCGCGGCGGACTCTTCAATGCGGGAAATTAACGGGGAAACTCTCCCCAAAGGCTGTGTCCTGTCCAACAAAGGGTAGCTTGCGCTCAGCAAGTGCTGAAAGGTTGGCACCTCAACATCCAACTGGGTGGCAAGCTTGGTCGCAAGCCTGGGGACAATGGGCCACAACAGGCCACTTAAAATAAAAATAACCTCTGCCGTTTCAGAAAGCACCGCTCTGGCTGCTTCAGGGCTTTCTTTGAGGCGTTTCCAGGGCGCTTGTTGCGTCAAATAGAGGTTGGCTTCCTGCCCTATCTCCAAAATCAGCTTGGTGGCCTGGCGAAAATCAACATTTTCAAAAGCCCGTTTTATGAGTGGAAGCTTCGCCAATGCGGCTTCAACCATGGCTTGCCCTTCCGTCTGCTGGCCCTGGGGGGCCAATTGCCCTTGCAAGGCGGGAGAAGAGAGCAAAGACAAGGTGCGCTGGGCAAGGTTTCCTAAATTGTTAACCAACTCAGCATTGGTGCGCTGGCGGAATTCCTTCAGGCTGAAATCCAAATCCTCATGCCCGGGGCCCAGCAAGGAGGCCAAATAAAACCGCAAATAGCTGGGGTCCAAATGGTTGAGGTATTTCCTCGCCTCAATAAAGGTGCCTCGCGTTTTGGACATTTTTTCGCCATTCACCGTCAAAAACCCATGGACATGGACACGCTCCGGCAATTTGAGTTGGGCTGCATGCAAAATGGCCGGCCAGAAAAGGCAGTGGAAATAGACAATGTCTTTGCCAATAAAATGGATAATGCGCGTGTCCCCCTCCGGGCTCCAAAGCTGCTGGGCACTTTGCGTTGGAGACTTTTGCTTTGCCCAAATGTCAGTGGTGGAAATATAGCCGATGGGAGCATCCAACCACACATAGAAAAACTTGTTCTCCTCCCCTGGAATGGGAAAACCAAAATAAGGCCCATCCCGGCTGATGTCCCATTCAGCAAGCCCCTTCTCAAAAAATGGCTTAAGCTGCATAGCAATGCCTTCTGAAACAAAGCCAGGCGTGGAGAGCAATTGCTTCAAAAACAACTCAAATTTCGGAAGCTCAAAAAACAAATGCTCTGAGCTTTTCCATATGCAGGGTTTTTGAGTCAGCGCGGAGCGCGCTTCTATCAACTCTTTGGGGCGATAGATGGCGCCACACTTCTCGCAAACATCCCCATATTGGTCCTCCGCTTTGCAGCGAGGGCAAGTCCCTTTGACAAACCTGTCTGGCAAAAAACGGCCGGCATGCTCGTCAAAAGCCTGCTCAATGTCGCGGCGGGAAATCAGCCCTTTCTTCTTGAGGCGCTCATAAATTTCACTGGCCCAAAACCTGTTTTCAGGGCTGTGCGTCGAGCTGAACATGTCATGGCTTATGCCAAACTCGGCAAAATCCTTCTGGTGCTCCTCAAAAAAACGCTGCACAAAAACTTCCGGCCTTTGGTTTTCTTCAAGAGCTTTTAATTCAATCGGCGTCCCATGGGTGTCATCCGCACACAAAAAAACAACCTTGTGGCCCATGGAGCGCAAAAACCGCACAAAAATATCGGCCTGAATATGCTCCACCATATGGCCCAAATGCAAAGGGCCATTCGCATAGGGGAGTGCACACGTTATCAGCGTCAACTTCGACATTTTGCTCCTCACAAACTTCTTTGAAAAACCTTCCTCAAAAACCGCATGGCACCCATGCCTTCTCAAAACTTCATGGAAAAACGTGTCCAAACGCTTTCAGGCACATGTGCCCAACAAGCTTCTCAACCACAAAGGCGCTTTTGCCGGACTTGCAATCCACATCCGCCTGGGCACACAAAACCAACAAACGTTTTAGTGCATCCAATGAAAAACGTGAAGCCGCTGACATGCCCATAAACACAGCATAGGGGTGAGGCATTTTCCCCTGCCCGGAACGCTCTTCCAGTTTGGGCCAAACCCTCCTTTGGAATTCACCATAGCTTTTGGGAAAAGCTCCCCCCGCAACAACCCCATGCAGCCTCTCCATATTCAGCAACAAGCCGCGTACCACCGAGGCAATGGAGGCCACCAACATAAGGGGAGAGGCCCCTTGGGACAAAGCCTCGCTGACATGCGACAAGGCCCGCTCATAATTTTTTTGCTGCAAGGCCTCGGACAACTCTAAAAACTCTTCTTCCCTGGCATTCGCCACCAACAGCTCCACATCCCCCACCTCTATGCGTTTTTTCTCCGCAAACCCTGCAAGCTTTTCCAACTCCTGCCCCCAAAGGCGCAAGTTGCTTCCAAGCCGCATTTTAAGCAAGGCCTTCGCTTCCACAGAAAGCGTTTTCCCCAAAGGCTCCAGGCAACGCTGCACCAACGCGTCTACGTCCAAATCCTTCAACTTGGCGGCAACAGCATATTGCTGAAGGGTTGCATGGGCCTTCAGCCATTTCTCCATTGCAGGAGGAATGTCCAACTCAGCTTGTGTCAGCAAAACATAATTCCCCTCGGGCAGCCCTTGCTGAAAAAGACGCAGCAAGGCATTCCCCGGCACGGCAACACCGGCGCTTTTGGAGGAAGCCTTTTTCTTTTTCTCGGCTTTTGGAGCCCCCTCTTTTGCCCATTGCACCTCTTTGGCCCAAACATATTTCTTCTCGCCAAAAAGGCTTAATGTCCGAAGCTCCGCCTCCAGCTCAGCTTCCGTTGCCCTGCTTAAAGTCAAAAACTCCGCCTGCACTCCTGCGGCCGCCCCCCAGGCCTTTGCCGCTTGCTCCACCAAAAACTCCTCCCCATAAAAAAAGGAAATGCCAGACGCAGCACCAGCCGGCTTTGCTGAAGGGCGTGCCGCACTCATAGAGGCACCCGCTCTGAAAATATGTTCAGCAACATCGCCTCCAGCTGCAAACGTGGAGCACCATTCCGACGTACAATGGCCACCTTGGCCTGCTCTATCTGCTCATAGGCATAAAGCCACCTCCATGCCTCCTGGCCACCACCGCCTTCTCTCTTTGCGGACTCTTTTGCCTTGCCAGCCAACACCACCAACAAAGCATCCAAACATTGCTCTGCCACCCCCCGGTTGGCCCCGTGGCGCTCAGCAAAAGCCAACAGCCCACTCAAAGTTTTTGCCTCCAATGCAAAAAACTCTGCCTCCGTTTTCTGCTGAAATTCAAGCCAACCTTGCCCCAAACGCTGCGCCCTCCCTAAACTCCCCTCGGCTTGTTCCGCTAAACGCGCAGCTTGCCAAGGCTCGCCCACTCCCCATGCCACAAGCTGCTCCACAATAAACGCTAAAGGCAATGGCCTAAAGGCCAAGGGCTGGCAACGGCTTTTGAGGGTGGGCAGCAACAACTCTTTTTGGTGGGTACACAACAACAACAAGGTGTTGGCTGGGGGCTCCTCAAGCGTTTTTAAAAGCGCATTCTGCGCTTGCATGTTCAACTCATGCGCATCCACAATAACCGCTATTTTGTGTTTCCCCTCCAATGCGCGCACATGCAGGCGCTCTTGCAAGCGCCGAATCTGCTCCACATGAATTTCCGCAGAAGGCTGCTTGCTCAATGCCTTCGCATCCAACCAACCGCGTTGCACCTGGCCGCGCTCCGAGCAGAGCCATGCCAAATCCACATGCGTCCGCTGCTTCGCCCGCTTGCACGCAGAGCAACTCCCACACCCCTCCCCGGGTTGTTGTGTGCACAGCAGTGCCTCGCAAACGGCTAATGCGGCTAGGCTTTTTCCCACCCCTTCGGGGCCGAAAAAAAGCCAGGCATGGGCCAGCCTGCTTTCATGAATGCTTTGCCTCAAGCATTCCACAGCGGCTTTTTGAAACTGTATATGGGCAAGCGGCATCCTTATGCTCTGCTCTATTAGGGCACCAGAAGTCAACCAAACTTGTTTAAGCTTCAAAAAGGGCGTAGGTGAGCGTTGTGTCCTTCTGGGAGTTTGCACAAAACAATTTTTCACTGCTCGCCGGTTTTTTATTGCTCCTGCTGACCTTTGCTGTGGGGCGGTTTATTCCCGAGGAGCAGTTGCGCTCAGAGCTTCGGCTTGTTTCCAAGGCTCTCTGGGGCTTTATTGCTCTCAAAATTGTCAGCATCATCCTGCGCTTCATTCTGCCTCTGCCCAAAGAGCCGCACCGGCCTGATGAGCACCTGTGGATATTTGGCTCTCTGGGGACAGCCATCCTGCTGCTGCTCGTCTTCGTCCTCGTCCGCTTCGTCGTCAGCATCAGCTTCTGGGCTATACGCCATTTCCGAAAAAAGCCTACCACCAAAATAATGAAGGACTTGCTCAATGTCGGCCTCCTCCTTCTGGCGGTTTTTCCCATCCTTCAAAGCCAATTCAAACTGGATGTTGCCTCCCTTTTGGCCCCCTCTGCCATCCTCTCTGTGGTCCTGGGCCTTGCCCTTCAGGACACTTTGGGCAACCTCTTCTCAGGCCTCGCCCTGCGTGCAGAGCAGCCCTTTGAGGTCGGCGATATTGTCGATTTGGGACAAAAGGACCAAATAGGACAAGTCGTCCAAATCGGCTGGCGCTCCATCCGTATACAAACCTTCAGGAATGAAATCCTCACCCTCCCCAATGCTGCCATCAGCAAAAGCATGGTCAAAAACCTCTCCCAAAAAGGACTGAACATCGGCGTAGAAACAGAATTCCTCATCTCCTATGACATGCCCCCCAACAAAGTCCGCGCAGAAGTCCTTGAAGCCATCGAAGAAATATCCTTTGTCGTCCAGGAGCCTCCTTCTTTTTGCCGCGTCAAGTCTTTTGATGAGTCCGCTATACGCTATCTGGTGCGCGTTTTCACGACGAGTATAGAGCGCTATATGCTCGTGAGGGACGAGCTTTTGACGCGCCTTTGGTATCGCTTTGAGAGAAATGGCATTCAGTTTGGAATACCTCGCCGCATCATCCACGCGGAGGGCTCCACCCTCAGAGAGCCTCCTCCCCCCTCATACTCCCTCTTGGATGGTGTCGACCTCTTTGCCCCCTTCTCCTCTCAAGAGCGCGCCAAACTCCTGCACTCCGCGCAGGAGCGCCGCTTCGGCTGCGGTGAAGAAATTATCAGCGTTGGCGAAGAGGGGCATACTTTTTATGTGGTGGCCTCAGGCCGCGTCTCTGTGCGCATGAATACGGGCATGGAGTTGGCGCAGCTCGCCAAAGGCCAATATTTCGGCGAAATGTCCCTGCTGACAGGAGAGCCCAGAACCGCTACTGTCGTCGCCATGGAGGACGCCGTCTTGCTCGAGTTTGGACGCGAATGCTTCGCTGAGCACTTCGCCAATAACCCCCAACTCACCGAAAGCCTCTCCAAACTGCTGGCCACCCGCCGCACAGAGCTTGCCAAAGCCAGTGCCGCCCCGGAAATACCCCTGGCCACTACACAACAATCCGAAGCCAACCGCATTTTTACACGCCTGCGCCAAATTTTTGGCTTGCGACACCACTAGAGCATTTCAAACTTGAGCGTGGCGAGACAGACACCGCCTCTCAACGTTTGCTCAATTCCCTCACAACGTGCCCAAGCTCCGGCAAAATCAGCCGCCGCATCGCCAAATCCACCGCGGCCTTGGAGCCAGGCATCGCAAATATACACTTGCTGCCTATGCTTCCGGCCATGGCCCGAGACAACATGGCCGCACTCTCTATCTGCTTATAGGAAAGCATCCGAAACAACTCCCCAAACCCCGGCAAAGGTTTTTCTAACAGGGGCCCCAACACCTGCACCGTCGCATCCCTTTGGCCTATGCCCGTCCCCCCAGTCATCAAAACCACCTCTATGCTGGGCATGCCCAGTGCCAACTCAAGGGCTTCCTGTATAAGCACAGGCTCATCCACAACCACCTTGTAGCCATAAACCTTATGGCCCGCCTCCTTCAGCAATTGCTGTATGTGTTGGCCACTTAAGTCCTCTTGAGCATTTCGAGAATCCGAGCAGCACAAAACAAAACACCCCACAACCCCAGGGGCCTGCTGACGGTGTGCCACTACCACAGCTTCTTCAAAGTCCATGCAGCACTTTTTTCGCCCATCCACCCCAGGCTTGCAACCTTTAGTTCTCACAATCTGCCCCTGGAGTGTGTTTTGCCCCCATTTAAAAATCAGCCTTTAAAAGGTGCTCTCAAAATTTTTTCATCAGGCTTGCAAAGCATGGGCAGAAAGCTTCGGGGACGCTTAAAAAAAGAAGAGCAACCTCATGCAAACCAGAGTCCCATGCCCCCACCCCCATGCCTCCCTCATCGGCCAACAATTTGGGAGCTTCCGTACCACAAAACTCATTGGAGAAGGCGGCATGGGCTCCGTCTATTTGGGGGAACATACGCTGATAGGAAGCAAAGTCGCCATCAAAATCCTCCATGAGCACCTCGCTGCAAACCCTCAGCTTGTCCAACGCTTCTATGCAGAAGCCAAAGCCGTTAACCTCATTGGACATGCTAATATTATTAATATTTTTGACATGAATCTCATCCCGCCCAGGCTCTATTATCTCACCATGGAATACCTGGAGGGCTATCCGCTCAACAATCTGCTTCTCCAGCCCATGGAATGCCACATGGCTTTGGGCATTTTAGAGCAAGTGTGTGATGCATTGGACGCCGCGCATGCCCACGGCGTCATTCACCGGGACTTGAAGCCCGAAAACATTTTCATCACCCAAAGAGGGCGCAACGCGCACTTCGTCAAAGTTTTGGACTTTGGCATTGCTAAATTGTTTTCTGAAAATACTTCACCTCACCAAACAGCCGCCGGCATCCTCGTCGGTACGCCTGAATATATGGCGCCAGAGCAAACTTCCGCTCTTCCCGTTAATGCCAAAACGGATATTTATTCACTCGGAGTTGTGGCTTATGCCATGTCCACGGCCAGGCTTCCCTTCGGTGGAAACATGGCGGATTTGTTGCTGGCTCACCGGGAGCGCTTGCCGATGCCCCCTCATCAGCTCAACCCCAAGCTCCCTCAAGCCTGGTCCAATGCCATACTCAAAGCCCTCAATAAAAACCCTGAAGAGAGGTTTGAGAGTGCACGCGCTTTCGCTGAAGCCTTGGCTTGTTCCACGCACCCGCTTCGCACAACAACACAAGCCCCGGCTTCCTCTCCACCGCTTTTCGCCAACGGCCTGCCTAAGCCACAGGAGGCGTATACAGCAGGGGTGGGAAATGCCCAGGCTTGCTCCCTCGCCACCCAAGCTTCCGCTCCTTTGCCTCCCTTGGAAATATGGGATGAAGCTCAACACAACTGGTCTTCTCAAAAAACAGTGGAATGGAATAAAAGCGGTTGCTTTGTCCAGGGGACAAGCCTGCCTCCCCTGTTTTCACGCCTGCGCTTGCGCGTTGCCGGGCAATGGGTGCTGGAGGCCGATGTCGTTCAACACGTCGGCGCGGAACAATCCAAACAATGGAGCTTGCCCGAAGGCTATGGCCTTCACTTTGTCTCCACAAATGCCTCTCTACAACCCATGCTGGCGGCCATTGAGCAAGGCCTATATTCCAACCCCATGCCCACAGCCGGCCTGAGCACCCAAGCCGAAAAGGAGTTGGATGCCCTGAAAAAACGGTTTGAGCAGCCAAGCCCCTATGAGCAACTTGGGCTCCAACCCAATGCCGAGTTTGCCAACATCCGCGCGCGCATTCGAGAAATACACAAACAACTCCACACCCTTGAGGGCCAAAACATTTCCGACCCGCAACGCCAAAGCATCCAACACCTTAAAAGCCAACTCGAAAAAACACGCGCAACCCTGGGCTCGCCTTTGGCCCGCGCTGCTTTTGACGCACAACAAAAAAACTTCCACGGCATCGCCCGCTCTGTGGCAGCGGGCCTTCGAGCCTCAGAAATGGAGCAGTTGCGGAAAAACCACTTAAACTCCCACCCCAAAGCCGAGGGCATCGCCCATTTCAAAATGCTCATGGCCGATGTTTTGTCTAAAAAGGGGAATATTTCCAGGGCTATACAGTTTATGGAAGAAGCGCTCTCGGAGGATCCGCTCAACCTGGGTTTTCACCAGCGCTATTGGACTTTGCTTAACCAGGAGCCACAGCTGTGACGGGTTATAGCTATCCCCTCTCTGTGCTTCAGGTAGGCTTCCAAAATGCCCCCATAGAAGAGCTCCTCAGAGAGCATTCGGGCTGTTGGCTCATTTGGGAGGCAGAGTCCAGCGGTGGTGCTTTGGCCTTGGCTTTGCGTCTGAGCCCTGGCCAAAGGCAGTTGACATTGGGCAGGGGGGAGCATTGCGACCTCATCCTCAATGAAGGCACTTTGTCTCAGCTGCACTGGGTTTTCATCCATGTGGACAAGCATTGGACGGTGCGGGATGCGGCTTCCAAAAATGGCTCTTCCCTCAACGGCAACCCCCTGCTTCCTGGGCACCCTTGCCCTTTGCATGGGGGGGATCAGCTTGTTGCGGGAAAAGCCTTATTCACATTTCTTGAGCCATCTGGCATGCATCAGAGGTTGCAACAAAACCTCTAAGCCATGCCTTCTCCCGCTCGAATTTCACCGCTCGTGGAGGCCCTGTTGTTTTGGGCCTTCGCCTTTTTGTTGCTTGTGGGTTGCTCCCTCTTTTTTGGGCAGGGCAGCATAACCAAGCTGGTGGTTACGCTTTCATTCTTCCTCTTGCCCAGAGTGGCGTCCACCTTTTGTACCTCAACCCTTGGCCATGTCCAACGCGTCGACTTTGGGCTCCACTTTGGCTCCTGGAAAAAAGAGCTCCGCTTTTTTTTCCTGCTTTTTTTGCCCATCCTCATTTTGTATCCGCTGCTTCATGTGGCTTGGTTGGAGCTCCAACACCACCTCGCTTTTCTTCCTTTTGCTCAACTCCAAAACACCCCCATAGAGTGGACATTCAACCTTCAATTTCCGCTTCCGCCTCAAGCGCCATTCCCCTCCCTCTTCTCCCTGTTCCCCCAGTGGGGGTGGCTTTGGGTTATAGAGTTGACTTTGGACACCTATTGGGTCGTCGCCCTCAGTGAAGAGTATTTTTATAGAGGCTACCTCCAGTCACGCCTCAATGAGTATTGGCCCAGGCAAACCCCCTTGTTAAAGCCCGGCCTGTGGCTGGCCGCGCTGCTGTTTGCCTTGGGGCACCTGGGCCATTTCCAGGTGGCGCGCTTGCTGGTTTTCTTTCCTGCCTTGCTTTTTGGATGGGCCAAAGAAAAAACCCAAGGCCTCTTGTGTCCCATACTCTTGCATGGCAGCTGCAACCTCTTAGAAATGGTTTTGCGGGCAAGCTTTGTGCAAAACTAAATGCCCATAGGGCACCTTTTTTGGAGAGTGCCTTGACAGTTTCCTCGAAAACCGAAACAAAGCGCTGTGAGTTTGGATACGTGGAGCCTTGTTGCCCTTGCCGTCTTCGCCCTCCTCGGGTTTTGGCGCGGTGCCGCCCGACAGCTGGCCAGCCTCGTCGCCCTCATCTGCGCCTCCATTGCCAGCCGCCCACTCTCCGAGGCCATAGGGCCCTGGTGGGCTCAAAAACAACCCGCGCTTTCCCTCTCTACGGCCGTATTTTTAAGCTTCGTCCTTTCCTTTATTCTGCTGAGCCTCATTGCCTATGCCCTGGTGCTCCGCTCTGTGCGCCCTCAACCCAGAGAGCCCGCAGAGCCCAAACAAACCCCCTCCCGCTTCAGCACTTTAGCCAACAGAGGCCTGGGGCTTTGCTTCGGCGCCCTCAAGGGAGCTGTGGTGCTCTGGCTGCTGCTCTCGGTGACAGCACTCCTCTCACAAGAGTTACATTGGCTTCCCTTCCGCTTGCCTTGGAATTTTGAAAACGCCCGCAGCTATGCCTTTGCCCAAAAATACAATGCCTTCAGCCAGGAGCAATGGACAAAACTTCTGGCCTTGGAAGAGCTGGCCCAACTCCCCCCCTATGCGGCACAGCTTCTGCCCATGGGGGACCCCAGCCAACTCCCCCCTTCCGTTTATGAGCAATTGGACAAGTTTAAAAAATTTTTTGACACACCCGACATAGGCAAAGCCCTCAAAAACAAACAGTTTAAGAGCCTGCTCAAAGACAAGGAGTTGGATAAAGCGCTCAAAGACGAGCCTTTCTTAAAGGCACTGAAAGACTTTCGAAATTTTTCAAACACCACAAGCTCACCCCCAAAGCCTTCTGCTCCTTAATGGCTATATAAGCTCCACAGGCTGTTGCTCCTGGGCCTCCTGTGCTTTTTTTCTCCTTGGCCCTCACAGGGGGCCCTCTGTTTGCTTGCAAAACCGGACGGCCTCCACATAATTGAAAAGCTTTTGTATTCCTCCTTTAACACTTTATTGGTTTTTGAATTTAATGCACACAAGCCCTTCTCCACTCTGGACAGTTGCAGATTCTTTGGACACCTATTCCATTCGCCAATGGGGTGCTGGTTATTTTGGCATCAATGACAAAGGACATGTCTGCGTCCACCCCGGGGGAGAGGGGACGCCCAGTTTTGACTTGAAAGAGCTGGTAGACGAAGTGCGCCGGCGCGGCATAGGCTTGCCTTTGCTCATCCGCTTTACGGATGTTTTGTGCAACCGCGTGACGCATTTGAATGAAGTATTCCACAAGGCCATTGCGGAATTCGGCTATAAGGGCAGCTATAAGGGGGTTTTCCCCGTCAAAGTCAACCAGCACCGCTATGTCGTCGAAACCATTGTCAAGGCAGGCCAGCCTTATGACTATGGTTTGGAAGCCGGCTCAAAGCCCGAGCTTTTGGCCATTATGGCCTTGCTGGACAACCCCCAGGCCCTCATTGTCTGCAACGGCTATAAGGATGAGGAATATGTAGAGACGGCGCTCTTCGCCTCCAAGCTGGGGCGGCATGTGGTGTTGGTTGTAGAAAAACCCACGGAGCTGGAGCTGATTGCCGAAGTGGCTCGCCGGTGCAATATTTCCCCGCGCATCGGCATTCGCGTCCGGCTCTCCACCCGAGGTGCGGGGCGCTGGGAAGCTTCGGGCGGGGACCGCAGCAAGTTTGGCCTCTCCTCTTCAGAGCTGCTCTCCTCCATCGCCTTCATGCGCGAGGCGGACTTGCTCAACAATTTTGAGCTGCTGCATTTTCACCTGGGCAGCCAAATTTCCAACATCCGCAACATCAAAAATGCTTTGCGAGAATTGTCCCGCTTCTATGTGGAAGTGGTGCGCATGGGCGCCCCCCTCAAATATTTGGACGTAGGGGGGGGCCTGGGCGTGGATTATGACGGCTCCAGAACCAATTTCACTTCTTCCATGAATTATACGGCTGAAGAATATGCCAATGATGTTGTCTATTCCGTCATGGAAACCTGCGACCTGGCACAGGTGCCCCACCCCATATTGGTTTCTGAATCCGGCCGGGCGGTGGTGGCCCACCATGCCATGCTGGTTACGGAGGTTTTGGGAAGCACAGGCTTTGACTTTCAAAATGTGCCAGAAAAAATCCCCAAAGATGCTCCCCAACTCATTAAAAACTTGCACTCAACCCTGAAGGATTTGACCAACAAAAACTTGCTCGAGTCCTTCCATGACGTCTGTGAATATAAGGAAGAAAGCCTCACGCTCTTCTCTTTGGGCCACCTCTCCTTGTCTCAGCGCGTGCTGGCTGAAAACCTCTATTGGTCCGCCTGCCAAAAAATTATGCGGTTGACGCGTGAGCAAAATGACATTCCTGAAGACTTGAGTGTGTTGGAAAAGCAGCTGGCGGACACTTATTTTTGCAACTTCTCCGTCTTCCAGTCTTTGCCGGACTCCTGGGCTATAGACCAGCTTTTCCCGGTGATGCCCATCCACCGCCTCAATGAAAAGCCTACGCGCCGCGCCATATTGGCAGATATTACCTGTGACTCGGATGGAAAAATCAACCGCTTCATTGACAAACGCGAAGTGAAAGACGTTTTGGAGCTGCATGCGCTCAATGACGACGACTATTATATAGGTATTTTTTTGGTGGGCGCTTATCAAGAAATTCTCGGGGATTTGCATAACCTCTTTGGGGATACGCACGCGGTGCAGGTTTCTCTGGCGCCCGGAGGCGGTTATTGGATTGACCATGTCGTCGAAGGAGACACCGTCACCGAAGTCCTCAACTATGTCAGCTACCAACGGGACGACCTCATTGCCAAAATGCGCCGCCTCACAGAAGCCGCCTTGCGCGACAGCCGCATAACCTTGGATGAGTCGAGAAAAATATTGCAAATATATGAGGCCGGCCTTGCGGGTTATACCTATTTGGAGCGCGAAGTGGATGCCAAAACCTTCCGCATTTCCAACCACCTCCTGCTCAATGGCGGCTCCAAAAACCCTCTGCCCTCCATTGAATGAGTTTTTGCAAAGCCACACAAAGCGCAGATACCCCACTCAGAAACAAAGCGAAGAAATAAAGCTAAAGCCTCTCGGGCTCCAAGCTAAAATGGCAGCGCTGCGCTTCGGCTGCAATGTCTGCCTGCTCGGAATTCAACTCTTCAGAAAATTTCGCATGAAGGCTGTGCACCATGTCCAGAGGCTCCCAAACATAGGGCTGGCCGTTGAGTTGGACTTTTCCTTGCGCCAAAGCCTGCGTCGCCACAAGCAAGGGCCATCGCTCCAAATCCCTCATTAAAGCCAAAAAACGCCCCTGGCGTTGGGCTTCGACAAAGCGGCAAAGCCGCCTGGCTGCATAGGCCAT
The DNA here is from genome assembly GCA_009782175.1 of Cystobacterineae bacterium. Lineage (GTDB taxonomy): Bacteria > Myxococcota > Myxococcia > Myxococcales > Myxococcaceae > WRKR01. The sequence continues at coordinate 13,956 of WRKR01000027.1, forward strand.
GTGGTACCACGAGGGTTTAAACACGACCCCATCCAAATGGCGCTCCTTGGCCAGGAGCAACAAAAAATGCGCTGTCTCCGTGCTTAAGCCCAAACCAGGAAAACTCTGCCCAGGCAGCTGCGGCCTGTTCTCTCTAAACTTGGCCATGGGGTGACACAAAGTCAGCCAGTTAATATAAAGCACAGGGCGCTCTTTTATGCGCCCTATGCCCAACTCGCATTCTGCCAAAAGCACCAAGCCCAGCGCGCATTGCCCCAAAACTCTAATTTTGTCCCATGCGTCTTTTCTGGAAAGCTCCAAGCGGAATTCAGAATAGCCCAGCCGACGCACCACATGAAAAAATTGGAAACGCTCCAGCGCAAACTCAATGGCCTCGGAGCTATAAACCCCTAAAAGCTTCAATGGGCCTTTAGGGGCATTCCCCAAAGCTTCACCCAACTCCACCTCACCCAACTGAATGCTTTCTCTCAGCGTGCCGCGCTTCTTTTTTTTCCTCTTTGAGGTATATTGAAAACGCTCAGCCATGGGCTCAAAATGCTCAGGAATGGGGTGGAGGCTTCCATAGGCCAGGGCCAAACCTGTACCCGCAAACACCTTCCATGCATGGGGGCCATAGCCTCCGGCCGGCAACCAAACACTGGGCTGCTTGTTGAGCTTGGAAGCCACCATCTGGTCTCTCTGGCGTACGCCTGCAAGGGACAAGGAGAGTTGCCCCAACGGGTCGTCCGCCAACACATCCCCACCGGCCAAAACAAAATTCAATTCAGCCAAGGGCATGCGCGCCAACAAACACTTCAACGCCTCTAAATAGCTTGTGTCACCACTCCCCTCGGGCAACAAAGTCTCATCGACTCCGGGTAGAGTACCCCATAGGGAGGCGGAGAGGGAGCCCATCCACACATGCCCCAGCGACTTTAAGCACTCTGCCGTCCCATCCGGAGGGTGCGCATCCAAATCCAAAATATTGATAGGGCCTTTAAAGCCTTGTTCTCGAAGCTCCGCGATGGCAACGGCCAGATCATTCAACGCACAAAACCCCGCTCCCCTTGAAGGCGCAGCATGGTGAAAACCACCGAGCAAATTGAGGGCCGGGCATTTTGTTTGGAGGGACCAATGCGCCGCCTCCACAGTCCCCCCACAAGCCAAACGCAAGCTGTGCAACAACTCGGCCTCCATCAACTCGTTGGCGTCCACAGCAAAAATATGAGCGAGCACTCCAGGCCGGCTTAAAGAGTGGAGGTATTCTTCAGTGTGTATATGGCTCAGGCTCGCATAGCTGATGGGTTTGGGGGTGTGGACTTTCTTTGGCAAAACAATTTTGTATTTGAGAAAAAAATAAAGCACTTCCTCCGGACGCCGGATGCTGATTCCACTTAAAGCCAGCGGCAGCCTATAGGCGGCATGAAACCAAAGCCCCAAGGCTTTTCGCCTTTGAAACCAGCGCCCCAACATTTTTCCCTCAAGTATTCAAAACCACCACCCCTCGCTTGGGGGCTTTGTCTTGCTCACTCTCTTGAGGAGGTGGCTCCTCAGGCAAACGTGGCAAATCCACCGTGGGACGTTGACGCTCCCGCTTCTCTTGCTCGCGCCGCTTGAGCTCCTCAATAATAAATGCTTCCAACATGGTTCCTCACCCGTGCAGACAAATGCCTACAACTCCCCTTTCTTCCGAATTTTATATTCCTCTCAAAACAGGCTTTAATCAACAGCCTCTTTTTTAAATCTAACCCATTGTTCACCTTTGTAAACAAAGCCTGGCCTTCTTTCTCAGGACAGAGCGCTTGAGCTGCGGCCACACCACTGCGCAAGCCTAAGGCCTGGTGTTTGGCCACCCTCAAGGCAACAGGGAAGTCGACAAAAACAAAGCTATGAATAAGTTTAAATATGGAGATGCGGACAAGGTTTCCGCATGGCGGTGGAGGGGTGTAGCGCTGTTTTCAAGGCACAAGTTTCAGGGCAGAAGTTTCAGGGCAGAAGTTTCAGGGCAGAAGGGTAGGGTGCAACACAGCTCTCTTCGTGCTTGCCTCAGCTATAGCCAGGGGGTTTGGACTCAAAGCGGTGGGTTGCCGAAATATAGCGCACCGTCCCTGTTTTGGAGCGCATGACAATGGAGTTGGTTTCGCAGCTGCCGCCATAAAAACGCACACCCTTGAGGAATTCGCCGCCCGTCACACCTGTGGCGGCAAACATAACATCCCCCTTGGCCAACTCTTCCGCTGTATAAATGTGGTGTATGTCGTTAATGCCCATGGTTTTGGCGCGCCGAATTTCTTCCTCGTTTCTGGGTTTAAGCCTTCCTTGAAAATCCCCACCCATGGACTTGAGTGCCGCGGCAGAAATAACGCCTTCGGGTGCACCGCCTATACCCATCAACACATCCACGTCTGCACTTCCAATGCATGTGGAAACAGCAGCGGCCACGTCGCCATCCTCAATGAGGCGCACGCGCGCGCCCACTTCGCGCACGGTGCGAATGAGGGCCTCATGGCGAGGGCGATCTAAAATAATAACGGTTAAGTCTTGAATGGAGCGTTTGAGGGCTTTGGCGATGCTGGCTAAATTTTCAGCGGGGGATTGGGCCAGGTTGATGTGGCCTTTGGCTTGGGGGCCTACGGCAATTTTTTCCATATAGGTGTCCGGCGCGTTGAGCAAGCAACCGCGGTAGGCCAGGGCAACCACGGAAATGGCTCCGGGGCGGCCATAGGCACAGAGGTTTGTGCCTTCCAGCGGGTCCAAAGCAATGTCAATTTGAGGAGCCCCCTGCACGCGGTTGCCCACGCGCTCGCCTATATAAAGCATGGGGGCTTCGTCGCGCTCGCCTTCACCAATCACCACGGTACCATCCATTTGTATGGTGTCGAATGCACGCCGCATGGCGTCCACCGCGGCTTGGTCCGCAAGGTTTTTGTCACCGCGCCCCATGAGTCGGGCACAGGCAACGGCCGCCATTTCTGTAACACGCACCACTTCCAACGCCAGGTTTCTATCCATGAGCTTCAATCTCCTTTTTGTCCGCGCGTTGCTGTTGAAAAAGGCGAACAGCTGCATCCGGCAGTCGAGCTGCACGCCCACTTTTTGAAATACACACATGCACTGTTTTGCCTGTGGCCAGAAGCGCTTCTTCCTTGTCCCGACGAAGCTCATAGGCAAAAACAATGCTCGCCCTTTTTATTTCCTCCACCCATACCTTAAGCTTGAGCAAGTCATCATAGCGCGCCGGTGCCCTATAGCAACATTGGGCCTCCACCACAGGAAGCATAAAACCCTCGTCCTCCATCTGCTGATAGCTTCCCCCCAGAGAGCGGAAAAGCTCGCCGCGCGCCTGCTCAAAATAACGAAAGTGGTTGGCATAATAAACCACCCCCATCTGGTCCGTATCTCCATAAATAACGCGAATGGAAACCTCAATCATACATGCAAGCCTAGCACTTTGGGCCTTCTCAGTCCTCACCGCCCAACACAGGACGCATAAAAGAGCGCTCAAAACTCAAAAAACAGCGCGTCTGGCGATAATATTCCATCACCGCTTGGCACTCGGCGTCGCTGGCTATGGCTATACGGTAAGTTTCATAGGCGGCCAAGGAAGGAAAGGAAAACAGGGCCACAGCGATGTTGTTGGGCCCCTCATGTGGCAAAAAATAACCGTGGTGCTTGCCCCCAAACTTTTCCACCAACACAATCCACTTTTTTCCATAAGTTTCGAATTCTTTAAGTTTAAAGGGGTCCACCACATAGCGTAGATAACACGTCACCATTTGAAAACCCTTTCGTGGCCCTTGGGCCATGTGGAGAAATGTTCAACCCAGCCCTTATAGCGCGCTTCAGGAAAAACCTCAGCAGACACTGTCCAAATAACCCACGGAAAGCCATGCCGGGGTGCCTGTTGAAAACCTGCGGAAACCTTTGAAAAAAACGTGGGGTGCTCGCCCTTCAAAGCAGCTTGAGGTGGGTGCTGGGGCTATAAGTCCTGAAAATCTGCTCAAGGTTGACCAGCGCAAAATCCCCGCTGAAGCTGCTGTCGCGGAATATGGCATAATGCGGCTTGCTTTGGGCTATTTCGGTGAGCATTTCATCGCTCAGCGGCTCAAAACAGGCCATGAGGTGGTTGTCTGCGACGGAAAATATGGTTTTTCCATTTGTTTTTCGCTGCTCAATGGGGTTGGACAATAAAATCCCCAAGTCCAGCATCACCTGAAACAGCAAGTCTTCCGGGCTGCGGCCTTCCTTGAGGGTGTCCACCAGTCCGTCTAAGTCCATGTGCAAGGTTCCACCCTCGTCTACCATATCCTCCGGCCTATAATAGAGCTCTTTCATGTTGCTGCTGTCGAGTTTCAAAACACGAAAACCCGTGTCCAGCGCTTCAATGCCCGGCTTGTGCGCGTTGTCAGCCTTTATTTTTTCCCCGGCACGGCGTATGCGCTCTTTGCCCATTTCGCAAATGTTTTTATAGCCTGCCGTGGCGGCCTCGCTGCCCTGCGCGCAGCGCTCGGGCAGTTGTACCATAATAAACTTGCGCTTGCCGCCATCTTCAGCGTTGAGTTGCATCACCGCATGGGCGGTGGTGGCTGAGCCGGAGAAAAAATCCAAAACAACAGCATGGCTGTCCGTATTGGAAATGTGGAGAAATTCTCTGATCATCTTCGTTGGTTTTTTGCCGGAACGAAAATCCACGCCCCCCTCGTGGCGAATGTTGCCAAAATCCCCACTCAAGTCATAAAAATTGACGATAGGTTTGTATTTTCGCGCATGGCCGGACTTCAACTCCTCCAGCCTGTCCAGGGGAATACCGGAATAGAATTGACCTTTGGAGGCGCTTTCTTTTTTGGGGCCCCTAAAATATCGATAACCCAAGCCATCTTCGCCTATACCGGCGACTTTATAGAGGCAGCCTAAGCCATCCATCTCTTTTCTGGGGCTTAAAAACCGGTCAAAAAATTTCCCGGAAGTATTCCCTTTTAAAACACTGCCGGAGGCCCAGGTGTCTTTGAGCCATCCCACCCGCCCCTCGGGGTGTCGCAAAATTTTATATTGCCCGGGTTTAAACAGGGTGACTTCTTTGGAGCCCAGCCTGAGTTTTTTTCCCTCTTCAAGCTCAATAATTTCATGGCAAAATTTGTTAATATTATATTCTTCAAAAGGTTTTTGGGGTTTAAATTGCCACTTGTTTTTGGCATAGACCAAAACCTGTTCAATCAGTTTTTGAAAGTCATCCTTCTCATTGAGGGATTTGTTGGCAAACCTCACTTGTATATAAAAAACATCAACAAGGTTTTCTTCTCCAAATATTTCATTGCATATTTTTTTAAGGTTTTCCACTTCATTGTCATCAATGCTGATGAAAATGACGCCATCTTCTGTGAGCAATTCTCTGGCTATTTTAAGCCTTGGATAAAGCATGTTCAGCCAGTCGGTGTGAAAGCGACCGTTGTTGCTTGGGTTTTGAAGCATGCGGTTGCCATCCTCGTCATGCTCTCCGCTCTTTTTTTGCCATTTGTCTTTGGCCACTTTCCACTTGTCGCTATAAATAAAGTCATGGCCTGTGTTATAGGGCGGATCTATATAAACCATTTTAACGCGGCCCCAATAGGCTTCGCGCAGCAGCTTCAACACGTCGAGGTTATCCCCTTCAATATAGAGGTTTTCCGTGTTGTCAAAGTCCACGCTTTCCTCGCGACAAGGGCGAAGTGTCGCGCAAATGGGCGTATTGGCCAGCAATATGGCCTTCTTTTTGTCCGGCCAACTCAGCTGATAGCGTTCCTCTTTTCCTGAAACAACATGCGTGTTTATTTCCTGCTGCAGCACATCCGCATCAATGGCGCGCACCAGCAGGCCGTTTTCGTCAAGGGTTTCGGTCAGGGCATGGGGGAACAAAGCCTTGAGGGTGGCATAGTTACGCTCAGTGAGGCTTGGGGTATGCAGGAGGAGTTTATCGGGTTTGTCCATGGTTGCTTGTTGTGTATAGCCCAGCTTCACCTCAGCCCGGTGGTGAGCTTGGCGTTTCAGGGGCAGTATTGTGGCTTTCGGCCTTCAAAAGCGCGTCCAAATCCACGTGTTGCTCAAAGCGTGGCCGCCGGGCGCTCGGGTGGATGCGCCTTATCCATATGGCTTCTACGCGGTGGGGATAGCGTTTTTGAATTTCCTCATAAATTTCTGGATCCTTCTCCCCATCATCCCCGACGAGAATGAAGCGGACATGCGGGAGGTATTCAAAAATTTCCTGAATTTTTTTAGTTTTATAGGCGGTTTGAGCCAACCATGCCTCGCTGGCCTTGTCCATGCTGATGCGTTTGGTCAGCAACACACCTCGAGGAAAATGGTTTTGCCCAAGGAACTGCATGAGTGGGGCATAGAGTTGCCGGGGAGAGCCTGAGAGATAAAACAGGGGAGCGGCCTGGGGCTTGGGGTTGCTGTTTGCAAGCTTTGCATAAAGCTTGGCCATGCCGGGGACAGCTTGGCGCTGAGCAGGGTTTTTCAAAAAGGTATTTTTCAACAGACGCCTTTTGCTCAAAACCTCAGAAATAAGAATGGTGTCGTCAATGTCCGAAATGAGGCCGCGCCTATTTTCCAGGGGGACCACCAAAATATGGCCTTGGCCAAAGGCAGGGTGGATGTGGGAAGAGGGCGCCTGGGCCGCAGTGTGGCCTTGGGGCGCCGTGCTTTTTCCAGGCGCTGTGTTTTTTTGAGGCACCATGCTTTGGGCAAACACCGGATGCCACCCGGCCTCAAGCCCTTCGGGAATGTGTGCGTCAACGCGGAAATAGCCTTTGTTATCTGTCCGCGTTTGGAAGTGAAAGGGGCCTATGGAAAGCAGCAAAGGCCAATTTTTGCCTTTCTTATTGGAAAAATGGCGAAGGTTCTGTTTCAAATTTTTTCTTGCACTGTCCTCTTTTCTTGCACTGTCCTCTTTTCTTGCACTGTCCGAGGCAGAGGCTTCGGGTTGGGTGCGCGCTTGAGTGAGGCGGCCTTCAATAAGCAGTTTCTGGCCATTGCTATAGCCCGTATAAAGGCGGATATGGTAGGGGTTGGCCCAGGCACTGGCCTGGGCAAAAAGCAGAGAGAAGAGCAAGCCTATGGCTGCAAAGTTTTTGGGAATTATCCATTTGAATGGACAACTCCCCCACTTTTCATCCGCACGCATGTCCAGGGGCAACGTTTCTTCAGGCAGCCTCACAGCGGCTTTATAGTGGTTTTAGCGTGGCTTTCACAATGGTTTCCACAATGTCTTTGGCGGCATGGGGTTTGGCCACGGCTTTTTGTTGGCGGCGCATGTGGGCCAGGCGCTCGGGCGTTTGAAACAAGGCTTTGAGTTTAAACAGCAATGAGGCTGCGTCCACGGCTTTTGAGGCACAACCGGTTTCCAGCAAAAAATCCGCATTGCGCTCCTCCTGGCCTGGAATGGGGGACACCACAAGCATGGGCAGCTGCATGGCCAGGCATTCAGAAGTTGTCAGACCACCCGGCTTTGTCACCGCAACATCAGCGGCCGCCATCATCCTCTCAATGCTTCTCGTAAACCCCTGGGGGAAAACACGCCCTGGGTGGCGCGTTGCAATTTCTTGGAGTTTGCCCAGCAAGGCTTCATTGCGACCGGCCAACGCCAAAATTTGCACCTCTTCCATGGTTTTGGCCACATGCTCTACCAGGCTCTCAATGCCGCCCACACCAAAGCCGCCCGACATCATCAACAAAGTCCGCTTGTCCGGTGAAAGCCCCAACTCCAGGGCCGCCGCCTCGCGAGAGAGTGCTTGGCTAAACTGTGGCATAATGGCGATGCCCGTCACATGGATGTGCTCCCTGCCCATACCTCGCCCCTCAAGCCGGGCCGCCACCTCCTCGCTGGCAACAAAATAACCTTGCATATGCGGGTGCAACCAAAAGCCGTGTACATCAAAATCCGTCACGTGTACCCATACGGGGGGTGTTGGTTTCCCCTTTCGAAGGCGGCGTGAGAGCAACTCGGCCGGCAGAAAATGCGTGCACACAATGACGTCAGGAGCCAGGTGCGCCATTTCTTTTTTGAGTTTTTGTGTGTTGAGCCTCTCCAACTGGCGGCGGAAGCGATTGAAGAGCGACTTGGGTGCCGCGTCCGTGTGCTGATAGAGATAGGACCAGACTTCAGGCGCTTTTTCTACGAGGCCCATATAGCCCCTGCTATAAAAATTGCGAAAGCCCTTGGATACCAAATCCATCACATCCACGTGCACCGCTTCTATGCCCGGCATTTGGGCCGCAGCCGCACACAGCGCCTGGGCCGCACGCAGATGACCTGCTCCAGCGGATACACTCAAAACCACCATTCGCAAAGGTTTTTCCATGATGAATTGCTGTCTTTAATTAAAAAATACGCTTAATTTAACAATAGAACTTAACAATATAACTCAATAACATGACTTAACAGTATGACTTAATAACATGAGTCAACAACATGAGTCAATAACAGAAGTCAATAACATGACTCAATAACATGACTCAATAACATGACTCAATAACATGACTCAAGAACATGACTCAATAACATGACTCAAGAACATGACTCAAGAACATGACTCAAAAACATGAGTCAAAAACATGACTCAAAAACATGAGTCAAAAACATGAGTCAAAAACATGAGTCAAAAACATGAGTCAAAAACATGAGTCAACAACAGAATTTAAACCTTTTGGGCTTAAGGATATGATGGTTTCAACAGAGGGCAACCTTTATGAGAGTGTTTTAAGGGGTTTATATAAATAGGTTGACGTTGGCGTTTTCTGCACACTCCATATAAGAGGCCACACCGCCTATGCTGCATTCATCCAACAATTCTTCTCTTTTTATCCCCATCACGTCCATTGACATTTGGCATCCCATAAATTCAACACCTTGCTCCAAGGCTTGGGTGCGCAAGGACTCCAGTGAATCGATGCCTTTTTCCTTCATGAGATAGCGCATCATTTTGGCTCCAATGCCCAACATATTCATTTTGGAAAGTTTCAGCTTTAAGGAGTGAGAGGGAAGCATCCAGGAAAACATTTTGCCAAACAAATCCTTTTCTGCGCGAGGCTTTTTGGATTTTTTAATGACATTCAAACCCCAAAAAGTAAAAAATATGGTTACTTTCTTTCCCGTGGCAGCTGCGCCATTGGCCAACACAAAGGTGGCCAAAGCTTTGTCTAAGTCATCACTAAACATAATAAAGGTTTTGGCATTTTTTTCATTTGTCAACATGTTGGACATGCGCTGAGGCTCAGGGGTTTTCTTTTCTATAACCACCGTAAACTGTCCTTTGTCGGAGGTGCCAGATATCCACATGTTGCCCGTAGACTTGCACCAAGCTTCAGCATCTTTAGGAAAGCCAGCATCGGTTGACATTATTTCAACACATTCTCCTTCGGCCATTTCATCCATCACCTTTTTCAGTTTGAGAATGGGGCCCGGACATTGCAGCCCGCAAGCATCTATTTTTGTTGTTTTCATGTCTTGAGTTCTTTTTTGTGGTTCAACAGCTGAAGCTTTTAAGTTTTCTTTGTTGAAATGCTGTTTTTTTCCTTCGGTTTTGATGGGTGCAACAGCCAGGGCATAGGTTTTATATCCACCCGAGAGGTTTTTTATATTTTCAAAGCCCCGCTGCGTTAATATTTGCAATGCAATATATCCTCGCAAGCCCACCTGACAATATATATATATGGGTTTGTTTTTGGGGATTTCATCCAAGCGTGTGCGCAATTCATCCAGCGGAATGTTCAATGCGTGGGGGATATATTGTCCGCTGGCCCGTTCTTCTCGGGAGCGCACATCCAAGAGGGTTATTTCTTTGGGGTTTAAGTCTGCTATTTCTCGCCATTGAAAGACGGGCATTCGTCCGTTGATAATGTTGGAGGCCACATATCCGGCAATGGCAATCGGATCTTTCGCGGAAGAAAACGGTGGTGCATAACTGTGTTCCACTTTCATCAAGTCAAACACGCTGCCACCCAATTTAATTAACAAAGCCAGCTGATCCACGCGTTTGTCTACGCCTTCATAGCCTATGCCTTGCGCACCATATATTTTTCCAGTTTGAGGGTGAAATGTCAGCTTGATGCTCAAGGGTCTGCTGCCTGGATAATAGCCTGCATGGGAAGCGGAATGGGTGGTGGAGCTTTGATAAGGAATATTCAGTTGTTTCAGTTTTTTCGCAGCCAAACCCGTTGTGGCCACGGTCAGCTCAAACACTTTGGCAATGGCTGTCCCTATGGCGCCTTCATATTTTTCTATGTTGCCTTTCACCATGTTGTCGGCAACCAAACGTCCTTGTCTGTTGGCTGGGTTTGCTAAATAATTCAACCACGCTTTGCCTGTCAGGGGATGAGGAAATTCAATGGCATCGCCCACGGCATAGATGTCTTTCACAGAAGTTTCCAAATATTCATTCACCCAAATGCCGCCGGTTTCACCTGTTTTCAGGCCGGCCCTTTTGGCCAATGCGGTTTCGGGGCGCACCCCCATGGATAAAATAACCATATCCGCAGGAAGGGTTTTGCCGCTTTTTAGGCAAACGTTGAGCTTGCCGTCTTTCTGCTCAAAACGTTCAACGGTTTGTTCCAAATAAAGGTGGACTCCTTTTTCTGACAAATGGTGGTGCACATGTGAGGCTATGGAAAAATCCACAGGCGCCATCACTTGCTTTGCCATTTCTATCATGGAAACTTCCGCGCCTGCTTGATGCAGGTTTTCAGCCATTTCAAGGCCAATAAACCCTGCACCCACCACCACGGCTTGTTGGACCTTGTGTGTCTGAAGATGGTTTTTGATGCGGTCGGTGTCCACCACATCGCGCAAAACAAAAACCCCTTCTAATTCAACACCTTCTAACGGTGGTTTGGCCGGAAAAGCGCCGGGTGAAAGCAGCAGTTTATCATATGTTTCAATATAGGTTTTGCCGTCTGCCCCTTGGACGGTTATTGTTTTTCCATGGCTGTCAATGTGGATAACGGTATTTTCAACCCTGATATCCACATTAAACCTTTTTCCAAATGAAGCAGGGGTTTGCAGAAAAAGCCTTTCCCGCTCTTGGATGGTTCCGCCTATATAATAGGGCAATCCACAATTGGCATATGAAATATATTTGCCTTTTTCAAAAACAATAATTTCAGCATGTTCATCTATTCTGCGGATTCTTGCTGCTGCAGTGGCTCCTCCGGCGACGCCTCCTACAATTAAGTATTTCACTCTCTTTCCTTCCTTTGGGAATGACTTATTCTTTTATACCTTCATTATTTATATGGCGTCCATGTTCCGCAACACAACCAACAGTGTGGGCAAAACCACGGACAAAACCACGGACAAATACGCGGACAAATACATGGGAAAACACATCTGGAGGCAGCTTAAACGCACAAGCGTATGCTTTGTGGCAGCACGCGTATGCTGCAAGGCAGTTTGCCGGGCTGTTCGCCATCGCAGTCAATGAGTACCTCTTCTTTGGAGCGCGCCGTCAAGGCCTTGCAGGTATATTGCTGTGTGCGGCTAAAGCGCGTGTGGGCTCCGGAATAAATGCTGCGGTTCTTCCACACAAAGTCCGAAAGCCCATAGTCGGACCATAGGGTTACATTCAACAGGCCATCCCTCACATTGGCCTCAGGTGCCACTTTCATGCCTCCTCCAAAATAAGCACCATTGGCTACCGTCAAAGTTGTTATAGGCCGCCGCTCAAAATTCCCGCCGTCCATGCACAGCTCTACCTCTTTGTCGGCATAGCGCATAAACACGCGGAGGGAGGCCAGCATAAATGACATTTTTCCACCCAAAGCCTTGGTGGTCTCATTGGCACGCTTCACAATTTCACCTGAAACCCCAAAGCTGCATTCATTGATAAAATATCTGGAGTGCGGCTTCCCATCCACGCCTTCGCATTCCAAAAACCCCACATCCACAGGCACCGTCTTCGCCAGGCGTATGCGCTCGAAAGCTTCATCCAACTTCAATGTCCAACCAAAAGTTCTGCGAAAGTCACACCCCGTTCCCCGCGGCAAAACGGCCAAACAGGCATCGGGCGCTATGGGTCCCTTCTCATCAAAAAAACCATTGACCACTTCATTGAGAGTCCCATCTCCTCCCACGGCCACAATGCAGTTATATCCACCGCGCAAAGCCCAACGCGTCAACCGTATTGCATCCATGGGCTGCTCCGTAAATGCACAGCTTATTTCACCCAGGCTGCGCATGCCTTGAGCGTGGATTTCTGCCCAACGCCTGCCCGTCTCGCCATTGGCGCTATATGCGTTGACAACAAAAAAAATCCTCATGCCATACCTTTGCTTCAGGCAAGCGCCACATGGAAAGCGCGTTTATGGTGAAGAGGTGGGCAACAGGCGAATGCCCAGCTCAGAGAGTTGGCTGCTCTCCACAGGTGTAGGCGCGCCGCTCATCAAGTCGGCCCCATTTTGTGTCTTCGGGAAAGAAATAACATCGCGCAGGGACTCAGCATTGCTGAGCAGCATCGCCAACCGGTCCATCCCCAAAGCAATGCCCCCGTGCGGAGGTGCGCCAAATTTCAAAGCATCCAACAAAAAGCCAAATTTTTGCCGCGCCTCTTCTTCGGGAATGCCCAATGCATGGAAAATGCGCGCCTGAAGCTCCGGGTTGTGCACACGTATGGAGCCTCCTCCAATTTCAAAACCATTCAGCACAACATCATAACGGTGGCATTTCACCTGAGCTGGGTTGCTTTCCAGCCACTCCACATGCTCATCCACGGGCCGCGTAAAGGCATGGTGAGCGGCTACCCAGCGTTTTTCCGCTTCGTCAAATTCAAACAGCGGGGGGTTGACTACCCAGAGGAATTTCCACACCCCGCCGGAGCCATATTCGGGAATGAGGCCAAGCTGCTTGGCAACAAAAACACGCAAATTGGCCATCACCGTATGTACCTGCGCCGCACGTCCAAATTGGAAGGCCAAAATATCCCCTGCCTTTGCCCCACAAGCCGCGTTAATGGCTTGGCGCAATGGCGCAGAAATGTTTTTGGCCATCGGCGACTGCGTCCATTCTCCGGCTTCATTCAGCTTCGCACGCGCCAAACCCTGAGCACCCATGCTTTTAACATAGGCCTCGAGTTTCTCGCCATCCGAGCGAGACAAGGCATGCTTGCCCTCAATAACCATGGCTTTCACTATTCCACCGGTTTTCACCGCTTCCCACATCAGCGGCATTCCGCCTTCTGCGCCAAACTGTTGGATGATTTTTGTCAGCTCAATATGCGGCATGCCAAAGCGCAAATCCGGCTTGTCATTGCCATAGGTGGACATGGCCTCGTCATAATCCATGCGCAAAAAGGGTCGCGGAATGTCTATCCCCAAAACCTCTTTCCACAGCGTGGCCAACATGGCTTCTATCACTTCGAAAATATCATCCTCGCAGACGAAGCTCATTTCCAAGTCAATCTGCGTAAACTCCGGTTGACGGTCTAACCTTAAGTCTTCATCCCTGAAGCATTTTACTATTTGGAAATAGCGCTCAAACCCCGCCACCATGAAAAGTTGCTTATAAAGCTGAGGGCTTTCGGCCAAGGCATAAAACTTTCCCGCATTCAGCCTGGAGGGCACCAAAAAGTTGCGCGCACCCCCGGGAGTATATTTGCCAATAAAGGGCGTCTCCAACTCCAAAAAGTTGCGCTCTGTCAGCACAGAGCGGACCAGGGTATTCATTTTCGCGCGCGTTATGAGTGTCTGCTGCAAAGGGCGCCTTCGCAAATCCAAATAGCGGTAGGCCAAACGCTTGGACTCCGCCGTCGTCACCTTGTCGGAAATTTCAAAGGGAGGCGTTTCGGACTTGTTAAACACCGTCAACTGCTCAACCCGCACCTCAACCTCTCCCGTCGCTATGCGCGGGTTGCTGTTGTTTCCCCGAGAAACCACTTTCCCCGAAACACCAATGCACCACTCGTGCCGCAACTGGCCCGCCAGCGCGTGGGACTCACACACCTCCGGCTGGAATACCACTTGGGTCACCCCCTCCCTGTCTCTTAAATCCACAAAAACAGCTCCCCCATGGTCGCGATAATTTTGTACCCACCCAAAAAGTACAACTTCTCTTCCAATGTCCGAAGCACGCAGCTGCCCGCAACTGTCTGTCCTCTTCCGTTCCCTGATAAATGAGCCCGACATAATGACGCCTTATGGTTATAACGAATTTTCGGAAAACAAACCTAGTGTGCCATTCTCAAAGACGCAATGAGAGAAAAGCCAACCCGCGTTTCCTTTCTCATTTATTTGATTGTTATTCACGCTTTTATTTGGTGTATCATCCTCCTTATGCGATATTTATTGCCTCTGCTCTTTGTTGCCTCCGCCATCGCTTGCGGCGGCCCAAGTTCTGAGCCTCCTGTGGATGTGATGGTGCTGGCCCCCAATTCCAATGGGGTGTTTTCACCTCAAAAAAAACGTCTCACCACCATTTCCAACATAGCCAAGCTTGAAGGAAACATTGCCAACTTCATCGGCAATGCGCAGATGTTTCTGGATGAGGACGACCCTGCACAGCAATCAGCACGTACCATAGAGGAATTTAAGAAGGCCATTTTTCAAAACAAAGGCAGCAGCGTTCGCGCACAGTTTATTGAGAAAGACGGCGCACTTTGGCCTGCGGATTTTCACTCCTGGGCCATGACAACGGCCTATTGGAACCTCGAGCAGGCCTTTCTCTATTTCCAGCAGATGTATGACGGTCGAAGCACCAAAGAGCTTTTGGAGCTTCCTGTCTATTATTGGTTGGACACCAATGTCCAAAGCGTGGACCCCAAAGAAAGCAGCACAGACAATGCTTTCTATTGGGCAGGCGGCTTCAGGCTCATGGGTGTGCTTCCCTTCAAAGACTTCCAAACCATCCCCATGTCCATCAACTTTGGCGTGATGGCCCATGAATATGCGCATTTTGTTTTTGATTCCCGCGTCGGTTCTTTTGAGGCCAGAGATGGCCTGCCCGCCAGCCTCTTGGCTGCGATGAATGAAGGGCTGGCTGACTTTCATGCTTTTGGCGCCACGCGAAGGCTCGACGGCAAGGGAACGGTGAATTTTCTGGGGTGGACCATTGATATGCAAGACGCGATTGCGGCACGTGATTTTTCCGCCAACCAATGCATGTATCAAGACTTATATCTCGCATTGCATGGGCTTCCCACGGAAACCTTCAGGGATGAATATGCGGCCCATTATCTCGTGGGCACTTTGTTGGCTTCAGCCTTTTATCATGCAGCCGAGACGCCAGAGGATTTTGATATTCTTGCCAAATCCATCATCAATGCCTATAGCAGTGACGACCTTGAAAGGCCTGGCATTCAACAACTTTATCTCAAATATTCCAACGAGGTCTCTCTTCAAACGGTGGCCGAAGTTTTCTTAAGCCACATCCCCTCGGGCAGAGACGACTTGTGGTGCAAAGCCTGCAACCAATTGGTGGGCCGCCTTCAAATTAATGCAACATGTCCAGCCAACTGCTCCAACTATAAAAAACCACAGTGTCCTTCCATCCATTAAACATGAAAACCTTCATCGCCGCTATTGCTCTGGTTTCAGGAGTGGCCTTTGCCCAACGCAATGATGCCCCCATTCCCTTTGAGAATGAAACCCCCTCCGCGCCTTTGCCTCGACATCAGAAGCCTGCTGATACAGACAATTTTTCTGATTATGTCCAGCATGAAGAAAGCTCATTTAAGACACTGGCACATGAGGACGACCCAACCACGGGAATCAGTTTGGACCTGCACCTGGGTTATATAGAGCTTGCCGAATCCAAAAAAGGCTCGAGCGGTCGGTTTACGTTGGGACTGCGTGGCACCTGGGAATGGAGCCGCGCGTTTTTTGACGATGAATATTGGCGCAAAGTCTTCTTTGTGGACCTGACATGGAATATTACCATGGCCACGGCGGGGACGGATTATGTTTATACGAAGGTTACCCATAATTATTTGGCGCTCGCTCCAGCCTGGTCCCATCCCTTCAGCCTTGGCGGCATCCCCTTGGCCGTCTTCGTCCAAGGCGGAATAGGCCTCTTCTTCCTCAATTCCACGTTAACCGTCGGAAGCGCCACAACCAGCAACAGCGGCGTTTATTTGCTTGGCCAATATGGCCTGGGCGTTCGCTCGCGCATCTCTTTGGATCCAAAAAAGGCTTTCTTCATCGTCGCTCGGTTGGAGTTTACGGGCTATATCCACCGCCATACGCATGACTTCCTCCTTTCAGCTGGCGTAGGCCTGGGCTTTTAATCAGCACAGGTTTTTAAGCACGGTGTTTTAAGCGCGGCATTTTAAGTCGCCTGGGCTTTTGTCGGGCGAACAGCTCTCAGCTTCAAGCAGGTGGTTGTGCGGCCATTCCACGTGCTCATTTCTGCACAAAAAGCAATGTCAACATTGGTTGTACCCCTGGGGGCAGGCAGGTTTTCCGGTGTGGGCAAAGCTTCTGCCATGTTGAAGCCAATAACATCCATATGCGGTGCATCCAGGAGTTTCAACTTGAGGTGCGCCGCCTTTGCTGTCCGCACAATATGCGGGGTGGCTCGAATGTCCGTCACCGCCAAAACAGGCTCAGGGTTTCCAGCTCCAAACGGCGCCAGCAGAGCAATGGCGTTCACCAACTCCTCGTTCAGCTGCTTTAAAGCAAGGCTTAAGTCAATGCGACAGCGGGGAATGAGTGCCTCCTCACTCAAACATTCCTCTGCCAAGGCTTCAAATTTCTGCTCAAAGTCCAGCAGGTATTTTTCCTGCAAAGTAACGCCTGCCGCGTGGTGGTGTCCGCCAAAACGCTCAAACAACTCTGCGCAGCGGCTTAGCGTCTCAAACAAATGCAAGCCCTCCACACTTCGCGCAGAGCCCTTCCCCACTCCCTCGTTGAGGGCCAGCATAACAACAGGGCGGTGGTATGTGTCCACCAAACGCGAAGCCACAATGCCGATGACGCCTGCGTGCCACCCTTCTTTGGCCAATACCAAAGCTTTGGGCTTGCGTGTCATTTTCGCCTCCGCCAATGCACGGGCTTCTTCTTCAACCGCTTGCTCAATGGCTCTGCGCTCGTTGTTGGCCTCATCCAACAAACGCGCAAGCCTTTGTGCTTCACTGGGGTTTTTAGAGCACAACAGTCGAATGCCCAAGTCCGCATCATCCAACCTGCCTGCAGCATTAATGCGAGGCGCCAGCTGGAAAGCCACCCTCCCTGCTGTGAGTGCTTTGTCACTTAATGCGGAAACCTCTTTGAGCGCACAAATGCCATAACGCTTGGAGCGAGACAATTCCTCAAGGCCATGTCGGACCAAAATCCGGTTGACACCTTTCAGCGGCACCACATCTGCAATGGTCGCCAATGCCACCAAATCCAAAAAGGATTTTAAATGGGGTTCTCCTCCGCTGGAAAACCACCCCGCCTCTCTCACATGCTTCCTGAGCGCCATGCACAAAGCAAAGCTGAGTCCCGCTGCACACAGGTTTTTGTCTGGGTAGAGGCAACCCGGCTTGAGTGGATTTAAAATAACATTGGCTTCGGGGAGAGCCTTGGGGACTACATGGTGGTCCACAATAACAACATCCATCCCCAGCTTCCTGGCGTGAAAAACTTCTTCATGTGCAGAAATGCCACAATCCAATGTCACCAAGAGGCTTGTCCCTCGCTGAGCAATACGCGCTATGGCCCCTAGGTTCAGGCCATAACCTTCGTTGAGCCGGTGGGGAATATAGCTGTCTACCTGGGCCCCCAACGCTTCTAAAAACAACTTTAAAATGCTCGTCGAGCACACCCCGTCTACGTCATAATCCCCAAATAAAGTTATTTTCTCCTTGCGCGCCAAAGCCAACACCAAACGCTCTGTGGCTTGCGGCATGCCATCCATTTGCCGTGGATCCGGCAACTCACCCAGCGAGGCATGCAAAAACTGAAAAGCACTTTGCTCATCCACAATGTTGCGCCGAAGCAATATTTGAGCAACCAAAGGCGGAAGCTTTAAAGCCTTCGCCAATGGCTCTGCCCTTTCATCCGCCGGAGGCTCCGGCCAAACCCAATGGCGCTCTGTCATAAAAACCCTCAACCTCGCAGCGACAGCAGTTGGAGGGGTGCGTTTAAAACAAAAGACGCCCCCACCTCATAAAGCTTTTTTTCGCGGCCAAAGCCCCAGGAAACCCCAATGGCCTTCATTTGGGCTGCATGTGCCGTTTGCATATCCACGGCGGTATCCCCCACAAATACGGTTTCTTCCGGTTTCACATGAAGCCTCTGCGCCATGTCCAATGCCGAAGAGGGGTCGGGTTTCCTGGGCATTCCAGCGCGTTCCCCGCGGATATCAACAAAACGCCACGGGGCCAACAAAGCCTTGCTCAACGGTTGAATAAACTCATCCCCTTTGTTGGACAGCACGGCCATGGGTATTTCAAAGGCCTGCAACTGCTCCAACAAGGCCGAAATGCCTTCATAAAGCCGGATGGATTCCCACATCAACAAGCGGTAGTGCTCTCGGTATTTGCCAATAAGCGCCTCTATAGAGCCCCCCCATGTCGCCGGTATCGCTTTTTGGGCCAAAACTCGCACTCCTTCTCCTACCCTCGTTTTATAGCTTTGCACGCTGTGCTCCAAAAGCCCAAAGTCGCGAAGCGCTGCATTCATCGCCAAAGCAATTCCACACAAAGAATCCACCAAAGTCCCATCAAAATCAAAAATAACGGCCTTAAATAACAACGCTCCTCTCTCTGTGCTCCTCATTCGCTTTGCCTCCCGCTCTTCTGTGGGTCATACCTCTTAAAGCCTTATGCTGTAGGCCTTTCTTCAGCCCCTGCACGCTTTAACCCTTGTTGCTTTGGGCCTTGTTGCTTTGGGCCTTGTTGCTTTGGATGGGGTTGTTTGGGGCCTTGTTATTCTGGCCATGCTCCGTTTCCATCTCCTTTATGCCATGTATTCTATTTGAAGGCACTCCGTCTCATTGTTGTAACATCGTTTAAATAGAGCTAGGAAAACAACCCTATGTCTGCTGTTATGTACGCTGCCTGGTTTTTAAGTGTTTTGCCTTGGGGTGCTTTGCCTCTGCAAAACCCAGCGTCGGCGAACCCGCCGGCGCAAGTCCTCACATTGGAAGCGGCAGTCCAACGCGCAACCCGGGAAACCCAGCGCGCAAAGCTGACGCAGGAGCAGGAGGTTATAGCCCAGGCGGCCACCACAAAAGCACGGGCGTTTTTTTTCCCAACGCTCGAGTTGACGGGCAACTATACCCGGCGGGCCTTTGAAACCATCCGTGACATTGGGGGAGAGCGCGCTGTTATGCAAGCCAGAAATGCGCTCTCTTCAACGGCAAACCTGCGGTGGACGCTGTTGGATGTGCGCGGAATTCCGCTCTATCGCGCTGCTTGCTCCACGCGTGAGGCAGGGCGCCTTGAAGCTCAAAACCAACGCCGTTTAAATGGCATGGAAGCCGCGGATGCTTTCTTGCAAACGTTGGCTGCACAAGCTGTTGAAGAGGCAGCACGGCACCGCATTGCGCTTGCAGAAAAAAACCTCAGTGATGCAACGGCGCTGCATGCGGCAGGCTTGGTGAGTTTGAATGATATTACGCGCGCAAAACTTGAAAAAGCCAACGCGGAAACCAGTCTGGAAAACGCCCTGGGCATAACACTTGCCGCCAAGCTGCGCTTGGCAACATTGTTGGATTTGGAATGGGAGGCCAACTATCAATTGCTGCCCCCTGAAGCCTTTCTTCAGCATGCGGAAAACCAAAATACGCAGGGAGAGCAACCCCCTGTTGAAAAAGTGCTCGCTCAACGTTTGGATTTTCTCGCCCTTGAGCAACAAGCAGAAGCAGCCCAATTTTTTGCGCAAGAGCCATGGATGCGCCTCTTGCCCACGCTCAGCCTCATCGGCCAAGGACGGCTGACGAATGAAACGGGGCTGAGCAATCGCAAATGGGATGGCAACCTGGGGTTGGAGCTCAGCTGGACTTTGTTCGACGGGGGAATGCGCTATGGAGAATGGAATGAAAGGCGTGCGCAAGCTCAAATGGCCTCTATACGCATGGAGCTGCAGCGAAGGCAAATTCATGCAGATCTCCACATCGCCTTTCAAAACATGCACATTGCACAAACAACACTACGCCAAGCCCGAGCCACTTTAGAGCTTGCCACTCAAAACATTCATGAAACCACAACACTCTATCAGCAAGGGCTGACAACGGCCTTGCAGCTCCTGGATGCCTCCGTAAAAAAATTCGAAGCCGATGTTCATTTTGCCACCCAACGCTATGCGCTGGGGCTTGCTTTGCTCAATCTCTATTCCGTCACAGGCATGGATGCCCTCGGCCAAGAGGTGGGACTATGAAGCGTTTTATTCCGCTCTCTCTTGTTTTCTTCGCCCTCTCCCTGTCCATGGCTTGCGACCTGCTTTGGAAAAAAGAGACGGACAATACAAAATCCAGGCAACCCGTTTTCCCCGTAGAGTTGGCACCTCTGCAGGAGCTCAATCTCCCCTTTGTCATCCAGGCCGTGGGTTCTGTTGAGCCTTATGAAATGGTGCAAATTACTTCGCGCGTGCCTGGCGCTGTTGACAAAGCCAATTTTTTAGAAGGCCAATATGTGAAGGCCGGAGAGCTCATCGCCGAAATTGACATCAAACGCTATCAAGTTTCCGTCAAATCCGCAGAGTCCACCCTTCTGCGCGCCAATGCCACCAAGGCAGAAACCAAAGCCGCTTTGGAGCGGCGTCAACAAGCGCAAAAAAACTCACCAGGGCTTATTTCAACAGAAGAGCTGGAGCTCCACAACGCAAAATATTCAACCGCCCTGGCAGACCAAATGTCTGCCCAAGCCGCGCTCGAGCAAGCCAAACTCAACTTGAACGATGCCTATGTGAGAGCACCCTTTGAAGGTATACTCCAGTCACGCACTGTGCAAACCGGCCAATATGTGCAACCGGGACATATTTTAACCACCCTGCTTCGGAAAAACCCCATTTTGGTGCGCTTTAAAGTGACGGACAGCGAAGCCTCCCACATCAAAACGGGAATGAAAATTTCATTCAACGTCGGCAACAACCTCCCCCCCTTGGCGGGTGAGGTTTTCTTCATCGCCTCTTCCGCGGATGTTGTCTCTCGCATGGTTCTCGTTTCTGCCAAAATTGACAATGTGGAGTCCAAGGATATACCCCTGGGCTCTTTTGCCAATGTCACTGTCTCCGTCGGCAACAAACCCAACTCCCTCGTCATCCCTCAAATGGCCATCCGCCCCACGGAAAGAGGGTTTCTCGCCTTCGTTGTGGAAACCATGGTGGAAGACAATGTAGAAAAAAAAATAGCACGAGAACGTGTCTTGCAACTTGGACTTCGAACGCCTGATGGCCTCGTGGAAGTCCAAAAAGGACTTCACCCCAATGAGATGCTCGTCATCCGCGGAGCAGAAGCTCTCAAAGAGGGCAGCCTCGTCTCTGTGCAAACCACAGCTCCCCCAGCTGCTGAACTGAAAGCCATGCCATGAATTTGACAGAAATCAGCGTGCGAAAGCCTGTCCTTGCGTGGATGATAATGGCTTCGACTGTCTTGTTCGGCATTGTTGCGCTCACCCGCATTGGCATCAGCCAGTTTCCAGATGTTGACTTTCCAACCATCAACGTCTCCCTTATATGGGAAGGTGCTGCTCCAGAAGCCATGGAGCGCGATGTGGTCGAGCCCATTGAAGAAACCGTCATGCAAGTTGAAGGCATCAAAAGCCTGACATCCGTTTCCAGACAAGGCTCTGCCAACATTGTCATTGAGTTCGACCTCAAACGCAACATAGATGTTGCCTTGCAGGAAGTTCAAACCAAAGTGGCACAGGCACAGCGAAGGCTGCCTACGGATATGGATCCGGCCATTGTCTCAAAATCCAATCCCGAAGACATTCCCATCATCTGGCTTGGGCTTTCTGGCCCCTATTCCGACCAGGAGCTCTCGGATTATGTGCGCTATCGCGTCAAAGAGCGCCTGCAAACACTCAATGGTGTCGGAGAAATTTCTATTGCCGGTGCTTTAGAGCGAAACATTCGCGTTTGGATTGATGCCAATGCGCTGGATAGGTTTCAGGTAACCGCAGCAGACGTCATTCGGGCTATAGGCGAACAACACATCGAGTTGCCTTCGGGGTATTTGGAAACACCAGGCCGGGAAATCAGCGTCCGCGTTATGGGGGAGGCCTTTGACTTGGAAACCATCGGCAACTTGGTCGTCCGAAAAGTGAGCGGCGCTCCCATTTATTTAAAACAGGTTGCCCTCGTTGAAGATGGTTTTGAGGACCAGCGCGTCATGGCCCGTGTCAACGGAGAGCCTGCAAAAGGCATGGGCATTCGAAAGCTGCGCGGAGCCAATGCTGTGGCTGTAGCCAAAAGCATTAAAGCCGCCATGGTTGAGCTCAACGAAGAGTTCCCCGAAGGCATGAAGCTGGAAATTAATAACGACGCCACAAAGTTTATTGAAGATGCTGTGACGGATATTCGGGACGAGTTGGTTTTGGCGATTTTGTTGACAGCCTTGGTGTGCTGGCTGTTTTTAGGAAATTTTTCCAGCACGCTGAATGTCATCCTCGCCATCCCCATGTCCCTTTTGGGGACGGTGGCCGTTATTTATTTTCTGGGCTTCACCCTCAACACCTTCACCCTGCTTGGGCTGTCGCTCGCGGTTGGCATTGTCGTGGATGATGCCATTATGGTGATAGAAAACATTTTCCGCCATGCAGAGCAGGGAAAACCCAAAAAACGTGCAGCACTGGAAGGCACTGACGAAATTAAGTTTGCAGCCCTGGCCGCAACCATTGCCCTTGTCGCTATTTTTATTCCCGTCATTTTCATGGACGGCGTCATCGGCAAGTTTTTCTTGCAGTTTGGCGTCACCTTGTGTCTGGCCGTCATCTTCAGCTATGCCGAAGCCGTCACGCTGGCACCTGCCCGCTCTTCACAAATTCTAAAGCTCAAACACGCCAAGCAATCTGCCCTCAACCGTTGGATAGACAAAACCTTCGCACGGTTGGAGCATATATATGAATGGCAACTTCGTCGTGCACTCAAAACACCTTATTTTATCCTGGCCCTTGCAACGGTGTTGTTGCTTGTTTCAGCCTGGATTTTTTATAAATTGCCTTCAGAGTTTGTTCCACCTCAGGACCAAAGCCGCCTCATTATCCGCTTTCAAGCCTCCATGGGCTCCAGCTTGAGCGAAACCAGCAAACTGATCAAACAGGTGGAGGACTTTATAGCGCAACGCGAGGAGACAGCGCGTGTTTATACCATCATCGGCGGGTTTACGGGGAATGTTGCAAGCGGCCAAACCTTTTGGACGCTCAAGCCGCGAAAAGAGCGCGCGCTCTCTCACAACGAGTTGGCCGCCATATTAAGGAAGGAGCTCAAAGTACCTGGGCTGCGCTTTTCTATACAAGATCCATCCTTAGCGGGTTTCACGGCACAACGAGGTTATCCCATAGAATTTTCTGTGCAAGGCAGCGACTGGGACACGCTGGTCGCGCAGGCTGAGCTTGTTCGGCAAAAACTCTCCGCTTCTGGCAAGGTGGTGGACTTGGACACGGACTATAGGCTTGGGCAACCCGAGCTTCGCATTATACCCGACAGGAATGCAGCCATGGACAAGGAAATTCCTCTTTCTGATATTGCCAACACCATGAATGCCTTGGTGGGCGGCGTACGTGTTGGAAAATTCAACTCCCAAGGAAGACGCATTGACATCCGCACCCGGCTGATTTCTGAGCAACGCACGCGAGGCGAAGATGTTTCAAACCTTCGTTTCCGGACGGCTTCCGGTGAGTTAATTCCTTTGTCCTCACTGGCCAGCACGGAAGAAAAACCTGCATTCCAAGCCATTACGCGCAAAAACCGTGAGCGCGCCATCACCTTCTTCGCCAACCCCGCTCCAGGCCACTCTCAAGCTGAAGCCATCAAGTTGGTTGAGTCCCTAGGGCAAGAGCTCAAACAAGGCTATCGCGTCGTCTTTGGTGGCGCATCGACCACTTATAAAGAGTCTTTATATGGCCTCCTTTTCTCTCTCGCTTTGGGGATACTTGTCGCTTATATGGTGCTCGCCGCACAGTTTAACTCTTTTTTGCATCCGGTGACGGTACTCACCATCTTGCCTCTTTCAGCAGCAGGTGCTGCCTTCGCATTGTTGGGTTTTGGCATTACCATCAACATTTTTAGCCTCATTGGCATTCTCCTGCTCATGGGCATTGTGAAGAAAAATTCCATCATCCTCGTGGACTATGCCACTCAACAACGCGAAAAAGGGCTCAATGCCTTTGAAGCCATGTTGTGTGCAGGCCCTGTACGCCTTCGCCCCATTTTGATGACTTCCATTGCCACCGGCATGGCTGCCGTCCCCGCAGCCTTGGGCCTTGGCGAAGGCTCTGAAACACGCCGCCCCATGGCCATTGCCGTCATTGGAGGCTTGGCGCTCTCCACCTTTTTAAGCCTCCTGGTGGTGCCGGCCTTCTATGTTGTTGCCGACAAACTCAAACAACGCCTCAGCAGAAAAGCAACTCAACACCCAGGGCTGGAGGAGGTAGAGCCCCCTCATACTCACCCTTTATAAACCAGCTGAGGGACATGCTTTTAAATGAGGGGGGTTTTATTTTTTCCCCTCCGGGGGGGAGTTTGTTTTTTCCCTTCCAGGAGGGGAGAGTCGCCTCCGGCGAAGGGTTTTTTTCGCCTTCAGCGGGGGGAGGTTGAGGTTCGCTTCGCTCACCTGACTCCGCTCCGCACAACATGAGAGAGAGCAAGCTCTCTCTCATGCTGTGCTCCACTCCGTCCCGCCTCCCGGCGAGTCACTTTTTAGAGGCGAGCTAAAGCTCGCCTACACTCCGCTCCATGAATGACAAGAGAGAGCAAGCTCTCTCTTGTCATTCCCTCCGCTCCGTTT
>WRKR01000028.1 GCA_009782175.1 Cystobacterineae bacterium
CAGTCCCGAGGGGAAGGCGCGATGAGCAAGCTCCCTCCCCCCTCCTTTCCGTCATCAAGCTCCACCGGAGCTTGATGGTGGAGCTTGCTGACGGAAGGGTGGAGGTAGGGAGTGCACTTAAGTGCATTCCTTAAGCGAAACCGGAGCCCCAACGGAGCGGAGGGAATCATTTGAGAAAGCATGCTTTCTCAAATAATTCCCGGAGCGGAGTAGACGAGCGAAGCGAGTCTCATGGAGCGGAGGGAATCATTTGAGAAAGCGTGCTTTCTCAAATAATTCCCGGAGCGGAATAGACGAGCGAAGCGAGTCTCACGAAGAGATCATGTCAAAGTGAAAGCGGTCTAGCGCAGGCTGTTGCTGGCTTCCACCATTGCGTTGTAGTTTTTGAGCAGTTTTTCGGGGCTGCCCTCGACCATCCAATCGCCAGGAGTGCCCAGGAGAGATTTCTCGCTTGAGGTGTAGGGCGTCTTATCGCGCTGCCGTCGCCAAAGCTCCTTGGCGGCATTGCGGAAGTTGTCCAGATTGTTTTCATACATGCCCCATAGAGTGGGCTTGTCGCCCGGCGCCTTGTCCATCTCGTTGATGGTTTTCTCAAAAGCGTCGATTTTCTCGCTGGCCTTGGCAATATCGACCTTATCCTGCATCAACACGCGCATCAGCTCCTTCGCCTGAATCATACTCAAAAGGTGAAAGTAGGGCAGATTTCGCCCACCTTCTTTTTCCATGCGCTGCAAGTGCGCTTGCTGCAGGACGTCGTTGGCGTTATCGAGCGCATCGGAAAACTGCCTGCTGGCGATAGTGAAGGTGTTGGCCTGCTCGACCAGTGGTTTATGCAATGCCTTGCCCTTGGCAAAGCCATCGTCCTTATGGTTTTTGCCCTCATAATAAGTGTCGGCTTCGTTGATGGTGGCTTGCAACGGTCCCAAACTGGCGGCAAATGCAGTGGCGGCCTGTTCGAGCTCAGGCATGGCGGGCGGCAGCCCCTTCGCTTGCTCGACGGCTTGCTGGCACTCTTCCGCGCCATTGACGCTATACAGGCCATAGACGAGGCCTTCCTTGCCCGTCGGACCGGTGTCCATATCCTTAACCCAGCTCGCATAGCGCTCGAGTGAACGTTGGAAGGACTCATCGGCGCGGTTATAGCACCCGATGTAGAGGTTGAGTTTTTCCTGCAATTTGGCCTCGGCAGTTTGAAGTGGCACCGGAGCGCCAGCGGTGCCTGGCGCGGACGCATCGCCGGAGGAAGGGTTCTCTTTTTTGGGACAAGCCGACAACGCCAGCACAAGGGCGGAGGCAGCAATCCATGCACCTGGAGAAAACATAAGACGGTAGGACATATTGCTCTCCCCATAACAGAGAAACCATGGGGAGCAAATGTTAATTGTCATACATAAACCGACAATAATATTTCCAGACCGTCGCGGATACGCAACTCGGAAAAACTCTTGAAACGTTTTTTCGTGTCCGTCATCCCTTTGCGCCTTCCAATATTTGCGCCCACAACCACTCCCGCTGCAAAAAGGAGCACAACCCAACGCCAATGCTTTTTAAAAACAATGCTTTAAAAAAACAATGCTTTAAAAAAACAATGCTTTAAAAAAAATGGGGTTGTCGGCGCTTCGGGTGTGGGTGTGCATTTGCAAAACGGGCGTAGCACAGGTTTTTTGTGCCACGCCCGCTTTTCTCGCTTTTTCTCTGCAGCCTAAGGAGCAGCCTGCACCGTGGGGGTTTGCACTCCGCCGACCTCACTCAAAATGGGCAGGTTGTTGGGGCCCCATTGCCAGAGGGTTTCGAAGTCGAAGCCCAAGCCTTTCCAGAAGTCTTCTGTGCCATAGGCCAGGGTGTCCAAACCATCCTTTAAGTCCGCAGTGGGCGCATAGGTGCTGTTGCCGTTGTCATAGTGGAGTACCATGTCGCTGCGTGCGTGGTTGTTTGTCAGGGAAGCAGCATGGACTCCCGACACGCGCCCGAGGGTGGTGTCGTTTTCTGTCAGCCAAATGCTTGCATTCAGCGCCACGCTGTTTTGCACTTCGCTGGCGCTGTTGCTGTGCCCCACGAGTCCGCCGACGGAAGAGGCGCCTTCCACATTGCCCGTGGCATAGCTGCTCTGCACGGTGCCGGAATTCGCCCCCGCCAGGCCGCCGACATTTTCGTTGCCTTCCACATCGCCTGTGGCATAGCTGTTGTGCACGGTGGCGTTGACGTTGTTATTGGCCCCCACAAATCCGCCTACATTTTTGTTGCCTTTCACATTGCCTGTGGCATAGCTGCTGTGCACTGCGCTAAAGTTCGCTCCAATCAGTCCGCCCACCTGCTCGTTGCCTTTCACATTGCCCGTGGCATGGCTGTTTCGCAGGATGATAGTGCTGTTATTCCCCAAAAGTCCGCCTACATGGATGTTGCCTTCCACATTGCCTGTGGCATAGCTGTTGTGCACTTCGGTTTTGATTAGGACATTCCCCACCAGGCCACCCGCCTGGTGGGCGCTGCCTTTGACATTGCCTGTGGCATAGCTGTTGTGCACGGTGCTGATGGCGAGCATTCCAATGAGTCCGCCTACAGAGCCGTTGCCTTCCACATTGCCCGTGGCGTAACTGTCTTGCACGGTGTTGTTTTGGGAACATGTCCCCACCAGACCGCCCAGAAAGTTGTTGCCGCTGACGTCGACTTCGGCATAGCTGTTTTTCACTGTGCTGGCGTTAACATTCCCCAACAGGCCGCCCACAGAGAGCTGGCCTTTCACGCTGCCTGTGGCATAGCTGTTGTGCACGGTGCCGCCGGTGATGCTCCCCACGAGGCCGCCCACATTGGAAGCGCCTGTGACACTCACGTCCACAAGTCCAATGTTTTGCACCAGGCTGCCTTCGCCCAAACCGCCAAACATGCCCTGGTAGTTGATGTCAGGCTCGTCAATGACAAGGCCAGAAATGCTGTGGCCACCACCGTCAAAGCTGCCCGTGAATAATTTTAAATAAGCGCCGATGGCCGTCCAGTTGCTTGTCTCCGGTGGGACAGGTTTTTGAAGTTGAATGTCCTCCGTCAACCTATAGTGCAAAGCCAACCCACCCTCATTTGCAAAGTTTTGGAAGGCGTTGATGTTGGCTTTGTGCAGCGGAATGGCACGCGCTTTTGTCTGCCCATCCACAACGGCAACGTGGAGGGTTTGGGCTCCAGCCTCATATTCATGGCCCTCCGGAATGCCCACAAGGTGCAAGCGAAGCTCCGCAAAATTTTCAGGGAATTCGTCTTCTCCGTCATAGAGAGCGGTGAAGTTGAATGTTTTGCTGCCTTCTGCAAACGCTTCTACAGGAGGGCTCAACAGCAACCACGGCGCTTTGCCTATATTTTCCACTTGAAGCTTCACACCCTTTGCATGGGCAGGGCTTTCAAACCCCAAAACCACAACGCTGAAGGTGGCGGAGCGCTCATGATATTCACCGTCTTCCATAGGGGAGAAGTAGAGGGTGTGGTGGCTTAACTCCATATGTAGGGGGAGCAGTCCATCCGCTGGAGGGTTTGTTGGAAGTGGCCTTAGTGCCAATTCCGTCCACTGCGCATAGACGACAAGCGGCATGTCCAAGGTGTATGCGCTGAAAAACGCCCCACTCCCGTCGGGCTCTGCATTCCAACCTGCAAATGCATACCCATCGCATGTGGGCGCTTCAGGAAAAGCGCCAAGGGCGCCTGAGGAGTTGAAGGTTTTGCTTGCAAACACCTCCGCGTCTTCTCCACAATTTCGCTCAAAAACCACTTTATAAACATCAGGTTCCTCCCAGGGCTCTGCCCCAGACTCTGCCCAGGGCTCTGCCCCAGACTCTGCCCAGGGCTCTGCCCCAGACTCTGCCCAGGGCTCTGCCCCAGACTCTGCACCAGGCTCTGCCTCAGGCTCTGCCCCACCCACTCCACCGCCCTTAGAGGAGCAAGCACTCCACACCATACTCAAGGCCAAAAGGCCCAGCGCAAAACTTCTGGCGCTTTTGCTTCGCGGTGTTTGGGTGTGGCCACTCCTGCAGGAGGCGGCTTGTGTTTCAGCCCCAAGGTTGCCTTCAAACTTAAGGGGGTCCTTTCGCTCTAATTGTTCAAATACATTTTGCATCCTCAAGTTTAGCAGGTGGCGCATGCGAATTCATCTCCTTATGCAAGGCAGGAGACAAACTTATATTTCTGCAACTTCAAGGGTTTATGTGTGGGAGTTGGGGTGGTGCTGCACCGAATTGTCCCATGGCCTTTAACAGCATCAGCCGAGCGAGTCGCACATTCAGCGCTTCCGTAACCACACCCAGCTCCGCGCCAGCGAGTGCAGTGTTGGCGTCGGTTACCTCAAGGTAGGTTGCAACTCCCGCGTCAAAGTTGTGCTTCACCAGCTCTGCTGATTTTCGTGCGAGCACTGCCGTCTTCTGTGCCGTCGCCAAGTTAACCTCGCTGGCATGCAACTCGGCACGCGCGCTGCGCAGCTCGTCATGCACTTTCTCCTCCACCGCGCGAAGCTGGGCCCTGGCCTCGGCAATGGCGGCACTTCTCTCGCGCAGCTGCGCCCCGCGCATGCCGCCGTCCAGGAGGTTCCACGAAACGCCGACGCCAACATTCCAGGTGGTTTTTCCGCCTGCAAAACCGGTGACGTTGCTCGTGTTGAAGTTGGCCGAAGCAACAATATTGGGCAAATAGCTGGCAATGGCGCCACTTTTCAAACCTTCGACGTATTCGAGGTTTTTGCGTGCAGCGGCAACCTCGGGGCGAAGGCCGAGTGCGTTGAGAAGGGCCTCCTCTTCGGCCTGGGTGAGGTCCGCAGCAAAAATGGCAAAGTCCTCGTCACTTGCCTCGGAGGGGCGCTGCACCTTAAAATCCACCGGCCGGGCAAGCAGCGCGGCCAGGGCGCTTGTAGCGGAAACATAGGAGGCGCGGGTCCGCTCCAGGTATTGCTCCTGGTTTGCCCGCTCCTGGGCGGCACGCAAAACAACAATTTCTGCCACGGCACCGGCTTCAAATTGCGCTTGAGCGTCGCGCTCAAACCCGCGGCGGACTTCCAGCATTGCTTGTTGCACGTCGAGTGACTCGCGCAACGCCGACGCACCCAGGTAAGCGCGCGCCGTGCCAAAGAGTATTTCGCGCCGTGCGCTCTCAACGCTCCATGTGGCACTCTCTTTAGCCAGCGAGGCGTTGCGGATGGCGATGAAAACTTCCGGAAGAATAATGCCCTGCGTCAACGACAACTGCGCTCCCCACTGGTTCTTCACCTGTATGGGTATTTCCATGGGGTTTATGCCGACGGCGACGAAATGTGTCGGAAGGCCCGGTGGGTTGTCCATCCCTTCGGGGCGACTTGAGTCAAAGGCTGGCCCCGTCTCCTGGCCCATGTCACGTACAATATAGCTGGTGGGCATGCTCAGCGTATATTCCTTCGAGTTTCGCGTATAGCCTCCCTGCCCTTTCAGCTGTGGCAAATAGGCAGAGCGCGCCTTGGAGGTGGCGGTGGCCACTTGAGAAAGCCTGGCACGTGCCGCAGACAAGTCCGGGTTTTGTTGCTGTGCCTCGGCAAGAGCCTGAGAAAATGTGAGCGTTGGAAGCGCTTCAAATGGCAGTTCTGCAGGCGGAGTCTGCGAGAAAACAAGTGTTACAAGGAGGGAAATGGCATTCATAAAAGTCACCTGAAGTGAAGTTTGTGGGTGGATGGGTTGCGCCGAATTTCGCCTCAGGAAGCCAGGGCTTCAGGCGTGGCGACGTTGGTTGTTGGCGCTTTGGACGAGGCCTTTTTGCGCACCTTGTTTTTCAATTTGGACATAAAGCCGTCTATGAGCGAATAGACGACGGGAACAATGAGGAGCGTCAGCACCGTCGAGCTTATAAGTCCACCTATGACGACGAGTGCCATGGGCATGCGCATGGCGGCACCGTCGCCCTGTGCCAGAAGCATGGGAACCATGCCCGCTATCATCGCAATGCTCGTCATCAAAATGGGACGCATCCGAATGGGTGCCGCCTCGAGCAGGGCCTCGTGGGCATTCTTCCCTTCTTCACGCAGTTGCAAGGTGAATTCCACCAGCAGAATGCCATTTTTCACGACAACTCCCATCAACATAATGACGCCGATGAGGGCGAACATGGAGAGTGCCTGTCCTGTCACCAAAAGTGCCGTCACGCCGCCGATGAGGGCGAAGGGGAGGGCAAGCATAATGGTAAAGGGGTGGATGAGGCTTTCGAATTGTGCGGCGAGGATCATATAGAGAAGGACGACACCCAAAATAAGCGCCATGGCGAAGGCGTTGAGGGTTTTTCCCATCTCCTTTGAGGTACCAGCAAAACCGGCACTCACCCCCTCTGGAAGCTTTGCTTCGACATGCTCTGCCAAATAGGCCATCCCCTCACCGAGGCTATAGCCTTGGGCAATATTGGCAAAGAGGGTTATTTCGCGCTGCTTGTTGAGGCGGTTTATTTGCGCAGGCCCCTCAGCGGGAACAATGTCGGCAATATTCCGAAGCTCAACGAGTTGCCCGCTGGAGGAGAGAATGGTGAGTTGCCCCAGGGCCTCTTTGGAGGAGAGGGTAGCGTCCGCAAGCCTAAGTTTCACGTCATAGGACTCGCCGCCTTCGCGAAAACTCATGAAAGCGTCGCGTCCGAGGTATGAGCGAAGCATGGCCCCAACCTGCCCTGCCACGACGCCAAGCTGCGCGGCCCTCTCCCGGTTTATTTGAACGTTGTATTGTGGTTTTCCCGCCCTATAATTCATGTCTACGTCTGTGAAGCCCGGGTTTTTCTGCATTTGCAAAAGCCCTGCCTCCGCGGCCGAAACAAGCGTCGCAAACTCACTTCCGCGCAGTGCATATTCCACCTCACGCGCCCTCATGCCGCTGGAAGCTGCGGCGCCGTCCTGAATGCTTAGCCGCACACCCGGGCGAGGCGTCGGGAGACTTTCTCTTAGCTGAATTTTGAATGTCTCCTGGCTCAATGCCCTCTGCTTTACGGGGAGCAGGTTGACAATGAGCTCTCCCTTGTGCACCTCTTCCAAAGTCCCCCCGCCTGCGGTGGCGAAAGTTTCAACCACGCCTGGCATTTTTCGTACGTGCTCCGCAATAAGGGCCAACTCCTTCTCGGTGTCCTCGAGTGTTGAGCCTTGTGGAAGCTCCACCGCCACCGTCAGCGAGCTTGTGTCATTTTTGGGTATAAAGGAAATTTTGAGGAGTGAGGCAAGCCCCAGTGTCAGCGCCAGCACGCCTATGGCGCCGCACATGACGAGGCCTCGGTGGGCAAGCACTTTGGCGAGGATTTTTTTATAGAAGCTTTCAAGCCTCAAGAAGCTTTGCTCAAGCCATACTGAAACGCGGTTGGGGGTGGCATGGCTGACTTCCTTTAAAACGCGGCCTGAAAGCATGGGCGCCAAAGTCATTGAAACCGCATAGGAGATGAGGACGGCAACGGCGACGGTGACGCCGAATTGATAGAAGAATTGGCCAGCAATTCCATCCATGAAGGCGACGGGGATGAAGACGGCGACAATGGCCAAAGTGACGGCGAAGACGGCCAGAGCAATTTGTCTGACCCCCTCCAGTGCCGCCTGCATGGGGGGCTTCCCCTGCTCCAAGTGGCGGACAATGTTTTCAATGACGACAATAGCGTCGTCAATGACAAGGCCGATGGAGAGGGTTAAGGCCAGCATGGTAATAATGTTGAAGGTGAAGCCAAGCAAAGCCATGACGGCGAAGGTGCCGATGACGCTGACGGGCAAGGAAATGGCGGCGACGAGTGTAGAGCGCGCGTTGCGAAGAAAAATAAGCACCACGAGGACGGCCAGAATTCCACCAAGAAGCATGTCCTCCTGGACGGCGAGGATGGAGGAGCGGATGAATGTCGAGTTGTCGATGATGGTTTTGACGACAAGGCCCTCGGGCAGTTGCGCATTCATATTTTCGAGTGAGGCCTTGACGGCTTCGGCGACTTGGACGGTGTTGGCGCCTGACTGTTTGCGCACGTTGAGGGCGATTGCCGCCCCAAAGTCCGAGCGGGCCAAGCCGCGCGCCTCTTGGGCGCCGTCAATGACTGCCGCCACATCTCGGACGCGCACTGGAGTGCCGCCTGGGCTGGAAATTATTATGTTTCCTATTTCTTCAACGCTTTGCGCTTCGGCGGCAAGCCTGACGACGAATTCCTTGCCCTCCTGCATTGCACGGCCACCAGGAATGTCGACGCTTTGTGCGGCGAGTGCTTGGCTCAAATTCCCTATGGAAAGCCCATGTCCGCGAAGGCTTTGTGGCTCGACAACAAGTTGAATTTCGCGCTTGCGCCCACCAACCACGTCGACGGAGCCTACACCCACTTGTGCTTCCAGTGCTGGTTTGAGAATGTCTTCTGCGGCTCGCGTCAACGCCTCTATGGGAAGGGGGCCGGTGAGAGAGAGCATGAGGATGGGGGCAGAGTCCAAATCTATCTTCTCGACAACGGGCATTTCAACGTCCTTTGGCAAATTCCGAAGGGCGCTTTGGATGCGATCTCTCACGTCCTGGGCGGCGGTGTCGAGGTTGGTTTCAAGTTTGAAGAAAACAATGAGTTGGCTGACAGAGTCGAGGCTGATGGACTTAAGCTCATCCACGCCATTGAGGGAGGAGAGTGCGTCTTCGAGGGGTTTGGAGACATTTTTCTCCATGGACTCTGGGTCTGCCCCAGGCAATAGCGTCGTAACGGTGACGACGGGAATGTCAATATTGGGAAGCTGATCAACACCTATGCGTGGGAAGGAGACGAGGCCGAAGACGACGACGGCTGCCATCAGCATGCAAGTGAAGACGGGGCGCGAAATAAATGTTTTGAGCATGGAAATTCTCCTGAAGAAATTTTTCTGGCCTTGGGGTTATTGGATGACATGGAGAAGCTCGCCATCCTTGAGGCGCAGACTTGCGTCGGCGACAATGAGCATTTCAGGCTCAATTCCGCTCTCGACGCGGACGATGCCGGGCGTCACCTTCCTTATAGCGACTTGGCGGCGGGCAGCTTTGCCCTCCTGCACCACCCAGACGAAGCCTTCTTGGCCCTCTGCGTTGACGGCCTGCGCGGGGAGGAAGAGGCCGGCGAGCTTTGCGCCCTCTTTGGCATTCAACTCAAGCTGGATAAGTGCACCCGGGCGGACGGGGAGGCCGCCCGGCGTTGGCAGCACGTCGGCGATGAGAGACACTGTCCGGCTTGCCATGTCAACGGTTGCGCCAATGCTGGAAACCTTCGCCTCGAATGCGCCGCCCGAAGCGCTGAGTGTGCCTCGGAGCACGCCACCCATGGGAATGCTGTCTACAACCGCCTCGGGGACTTGGACGCGCACCTCAAGGGCCTCGGTGTCCACAAGGGTGAAGACAGCCGTGCCTGAAGAAATAAAGTCCCCGACATTTTTGCTTCGGCTTATAATAACACCGTCAAAAGGTGCTTTAATGGCGGTGTCGCTGCGCACCTTCTGGGCATTCTGCAGTGCTGCGGCCGCCTGGCCAACCTGTGCCGCAGCCTGGCGCAGCCCAATTTCCGCTTTCTCCAAGGTTGCATTCGGCACGCTGCCTGTGCTGGCGAGTTTGCGGGTGCGCTCTGCATCCATTTGCGCCCCGTCAAACGCCGCGTCGGCCGCCTCCTTGGCTGCATTTGCCTGGGCAAGGGCAATGGTGGCGTTCTTTAAGTCTATCTGCGCGAGCAGTTGCCCTTTTTTCACGCGCTCACCTACATTGACGGCCATGTGCGTGAGTACCCCGCCGGTTTGCGCGCTGAGTGTCGCCTCTTTTTGGGAATAGACGGTGCCGGTTGCCAGCATTATTTCCGCGTCGAGTTTAGGCTGTGGCACCACAGCGCGCACACCCGTAGGGGCTTGGGCAACCGCGGCCGGCGCAGCGCTGGACTTTGAGCAGCCGGCCATACCAAGGGGGAGTATAGCGAGGAGAAAGCGTATATATTGTGGCTTCATTGTGGAACTCCTTTATGTGAATGCTGGGTGAATGTTTGACTTGTTTGGTTTTTTAGTCATTTGTAGGCGCACAAGTGTGCGCTGTGGGGGTTAGAAGAAATGCCTAGGAAGCAGGGGTGGGGGCCGACATCAGCCCGCGAACAATCAGCTCAGAGAGGGTGTGGACTATTTGCTGGCAGTGCTCTTTGTCGTTGAAGAAGGCAGTGGAGGTAGTAACGACGGCGCCGAGAATGGCCTCGGATGTTATCTGCAGGTTTTCCATGTGGAAGACGCCCGCATCGCGGCCTTCGCACAGAATGCCCTGAAGGCTTTTGAGCGCACGTGCCCTATATTCCTCTATGACATTCATGCCTGCGCCGACCAACTCAATCATCCTCTCTGCGAATTCGAGACCTCTGGGTGCCCGCCCCATTTTGTTGGCGACTTGAAGCCGCTGATCCAACACATGGCAAAGGTACACGCGGAGTTTGCCCTCCGGCGCGCTTTCAGAGGCAAGCAGACCCTCGAGCACGGCGAAGCCACTGTTGATGTTTTGGCGCACCACCGCCTCAAAAAGCGCCTCTTTGCTCTCAAAATGGAGATATACGGAGCCCTTGCCCACTTTGGCCCGCTGGGCAATCTCCTCAATAGAGGCCTTTTTGAAACCAAATTGGCCAAAAACCTCCATGGCGGCTTCCATCAACGTTTGACGAGCATTTGAACTCATGACTGGATTTATAAATCAGTCATTCAGTCATGTCAAGCGGGCCCGTTTATTTTTTTTCCAAAATGCGCTTTCACTCCATAGCACACAAGTCTGGAGGATCTTCCAGTGCCAGCACCGCGTCGCAGTCGCCGGCTTCTCTGAGCTGTTTGGCAAATTCTTCAACCACAGGCCTATTCAGAAACTGACATCCATCCCCCTCTTCTCGCCATTCATCCCCGGTGACGCACAGCAGAGATATTTTTTCAATTTCCGCTGCTTGCTCTTCTTTTGACGCCCCCTCCCAATCGCCTTCTCCTTTGCCACAAGCAGACTGGCGCACCATTATCTCTACAAAAGCTTTGCAACTTCTAACCTCGTCAGCGTCAGTATTCTCCTTGCAATCTTCATTCTGTTTGCACCCTCCACTCGCGCCTACCAGCAAGCACAAACAACCCAAAAATAAAATTTTTCGCATTTTTCCCAGCGTCCTCTCTGCGCGAGTTCTGCACACCCACTTGTGGCGAGTGCATGTTATATCCTACACAATGCAACATCCATTCCGTATTAAAACCATGCCACAAGAGCATGCCAAAAAACCATGCCACAAGACTATGCTACAGGACTATGCCACAGGACTATGCCACAGAACTATGCTACAGAACTATGCTACAGAGCTATTCTGCGGAATTATGCTACACCGCCACACACTCTTTGGTTTCCAACTCATCAAATAAACCCTTAACTAGAAGCCAGGCATATTCTTCCCTTATGGCTGGAGCCTATATGAAAAAAACCACCCTATTTGTGTTTCTTTGCGTCTCCTCTTTCGTGCATGCAAAGCCACAAAGCATTGTTTGCAATAGCCCCTGTTGTTGCGGTTTCACAGAGCAGAACGGCATAACGCTTTATGAAGACAAACCCGCCAATGGCGTGTTCAAAATTCATCACCCAGATGGCAACCTCATGCGTGAAATCTCTTTTTCAAAAGGGAAAAAACAAGGGGTTGAGAGACTTTTTTATAGCAATGGCATCATGGCAAGAGAGACGCATTATGTTCAAGGCATCCTGGATGGAAAGGACAAACAATACCATCAAAACGGTGTCTTGGAACAAGAAACTCCCTATAAAAAGGGCTTAAAAGAAGGAATACACAAATATTATTCATCCGATGGCCAATTGCGCGAAGCCACACCCTATCTCAAAGGTGAAATGGAAGGAATACAAAAGACATATCATGGAAATGGACGGCTATCCAACCAATATCCATATAAGAAAAACAAAATAGATGGAACAGCAAAGTCCTATAATCAAGAGGGACAGTTAACATGGATAAGCCCTCATCAAAAGGGAGAGCTTGAGGGAATGGAAAAAAAATATTACCGAAATGGTCAAGTGGAGCGCGAAACACCCTATATGCAAGGCAAAATAAACGGAACCGAAAAATCCTATTATGAAAACGGAAAGCTAGCCGCTGAGGTTTCTTATAAAGAAGGAAGACATGATGGGGCAATGAAATATTATTATGAAAACGGCCAACTCAGATATGAAATATACTATAATAATGAAGTTATAGAGGGGACAAAAAGAGAATATAGAGAAAATGGCGCTTTAATAGAAGAGACTCCCTATGTTGCAGGAAAGAAAGAGGGAATAGAAAAAACATATGATGAAAACGGCACCCTGAAAAAGGAAATAGCCTATAAACAAGACGATATTTATTTTGAAGGTGGAATAGAAAGGAATTATGGCAAAGAGGGTGTTTTATTGCGCGAGCTTAAATATAAAACGGGAAGACCACAGCCCAGCTGGACAGAAACAAGGTACAGAGCCGACGGCAAGGCATGGATAAAACTGTGGATTGTCATGGGCGTTCCGCAGAGCGGAACCTGCTATGCCAAGGGAGGGCAAGAAAGGGCACTGTCCAAGGAAACATTGAAAGACTGGGCTTTTGGCCGCCCTTTGCACAGTGAATGTGAGATGCCGCCTGTGCAATGGGAAACAAAATAAATGGCAGCGCTAAACAATGGCAGCGCTAAACAATGGCAGCGCTAAACAATGGCAGCGCCAAACAATTGAAGTGCCAAATATTGCACAAAAACCTACAACTCTATTCTGACATGAAAAACAAAAACAGTGAAAAACAACCTTGCTCTTGTTCTCCTTCCAAAACCCTATGGATAGCCATAACCGCCATATTGTCGGCAGCATGCCCTCTGCGCGTTGAGACGGCCAAGCCCTCTCCAAAGACAAATATGTTTAATACAAACATGTGCAATATAAGCCTTGTGGGTTCTGCGGGTGTGGATGAAGAGACATGGAAGCTTTGCCAAAAAGAGGCTGAGGAGGGACAAGCGGAGGCACAAGCTGTCCTGGGGATGCTTTATTTGGAAAAAAGCCAAAATGACAAAGAGACAGAACAGAATATTTCCACGGCGAAAGCAGTCCAATGGATGAAAAAGGCGGCCAACCAGGGCCAGGTGGAAGCGCAACTCCTTCTTGGAATATTATATGCCCAAGGCGAAGCTGTTGCGGTGAAAGACATAGAAATGGGGTTCATGTGGCTTCAAAAAGCGGCCGAGCAGGGAAACGCGGATGCACAGGAGGAAGTGGCGAATGTGGTGCTTTATAGAGCTGCCACCGAAGCCACTCCCTCAACAAAGAGCAAGCGTTGCCGCAGAACCACCATGGATGAAGACACCCTGGAAATGCGGGAAAAATGTCAACAGGCCGCAGCAAAAGGAGAGGTTGGCGCGCAATACTATGTGGGGTGGATGTATTATGTGGGCTATGGCGTTGCAGAGGATGCTGCACAGGCGCTCCAATGGTTTAAAAAAGCGGCCGAGCAGGGAAACCCGACAGCCCAATACTATGTTGCCTATATGTATTTGCGGGGAGAGGGCCTTGGGCCTGAGACAGACAACGAATATGCCCTGGCGATACGGACAGAGGAAGCCGTCAAATGGCTCACTCTCTCCGCACAACAGGGGGATGCCTATGCACAATTCCACCTTGGAGGGCTCTATAAAAATGGAGAGGGTGTTGTGGAAGACAAGGCAGAAGCGACCAGGTGGCTGAGGTTGGCGGCGGAGCAAGGGCTGCCCAGTGCGCAATATACCCTTGGCAACATGTATTCCACTGAATTGTCCTCGTTTTATAGCGAGGAGGAGCGTGCCGGGAGGGACGAAGCAGAAGCGGCCAAGTGGTATAAAAAAGCAGCAGAGCAAGGGCATGTCTATGCGAAAGAAGCGCTCAGCAGAATGCGGCTCGACGTGGACTGAACGGGCCTGCACGCTGCTTGCGTTGAGTGGCTCCGCCTCCTGGCCACCAACGAGGGTGCCCATGTGGCTCACCGGCGTGTCCTTGTTTTCGCCCATTGTGCAGCTTTCGGTGAGGACGGCACTGCCGAGGGCAATACCCTTGTGGTCGGCACTGAGCATAAAATTATAGCATTGCCTAATGCGGGCGGCGCTCCTCGTTGGCCTGGGCTTTGGGTTTTAGGGCGCATCGCCCAGGCATGTCTGCACTTGTGCACGCATGCCCTGCAAAAAATTCTCTTTTGAAAAGCGCATGGCATTCTCTTTGGCTTCTGTGGGCAAAAACCGCTTCTCCAATTCAGCAAATGCAAGCACGGCCCTCTCCAGTGAGGCTGCTGTGGGCTCTGCAAAAAACAACCCCGTTTTTGGCGTTATGGTTTCCAAAGCCCCGCCCCTGCCCAAAGCAATGACGGGGCGGCCACAAGCTTGCACCTCAATGGGCGTCAGCCCAAAATCCTCTTCACCTGGAAACACCAGGGCCTTGGCCGCATGCAGCAAAGCGGGTACTTCGTCCTCAGGCACCTGCCCCAACCAGCGTATGTTGCCGGGCAGGTTTTTTCTAAAGGCCGCCTCCATTTGGCCGGAGCCCGCCACCCACAATGGAAGCCCCAAACGCCCAAAAGCCTCTATGGCCAAGTCCAGCCGCTTATAGGGGGCCAGGGCCCCAAAACACAAAAAATAGCCCCCCTGCCCTGAGTTTTCTACCGGCAACGGCAAAAAGCGCTCCAACTCCACTGGGGGATAAACCACACTGGCCTTCTGGCCATACAGCAACTCTACTTGCTTGGCTATATAATGGCTGTTGGCCACAAAGTGCGTCACTCTGCGGGCACTCTTTTTGTCCCAGCGCTGCAGAAAGGGGCGCAGGGTTTTGGCCGCAATGCGCAGGGGCAAGGAGGCGCGGCCTTTGCCAAAATAGTCATCAAAACGCGTCCACATATAGCGCAGGGGCGCGTGTATATAGCAAAGGTGCGGCACGCCTTGGGGCACCGGAGCGGCTTTGGCTGCGCAGTGGCTGGAGGAAATAACCAGCTCATAACCTTTGAGGGAGAAGCGGCTTATGGCCAGGGGGAAGAGGGGCAAAAACATGCGGTGGCGTTTGCGTGCCCACGGCCGGTCCAAAAAACTGCTATAAACCTGCGCCCGCTCAACAGGCCCAGGCACGCTGCCCCTCTCATAAAACAAAGTATATAACTTCGCCTGCGGAAACAACTCAAACAAGGCGTTTAACACCTTCTCTCCACCGCGGTAACTCACCAGCCAGTCATGTATAAAAGCAACTTTCAACCCCTGCTCCTGTTTTTCCTCAAGGGGCCCCTGCCCTGCGGCCGCCGCTGCCCCGGGCATAATAACAGCCAAGGGCCCATGTCAACCCCCCCAAAAAGGCCACGGGGCCCCAGGCAGCCAAAAATGGCAATATGCGCTCCCCCACCACCAGGGCGCGGCCAACCACCATGCTCCCCCACAGCAATACGCTGACAAATACGCCTTCCATGAGGGCAAGCGTCAATTGCCCCTTGCGACCGGGGCGCTGCGTTAAAGCCACCGTCAACAAAGCCCCCAATGCCCCCATGAGGGGTGTTGCAAAACGGTTGTGCAAGGCCAAACTCAAGGCCGGCGTTGACAAGCCCACCTGGGCCCTCAATTGGCGCTGTGTCCACAGCGTCTTCAACTTCATCCACTCCGGGCGCCCGGAGAGAATGCGAAAAGAGTCGGCTGAGCTTTGGGGGAAACGTATCAGCGCCACAGGCTCCGTCTGGGTTTCCATATGCCCATCCCCCAAAAAACGTCTGAAGCTGAGGTCTGTCAGTTGCCAAACCTCTCCATGGCTATGCTTCATGGTTTCCGCGTCTATGCGCTCTAACATTTGGAAGGAAGGAGAGAGGCGAAATATGGACACATCCCTAAAACCACCTTCCTCCTGAGAGTTCATATAAAACATGGTGTTTTGAAGGTGGAACCATTGCTTGGGAATGAAATAAACCCCCAGCTTCCCGGAGCGCTTAAACCGGTGTACTTGTAGCTCATCCACCATGCGGCCCGCACGTGTCGCCACCTTCTCGTCAAAAACACACAGGCCAGCGGCAACACACAAAGCACACAGGCCTATGGGCGCATAAAATGTCCATGGGGAAGCACCCAATGCCAACATGGCTTTCACTTCACTGCGGTGGGCAAGCGCCGTAATGCTGCTTCCGCCTGCAAGCAACATCGCCACAGGGCACATTTGGCTTATGCACAGCAAAAACTTATTCCAATACATCAGCAGCACGTCTTCAAAAGGGCGTGCCAAATACATTTTGAGTTGATCTCCAAAGTCAATGACGAGGAATACTGCCACCAGGCCAAACCAAATGAGCAGCAGCATGTGCAAATAACGCGCTGCCACATAACGGAATAAAATGCTGCCCACGCTCACAGCAGCCTTCCTCTCTCAATGTAGCGCCAGCCCACCAAAGCCGTCGCCAAAAAAATGAGGTTTGCCAAGTGGGCTCCAAAAGCAGCAGCCCAAACCCCCTCCTCGGCCATTGAAACGCCTATGCGCGCTAAAATATAATAGGCCACATAGGCCACCAACGTAATGAGGCTCCCAATGGCCTTGCTGCCTCGCAGGTATCTAAAGGCAATGGCCAAACCTAAAATGGAAAATACCAAGGGCGCCACCCCCTGGGCCAAACGCCAATGCCACGCAACATGAAAACGAAGTGCTTCTTTTTTGCTCCCCCTCTCTTTGGCCTCTTTGGACAAACGCTGCAAATCCTCCAGCGTATATTCATCCAACGCACGCCCAAGGGAGTTTCGCTGAAAATATCCCCGGCCCAATTCCAAACGCAGCTTTCCCTCTTCAAAACGCGCCCATGGGTAGGAAGAAACAGAGTCATTGTGGATGTTGTGGATTTCTCCTTCCTTCAGGTGCAGCCAAATGGCTTCTTCTCCCTCAGGCAACTCCAGTCTGCCTTCTTTGGCATTCAACAAGCCCAAAGAGTCTTCTTGTCGAGTGTCATAAAGCCACAACCGCTTCCAATTCTGCTCGTCCACTTCATCGACAAAAAGCACATAGCGGGTTAGCTGATCATAAAAAACACCTGGCTTAATGTCGCCGCGCAGGTTGCGTTTGAGCAGCTCGCTGGTCACATGCCATAAGTTGCGGGTGCTCCAGGGCAAGGCATAGGCCAAAGCGCCTGTCAGCAGCAAGGACAAGGCAAGTCCAAGGCCGATAACGCCCCATGCGGCACGCAAGGGGCTCAGGCCCAAAGCCTGCATGGCGCGGATTTCTCTGTCTTC
Source organism: Cystobacterineae bacterium (assembly GCA_009782175.1). GTDB lineage: Bacteria > Myxococcota > Myxococcia > Myxococcales > Myxococcaceae > WRKR01. The sequence goes on from WRKR01000028.1 coordinate 17,210, forward strand.
ATTCATGCGCCCTATCCCCAAAAGCAGGGCCAACAAAAAAGCGATGGGAATGGCTTGAATGAAAAACTGTGGCAAAAAAAAGAAGCCTATGGCTGCTAGATCTTCCAGCTGAATGGCTGAGCCCAAAAGCAAGTCCGAGCCACGCAAAAAAGCCATGCTAAACAACAACAACAAAAAAAACAAAAGCGCAGCCCCAAAAGGAAGGAGCGTCTCCACAAGCACATAACGAGAAAGGCGCCACACTTTAGAAGGCTTTCGCTCCAATATCGTTTCGGAAATGTTGCCCTTCAAAGCGAATTTTTTCCATGGCCGCATAGGCCATCTCCTGGGCCTTTGGCAGTGAGGAGGCTTGAGCGCAAACGCTCAGCACCCGCCCCCCTGAAACCCTCAAGCGCCCAAAGTCATTCTTCGCACCCGCCAAAAACACTTGGGCACCCAAAGCTTCTGCCTGGGCTATGCCAAAAATTTCGGCCCCCTTGCGTGGATCCGCAGGGTAGCCCTCCGCACAGGCCACAACAGCCACGCTCGCACCTGGCTTGCTTTTAAGTCGCGCTTGCCGAAGTTCCCCCTGGGCGCAGGCCAAGGCCAAAGCCAAAAAATCTTCATTCAACTGCAAGAGCAATACTTGTGCTTCAGGGTCGCCCAGTCTGCAGTTAAACTCCAATACTCTGGGCCCTTGCGGCGTCATCATCAACCCCGCATAAAGCACGCCTTTAAAGGGCGTTCCCCTCTCTTTGAGCACATTCAAAACGGGAGGAAAAATGAGGCGACCCAACTCTTCCAACATGCTTTCTGACAATTGGGGCAAAGGGCTATAGGCTCCCATGCCTCCCGTGTTGGGGCCTTTGTCTCCATCCAGGAGGCGTTTGTGGTCTTGCGAAGCAGGCAACAATGCAAAACGCTCTCCGTCACATATGGCCATTAAGGACATCTCCCAACCCTCCAACACCTCTTCTAACAAAAGCCTTTGCTTGCCCCCACCCAGCGCCCACAACATGCGTACGGCGGCCTCTGCCTCTTGAGAGGTGCGGGCTACCACCACGCCTTTGCCTTGAGCCAAACCATCCATCTTCACGACGACAGAGCCCCAACTGCGCGCGCGTGCAACCGCCAACTCCACCTGCTCAAACACCTCAAAGGAAGCGGTGGGCACACCTGCCTTCTGCATGCATTGCTTGGCAAAATGCTTGCTGCCCTCCAGTTGTGCCGCCTCTGCACTCGGCCCAAAAACAGCAATGCCTTCTTGTTGCAAAACATCCGCAACGCCTGCCACCAGCGGCGCTTCAGGGCCTATAACCACCAGTTGGACTTTCAGGCGTTTTGCCAGGCCCAGCACCTCCTGAGGGTGGGCTTCAGGTATTTCAAAGCAATGGGCAAGCCGAGCCATTCCGGGGTTGCCATTTGCAGCATAAAGTTTTTTCAGCAATGGGCTTTGGCTTAACTTCCAAGCCAAAGCATGTTCTCTAGCTCCAGAGCCCAGCAACAATATGTCCACGAAGAAACTCCCTCGGTTTGGAAGCACACAAACCCGTCAGCGCACCACAAAAATAACCAAAAACAAAAGAATGAAAAATATAACTGTCCCACAACCTATTAAAACCCAGCACAGCCAAAACCACACACCACGCCTTAAGGGAAGCGCTGCACTCACGGCGGCCTTCTGGAGGCCAAGGGCTTGAGAGGGAGCATGGGGGCCCTCAAATGCATAGGGTGGCGTATATTGAGTTGCCAAACCCTCTATTTCTTCCAATGGAGGAAGAGGGGGCTCAGCCACAACATAGGGAGTTGCCATCTCATCTGTTGTTATGCTTTTCACCTCTTCTCGCGAAGCGGTATCCACCCTTGGAGGAGAGGGTTGTTTGGGCCTTAAGGGCAAATTTCGGCAAGACTCACAAATTTCTAAAGCCTGATCAAACGAGTCTACAAGCACTCTCCCGCAGGACTGGCAAAAAACAACTGAAGAGCCAATAATGGTTTGTGTAGGTTGGAGCTCCCAGTCTTCCAGGGAGGACTTTTCAAATACCTGAGCTGCTGCCTCCTCTTTCAACTCGCTTCGCAAATCCGAAAAATCCAAATCCGCATCCTGCTGCTCAGGCGAAACTTCTTCAGAGGCCAGCGGGCTTGCTTCTGTGAGCAGCCCCACCTCGGCGGCACTTTCTTCTGGCCAAGGGAGGCTTTCATCCGACTTAGGCTGAATGAGCCTCACATGCTTGCAGCGCGGACATTGAACGCGCACGCTTCGCTCAGTCAGGTATTTGTCAGCGACACGAAAACGTGTCTGGCATTGTGAGCAGATGATGCGCATAGCAAAACTTCAGTGTCGGAAATGCCGAACACCCGTAAACACCATGGCCAGGTTGTGCTCATCAGCCGCCGCGACTGTTTCTGAGTCCCTCAGAGAACCACCTGGTTGGACAATACAACTCGCCCCCGCCCTTGCAACCACATCTACTCCATCTCTAAAAGGGAAGAAAGCATCTGAAGCAACAGCACAACCTTTAAGCTTTGCCCCTCCCTTTTCAGCCGCCCATTGGGCTGAATCCACGCGGCTGGTTTGGCCGCCACCAATGGCCAAGGTTTGAAAAGCATTGGCATAAACAATGGCATTGCTTTTGACATGCTTGCATACTTTCCAGGAAAACTTCAAGGCTTCCATTTCTTCCGGGGTTGGCGTGCGGCGCGTCACCACCTTCCAGTCTGCATGGGGTGCCCAAGCATCCCGGTCCATGGCAAGCAAGCCTCCAGAAATGCTGCGATAATCCACTTGCATGGGAGGGGTTTTGGCCCAAGCGCCTGTTTCCAGGAGTCGCAGGTTTTTCTTGGTTGCCAAAAGTGCCAAAGCCTCTGTGGAATAGGTGGGGGCAACCACCGCCTCTAAAAACAAGCTGCAAAGGCTTTGAGCGCAGGCCGCATCCACTTCGCGGTTTAGGGCGACAATGCCGCCGAAAGCAGAAAGCTCATCGGCCTCTTTGGCTCGTCTAAAAGCTTCTTCGAGGGTTGCACCGAGGGCAACACCGCAAGGGGTATTGTGTTTGACAATGACGGCAGCAGGCCCTTGTGGAAATTCCAAAACGGCGGACAATGCCGCATCTATGTCCAGCAGGTTGTTATAGGAGAGGGCTTTGCCTTGCAGCACTCGGCTGAAGGCGGTGCTGGGTCCATCGGGCTGAATTTTTGAGCGATAGAAGGCGGCACGCTGGTGGGGGTTTTCGCCATAGCGCAAGTTTTGGGCTCTCTCAAAAGAAAGTGCCAAGGTTTCAGGAAAGTCTTCCTCGTCGCGCTTTTGCATCCACGTGGCAATGGCCGCATCATAAGCCGCCGTATGCTCAAAAGCCCTGCGCTGCAAATAAGCGCGTGTCGCATGGCTTAGCCGGCCTTGGTTTTCTTCCAGCTCCTTGAGCACCCGAGAGTAATCCGCAGGGTTGGTCAACACCATAACGTTTTGAGCATTCTTCGCTGCGGCGCGGATCATCGCCGGGCCGCCCACATCAATCTGCTCAAGCACCTCCTCTGGGGGAGCGCCTTTCAAAACCGTTTCGACGAAGGGATAGAGGTTGACGGCCAACAAGGCAATGGGGCTGATGCCATGAGCGAGCATTTGGGCGCAGTCATCCTCTCGCTCTGGCCTGCCCAAAAGGCCGCCATGAATTTTGGGGTGCAGTGTTTTCACGCGGCCATGGAGAATTTCGGGGCTTTGTGTGTGCTCAGCAACGGCAACAACGGGAATTTGGGCTTTGCTCAAAGCCTCAAAAGTGCCGCCTGTAGACAAAATTTTATAGCCCAGGCGAACAAGCCTTTGGGCCAGGGGCACCACGCCTTCTTTGTTTGAAACACTCAGCAGAGCCAACATGCTTTTCTCCCATGCAAAGCAATGCTCGGCATCTAGCGCGCAATTCTCCTTCGAGCAAGTGAAAGGGTGCTTTTTGAGCGTTCAGTTCACCTCTGCAGGGTTTTCACTTGAGGCACTACAGGCCATCATCGGTTGCTTCTCGCAACTTGAGAAGGCCTTGTGTCTCCACCTGGCGAATGCGCTCACGCGTCAAATTCATAATTTCCCCTACTTCTTCCAGGGTAATTCCACCCTTTTCAGCCACATCCAACGCACAGGTATATTGGAGCTCCGTAATCTCCTTATCCGGAAAATTAAGCTTCACAGAGCCTGTCTCCGGGTTGACGTCCAAATAGAGGTTGTGCTTGCAGGAAACAAAAAGGCATGGACGCGGGGCATTCACACAATCCGCGCGCGTCCTTGGACGTTTGCTTTCAATCTCATGCAGCAAATCCAATTCTTCTTCATTCCACTGCCCAGCCAAGCGCTTGCGACGAAGCTCTCTGGCCATTTCTTTGCGAGACATTGTTTTAGAGCGTTTTCTTGCTTCAGGCATTTCCAGAGAATGCTCTGCTGCAAGCTCGTCTATTTTTGCTTCATTCATTGCATTCGCCTCAGAGGTATCATCTGCGCTGTTTATATATTTATCCATCAGCTTAGGCTGCCAATAGCTCAACACTCCATACCCAGAGTTGCCGCACCTCTTAGGGAAAAAACCCTGCGCACCCAACAAAATAACTGGCAAAAGCGCGCAAGGCTTTCAATCTCTTTTTTTGACGATCATAGCATGCAAAAACCACCCCGAATGCCGATCGAAACCCACAAAAACACCTCAACAATTTTCTGTGTTTTCTGCTCAAAAAAACAGATGTACGATCGGCCTTGGCCCCAGCGGCACAAACGGCGATCGCCCTCACAAGAAAAAAGGGGAGGGAGGCCTAAAAAAACCCCCACACCATAGAATAGTGTAGGGGTTTCATTTGGCAAATATTTTGCTCAGCTGGGTTTAAATTCCGCGTCCACCACATCTTCTTTGGGTGTTTCTATGGGCTCTGCCTGGCTGCCTGGCGCGCTTGAAGGGGCTTCGGGTTGTGCGGTTGGGGTGGCTGCAGCTTTATACATTTCTTCTGCTGCTTTATGGCCTATGGTTTCGAGTTTTTTGGCAGCCTCACCAATGGCTGCTTTATCGTTGCTTTCGCGTACTTTCTCAAACGCTTTGAGTGCTGCCTCTAACTCTTCTGCGGTGGTGTTGGAAAGCTTGTCTCTGCTCTCTTGGAGCAGCTTCTCCAGTTTATAATAGAGGTTTTCGGCGTTGTTTTTTTCTTCAACCAAAGCTCGGCGCTCTTTGTCTGCTGTTTCGTTGCTTTTGGCTTCTGTCACCATGCGCTCCACTTCATCTTTGGAGAGGCCTGAGGAGTGCGTAATGGTGACTTTGGCCTCTTTATTTGTCGCCTTGTCTTTGGCCGTCACATTCAAAATGCCGTTGGCATCAATGTCGAAGACAACTTCAATTTGCGGAACACCTCGAGGGGCAGGGGGAATTCCCGTCAATTGAAAGCGGCCCAAGGACTTGTTGTCGCTTGCCATGTCTCTCTCGCCCTGCAGAATGTGGATTTCCACCTGGCTTTGGCTGTCTGCCGCTGTGGAAAAAACTTCTGACTTGCGTGAGGGAATGGTGGTGTTGCGCTCAATAAGCCGCGTAAAAATGCCGCCCAAAGTTTCCACGCCCAGAGAGAGCGGCGTCACATCCAGGAGCAAAATGTTTTTCACCTCACCGGATAAAACTCCCGCCTGCACAGCTGCGCCCACGGCAACCACCTCGTCGGGGTTTACGGTGCGGTTGGGCTCTTTCCCAAACAGCTTGCGCACAGCTTCTTGCACCGCGGGAATGCGTGTGCTTCCGCCGACCAAAACCACTTCATTCAACTCACTCACCTCTATGCCGGCATCCTTTGCGCACTTTTTGCAAGGCTCCAAACTTCTGGCTATCAAATCCTCAATCATCGTCTCAAATTTTGCGCGAGACAACTTCACATTCAGGTGCTTGGGTCCCGAAGCATCCGCTGTGAAAAACGGCAGGTTAATATCCGTCTCCATCGTGCTTGAAAGCTCAATTTTGGCCTTCTCCGCAGCCTCCTTCAAACGCTGCAACACCATCTTGTCTTTGGAAACATCAAGGCCTGTGTCTTTTCTGAATTCAGCAATAAGCCAGTCCATAATGCGCAGGTCGATGTTGTCGCCACCCAAGTGCGTATCCCCGTTGGTGGCCAACACTTCAACCGTCCCTTCGCCTATGTCCAAAATGGAAATGTCGAAAGTCCCTCCGCCAAAGTCATAAACGGCAATTTTCTCGTTGGACTTTTTGTCTAAACCATAGGCAAGCGCGGCTGCCGTCGGCTCATTCACAATGCGGCGTACATTCAGTCCCGCAATTTCACCCGCATCCTTGGTGGCCTGACGTTGCGCATCATTATAATAAGCAGGCACCGTAATCACCGCATCCGTCACCTTCTCACCCAAATAATTTTCTGCCGCTCGCTTGAGCTTCAGCAAAACCTGCGCCGAAATTTCCGGCGCGCTGTATTGCTTCCCATCCACTTCCACCCGAGCGTCCTGGTTGGGGCCTGCCGCCACCTTATAGGGGACCAGCTTCGTCTCCTCCGCAACCTCGTCAAAACGACGTCCCATAAAACGCTTAATGGAATAAATGGTACGCTCAGGGTTGGTGATGGCTTGGTTTTTTGCAACCTGCCCCACCAAGCGCTCCTGCTCTTTGCTAAAAGCAACCACCGAGGGCGTCACGCGGTTGCCTTCCTCATTGCTCACAACTTTTGCCTCGCGACCTTCCATAACGGCCACCACACTGTTGGTCGTTCCAAGGTCAATTCCAATAATTTTGGCCATTTATGGTCTCCAAAACAAAACGGTTAACCCAGCTGTTGCTCGCCAGGTGAATTTAGAGGAACCTAACCAGCGACTTGAGGCTGTCAAACCTTTCTTCGCTGGTTTTAAAGCCCATGGAGCCTCTTTTTGTTCTTTTGTATGCCCTTTTCTTTCAAACGCCTCCAATTCTCTTCAACTTCTCCCGTTGCATTCCTCACTTCCATGGCAAAAATTCCCACCCTGTCATGCGCGCCACCCCGGACGCCCCCCACTGCTTTGTCCCCAGCTGTTTTGTCCCCAGCTGTTTTATTAAATGGCAATGCACGTGGTGTCACCCCCTCCACTTTAAAATGCATTGCTCAGGCACTGCCCGAGGCCCATGTTTCCCTCTCCCATAACTTCAGTGAAGCACATGAAATAGCAAGAAAAATCCTCACCCACTCCCATGCTCCGGTTTTGTTCGGAGGGGGTGACGGCACCTTCATGGGCTTTCTAGAGGCCTTCCTTAAGGCTTCAAAACAACTGGGAAAACCTCTTCCTGAGCTGGGGCTTTTGCGTTTGGGCACAGGCAACGCCATTGCACGGTGGGCAGGGCAAACGCGCGGGGGGAAACACGCCCTGCTCCAGGCTTTGGCGCACATATCCGCGAAAAACAAAAGGAGTTATAAAAACTTAAACCTCGTCGAGGTGGAGGGGCGCATGGCACCTTTTGCGGGGGCGGGGCTGGACGGGAAGTTGCTCGGGGACTATGTGCGTTTTAAGGAGCGCTCTTCCCAAAAACCATGGAAGCGAGTGGCCAGCGGAATGAAAGGCTATCTCACCTCAGCAACCTTTCAAACCATTCCCTACTATTTGAAGCACTCTACTCAAACCCACTGTCAAATACAAAACCTGGGAGAAACAGCCCACCGGGTCCACCCTGACGGAAGCCTGGGGCCCCGCCTGCCCAAGGGGGCCTTGCTTTATGAGGGAATGGCCAGCATGGTGGCTGTAGGCACCATCCCTTTCTATGGCTATGGCATCCGCATGTTTCCCTTTGCGGAGTTGCTGCCTCGCGGCATGCACTTGCGTATACTCCATTTAAGCTCCATTCCCCGCCTGCTGCTCAACTTGTACCCCCTGTGGAAAGGCCGCTGGTTTCCTCAAGGAATGTATGACTTTGTCGTCGACAACGTCATGCTCTCCTGTGCTAAGCCCATGGCTTGCCAAGTGGGTGGAGATGCTGTGGGGGAGCGCACCCGCATGCAGCTGAAGCTTTCTGAAATTTCCATCCCCCTCATTCATTTTGGCAACAAGGCTGCTGCGTCCACGCTTTGAGGGCAGCTCTAAAAACCGGCCTGGCTTAGGCCTTTGGGGCCTTAGGTTTCACCCTCTTCGGCCAGCAATGTCGCCGCAACAAGTGCATAGGCGGTGAGAAGCAAGTCCCTCTCGGTTATGCCCTCTTGTGCACCCAGCTCTTGGTGCAGGGCCTTGCTGCTTTGGCCCTGGGGGACAAAGGGCTGGCACTCAAAATACATGCTTTCAAAACCCAAGCCACGCAGCTCATAGAGCAACTCATTGGGCGTCCAAAGGGGCCCCTCCCACGCCTTCTCCCAAAGCTCTGAAACCTTCTGCAGGCGTACAGGCCAAGCCAACAAGAGGCTGCCTGGACAAGAAAGTTTGCTCAAAAGCTTCTTCAACTCTTCCATGGGAATGCCGCAGACATTGCGAAGCACCAAAGCATCTATGGGGGGCCATTCCCTCAAAGCTTGCTCCCGCTCTTCCCAGAGCGCGGCCTGCGTGTTGAGCTCCAACTTGGCCGCTAAGGTTTGGCTCCGCTTCATCTGCTCAGCCGACATTTCCAGGTGAAAAAGCTTCATTCGCAAAAGCTTTGCCAACTCAAAGCTTGACAGGCTTGGGCCAAGCTCAAGCACCGTCATTCCGGGAAACCACAGCAATTCTCTGGCAAGTTGTTCTAGTTTGTTCGGCCCATCAAACCAGTCTCCCTGCTTCATAAGCACCTCGGCATTGTCGTCTTCATCCTATCATCCTTCTCTCACCACGCAGCTGCTAGAGCAACACGCAGCTGCTAAAGCAACACGCAGCTGCTAAAGCAACACGCAGCTGCTAAAGCAACACGCAGCTGCTAAAGCAACACGCAGCTGCTAAAGCAACACGCAGCTGCTAAAGCAACACGCAGCTGCTAAAACAACACGCAGCTGCTAAAACAACACGCAGCTGCTAAAGCAACACGCAGCTGCTAAAACAACACGCAGCTGCTAAAGCAAATTAGCAGCCAATTCAGCCAGGGGGCTGCGTTCTCCTTTGGACAAGCTCATGTGCCCTGCAATGGACTCTTGGCGAAAACGACGTACCACATGCACCAAACCATTGTTGGTTGAGTCCACATAGGGGTTGTCAATTTGGTATGGATCTCCCGTCAAAACAATTTTGGTCCCCTCCCCTACACGAGAAATAATGGTTTTGGCCTCATGTGGCGTCAGGTTTTGCGCCTCATCCACGAGAATAAACTGCTGTGGAATGGAGCGCCCGCGGATATAGGTTAACGGCTCTATTTGAAGAATGCCTAAATCAAACAACTCCTGGGAGCCTCTGCCCTCTCGCTTGTCCCTGGAAGAGAGGTTTAATAAAAATTCCACGTTGTCAAAAATAGGCTGCATCCACGGCGTGAGTTTTTCTTCAATGTCCCCGGGCAAAAAACCAATGTCCCTGCCCAAGGGAAACACCGGGCGAGAAACCAGGAGTTTTTGAAACTTGCCCTCTTCTGTCACTTTTTGCAGCCCTGCAGCCAAAGCCAACAAGGTTTTTCCTGTGCCGGCTTTGCCCACCACCGTCACCAGTTGCACCTCGTCGCACAGCAGCAAATCCAAAAGGTAGTTTTGCTCAAGGTTCCTCGGGCGGATTCCCCAAATACCCTCTTTGAGGCTTCGAGAGAGCGGCAGCAAAGCACCCCGCTTCAAGTCATAACGCCCCATAGAGGTGTGCATGGGGTTGGTTTTGTCGCGCAGCTGAATATATTCATTGGGTGAAAACAAACCGCCCTCCAAAAGCCTCAACTCAGCTCCAGGTTTCCAAAACGCGTCCACCTGGGCTCCATCCACCTCCATAAAAGTGTGTCCGGAATAAAGCTCCGCAATTTCTGTCTTGTCCGGCTCAAAATCCTCAGAGCGGAGCCCCAAGGCATCCGCTCGAATGCGCAAGTTAATGTCTTTGGAAATAAATGTCGTCAGCTCAGGAGGCCAAGCGGCTTTCACTTCCATGGCCGCACTTAAAATACAATGGTCCATGCTGTTGCTGGTGCCCCATGCAGACAACAAACTCCCTTGCAGCATCCACACTTGTACAACCCCGCCCTGCTCTGTGGGCACACCTTCTGTCAATGAGCCTCTTTGCCTGAGCAGATCCAACTCGCGGGATACTGCCCTGGCATTCCTTCCCAACTCAGACATGTCCCTTTTGAAGGTGTCCAATTCCTCAATAACAAAAATAGGAATAACCACACGGTTATTCCCAAAAGCATGCAGCGCGTGGGCGTCATGCAGCAAAACATTGGTGTCCAAAACAAAAATCTTCTTCGTCTGCAAAATATAAACCCCTTATTCCGAAGGGTAGCTAATGGACAAAATACACAACTCCCATTCTCCTTTGGGAACAAATACTGTCAAAACATCCCCTACTTGTTTTGATAATAAAGCCTGCCCAACAGGCGAGCTGATGCTGATGCGCCTCAGCTTCGCATCGGTTTCATCAGCCCCCACCAGCTCGAAGGTGTGGGAGGCTCCCGTCTCTACATCCTCCGCCACAACCCTTGCGCCAAAAAAAACACGTGTCTTGTCCTCGGTATGTGCAGGGTTTATTATCTGCAGGCTGTCCAAGCGTTTGCCCAAAAAACGCAGACGTCGATCGATTTCTGCCAGCCGCCGCTTGCCATAAATATATTCTGCATTTTCAGAGCGGTCGCCCTGTGCTGCAGCTTCAGAAACCTCTCGCGTCACCTGCGGCCTCTCCACATGCAAAAGCGCTCTAAATTCTTCTTTCAGGGCGGCAAAGCCCCCGGGGGTAATATACATTTTGGGCTGACTCACAAGCTTATTCTACGCACATTTTCAATGGGCTATTGGTTGAAAAAACCTGGCTTCGTTGAGGATTCTCCCCCAAAGAGCACGGCAGCTTTCTGCGGGCACATGAAAAAGGCAAAAAAGGTAGTTGACGTGGGCGAAAAAGACAGCCAAAAAAGCCGCCACGAGTCGATAGCTCAGTTGGTAGAGCACCGGCCTTTTAAGCCGAGGGTCGAGGGTTCGAGTCCCTCTCGACTCATGAGAGTTGGTTTCTTGAAGCTTCACCAGGTTTCATAAACTGTCAAAAAAACCCCGGAAGCGCTCAGTATTCAAGAGGCTTTCGGGGTTTTTTCTTGTCTTGAGGCGTCATGAGCCATCTTGACAGCGCACTAAAAGTTGGGTAACCGTTACCTGGATTTTGGCAGAAAAATTTTCAGTTACCTTGTTCGTCTTCCGCCAGTCACGAAAGTCCATATGGCCAGCAAGTTTTTGCTTTCGGACCTCCAAGCAAAGGCTCTCAAGCCTGGAGAGAAACGCAAGCGCCTCAAAGACGGGGGTGGCCTCTTCCTGGTGGTTTCTCCTTCGGGAGCGAAGTGGTTTGAGTTCCGCTATCGCTTTTGTGGGCGCGAAACGTCCATCGGTTTAGGTGGCTACCCTGAAACCTCGCTTGCCGAAGCCAGAATAAAAGCCGACGACGCCCGGAAGAAACTCAAGGACGGGGAAAACCCTTCTGCTGAAAGAAAGGCCGTCAAAGTCTCTGGAATGACTTTTGCGGAAGCTGCCGAAAGCTACCTCAAGACGCGCCAAGAAAGCGGACTCAAAGACACGAACGGAATCAGGCTGAGGCTTCAAAAGCATGTCTTTCCAGCCCTTGGAAAAATGCCTCTGAAAAGCATTAGCACTCCGCAAGTTTTGGAGGCCGTGCTGGCCATCAAAAAAAAGCGTGAAGAAATGGCGAAGCGATGCCGGACCTATTGCAACCAAATTTATCAGCACGCCATTGTCAGAGGCTGGACCGACAAAAACCCCGTGAGAGAGCTTGAGAGGCTCCCTGAGCTGAGAAGGGCCACGCCAGTGAAACACCAGCGAGCCGTCAAAACACCGGCAGAATTGGGCATGCTGTTGGCGGACATAGAAACGATTGGTCACACGCTGATTGGCAAGGCGTTGAAGTTGGCTCCGCACGTTTTTGTTCGAGCCTCGGAATTGGCGGGAATGCAATGGACAGAGGTGGACTTCAAAGAATCTCTTTGGCGGATTCCTGCCGAGCGCATGAAAATGCCGACGCCGCATTTGGTGCCATTGAGCCGCCAAGTGAAAAAGCAGCTTGACGCGCTGCGTGAACTGACAGGCTGGGGACCTTGCGTTTTCCCTGGAAGCAATGGGGGGCAGGCACCCATCAACCCTGAAACTTTTCGAATCACTTTAGGCCGCCTCGGCTATGGCCCCAAGGCTCTCGTCAATAGCTCGCACCACGGTTTTCGTTCTGTTGCCGCAACATTTTTGAGAGAGAAGGGTTTTGAAGGCGCATGGGTTGAGGCCCAGTTGGCGCACCAAAAAAGAGACAAAGTACAGGCCGCCTATGACTTCACGCAATACATTCCCCAGCGAAAAAAAATGATGCAGTCGTGGAGCAATTATTTGGACAAGTTGAAAAATGAAGCCGCCAGGGGTGACAATGTTGCTGGGACTGGTTGAGCAGGTCTGCTGCTGGTTGGTACGGGAGGGTCATGAACTCAATGACCGCGAGTGCTTCGACCTCGTGGAGTCGCTTGACAATATCAATGCAGTTCAAGAATGCCCGGCCTGGAAGGATATTCAACTCTCGCCTCATCCAAGTCTTGGAACACCTGGCAACCGCTGGCGTATGGCTCAACAGTTGTTTCATCGCCTGCTAGATGCTGAAGACCCCCGTGGTATATTAATGGCAGTGGTTGCGGCAACCTACCAATGGGACAAGCCCGAAAAAGAGAAGGTGTTGGGGGTGCCCATTAAATCCCCCGACTTTTTCCCTAAGTCCTTTTGGCCACTCTACCTCGATAGCTTACTGCTTCAGGAGGACAAGGCCCGTGAATATTGCTGGGCCAACAAATATCCGCAAACCCACCAACTGAAAGGGTATCCGTACAGAGACAACCCATCGCATTCGCAACCTCAACGAGCCGCGCCACCAATGAAGGATAACGTTGTTACCCGGGCCGCAGCGGCAGGCGAAGTCAAGACTGGCAGCAACAAAGACAAACCTCGCATTGAGGCGACAAGAAAAGCCTGCGAGCAAGTCAGACAGGAAATTGAACATGAAGTCAGGCAAGAAAATGCTGAGCAGTGGCGCCACATGTTTCTCGTGAATGGAGTACCTAAAACCAACCAGAACAGATTCAAGCAAGCCGTGAGCGCTCTCCTAGATGAAATAAGACCGCACCGAGACACCTTGCGGGACGAGTGGAAAAAAGTACCCAAGGAGCTTGTGCACAACGGAAGGCCGCCGGACCAATAAAAAGCCTGCGAAAAAAAGGCTGCGAACAACAAGTCTGCGATCGCGGACTTCATACTTTCTTCGCGCTCAAAACATGACCTCTACTGGACGGTCAGGGCAATTCATGCCGTGACTTTTTAGAGGAGCTCTACATGAGCGAAAGAAGACTTTTAGCAAGAAAAGAAGTTTTAAATCGTCTCGGCGGCATCAGCAATTCGACGCTGAATCGGATGATTCTCCGGGGTGCATTTCCCCAAGGCCTGCAAATCTCTCAGCGCAGGGTGGGCTGGCCTTCCCATGTGGTGGACGAACACATTGAAGGGTTGGCCCAAGCGCAAGCCCCCATCGGTGAGAAGTGAGGGCCAACCATGTCAGAAAATAAAACGCCGCCGGACAATGCCAACGGCGAGGAAACCGCAGAACGTGAAGCAACAATACAAAAGCTTTTGCCAGAGCTCAACGGCAAAACAGTTTTGGAAGCAGCGTTGGCCTATGCAAAAAGCGGCATTCCTGTTTTCCCTTGCAATCCGACAACCAGAGCGCCGCTAACATCGAACGGGTTCTATGGTGCAACGACGGACGAAAACCAGATTCGCGCATGGTGGAAAAAACACCCCAACACCCTCGTGGGAGTTCCAACTGGGAGCCGTTCTGGATTTATCACTCTGGATGTTGACCGCAAGAATGGCAAGGACGGTTTTCAATCACTCGCTGAACTCATGTCTAAGCATGGTGTGCAGCTGCCGCAAACAAGAACGCGCTCAACCCCACACGGAACGCACTTCGACTTCAAAAATGCAGATGGGATTCGCAACAGTGAATCGAAGCTTGGGCCTGGGTTAGATGTTCGCGGCGAAGGGGGTTATATCATCGTTGCTGGAAAGACCTCCGAGGGTGAATATGTCGAAACAGACCATAGCGAGGTTGCAGACCTTCCAGAGTGGTTTTCTGAAGAAATAAAAGAGATAGAAAATCGCAAAAAACAAAAACGCCACAACTCAGCCGCGCAACCAACCGACAGAACGCTTGGCATGCCGCCTTATGTCAAGGCTGCTATTGACGCGGAACTTGCCCGGCTGACCTCTGCTCAAGAAGGAACCCGCAACTCGACATTGAACGCTGTGGCTTTTTCTCTTGGGCAGTGGGTGCCAGAGTTTTTGTCTGAATCAGAGGCACGTGACATGCTCCTTCAAGCGGCGCTGGCATGCGGGCTTGGAGAAAATGAAGCGCGCAAAACAATCGAAAGTGGCTTGGTTGCCGGTATGCGTGAACCTCGACAAGTGCCAGAGCAGGAAAAAAGCAACAACGCAGCCGACAGCGCCGACACATCCGACGATTCTACAGAAGCCGTGACGAATTCTCGTTTTCTTCCCACGCCACCGCCTGTGCCTTTGGAGGTTTTCCCGGATGATGTCCAAGATATGCTTAAAGAAGCTGACACTGCATTCGGTGTCCCCATTGAAATTCCTGTGGCGTGCTTTATTGGTTCGTTGTCTGCGCTCCTGGGGCAGTCAAGACTCATCGCCATAAAAGACTCTTGGGGTGAAGCAGCCAACTTGTGGCTTGTCATTGTAGCCCCAAGCGGTGTTGGGAAAAGCCCAGCGCAGAAAGAGTTCTTCAGGCCGTTACACCGCCTTGAATACTCGACGAAACTCGAACATGACAAAGCCTCTGAGAAGTATCTGGAGGACCTTGCCGACTATAACGAGGCGAAGAAAGCAGCGTCGAAGAAGAGGGCTAAAGGGAATACTTTGGGGAGTATTTTTAAAGTTCCAGACAAACCCGAAAGGCCGACGCTGAAGTTGGCCACGCTGAACGACTTCACCGCCGAAGCACTGGCCGACGCGCTCAACGAGAACCCCAAGGGAGTGATGGTTTCCGTGGATGAATTGGCCGCGTTTCTCTTTGGATTGGACCGATACACCAACGCCAAGGGTGGATTCAAGGCTCAACTTCTGGCCACTTGGAGCCGAGGGCACTGGAGAACGAGCCGCTCCAGCAATCGCGCAAGGAATATTTTCGTTCCGAGTGCCTGCCTGTCCATTCTCGGGGGAATTCAACCGGGGATGCTGAGCCGAGTCTTTGAAGGCGGGGTGGGCGGAGTTGACGAAGAGTCCGGTTTTCTCCCCCGGTTTTTGTTTATCCGTGCCGTTGCCGAAGCTCCGTCATATTGGAGTAAGCAAGCTTTCTCTCAAACCTCCAAAGACTTGTTGGAGCGCATTACCGATGCCATGTGGCAATGGGGGGTGTCTGCAGATGGCGAAGGCATACCCGTTCCCGTAAGCGAGGAAGCCAGAGCGCGTTATGTGGCTTGGTATGACGAAATAGCGCGGGAAGCGTTCATTGCTCGAAATGCGGCCCCGCTCCGAAAACTGCAAGCTCATGCCCTGAGGCTTTGTCTTCTGTTGCATTGCCTTGATTCAGCTCTTGGTGGCAGTGACGGCCTGCACCCTGTGACTGAAGACACCATGCGCCGTGCTTTGCTTTTGGCGGATTGGCTGAAGGAGCACCAACGGCAATGTTGGCAACTCTTCAACCAAGAAAAAGCGAAAAAGCAGGCTGACCCTATTGAACGTGCCGTCATGGCCGTTGCGGTAGCCGAGGCTGCCAGCATTGAAGCGAGTGGGTGGCAAGTCGGCAACGCAGACTTTTACCCTCTTGTGAGAAAGAGAATGGACATGCCGAAGTTGACAGAGGAGACAATTGGCAAGGCCTGTTCTCGCCTGGGGTTGAAAGACATCAAAATTGGCCCAAAACGGTTGAGGGGGTGGAGACTAACACCCGAGCTCATAAAATCCTTCAGAGCAACCGTCTCACCTGTCTCAACTGACTCAACTCATTGTGGCACAAATGGTTTTGAGCGAGACAGTAGCGGCTCTGAACCGCCTCAACCGTCTCACCCTTCTCTTCCAGGGCGAGACAGTAGAGACAGTGGCGAAATAGAACTGACTCACGAAAAACAAGATAAATACCAAAGTATTGAGTCAGATGAGACGGTTGAGGCGGTTGCTGCGGAGGGCAATTCGGAATTCAAGGCCCCAACCCGCCCCGCCCAAAACACTCTGCCTGACCGGGCGAGGCCATGAACGCGGAAGAACACATTGTGAGCATGGCCGTTCACCTTGCGGGCCATTATGGACTAACCTTGAGCATTGAAGACGGCGAGCTTCTCTTGGATGGCCTGCAACAACTCTCTCTCAAGGACAGAGCCCACGCCTTGCACCTCGCCCGAGAAAACCGGCTTCCCATTCTGGCGGAAGTGACAAGAGCAGGAGGCACGCTTAGCAACCCATACGTGGCGCACTACCGCGCTACCTGCCCCGACTACTGGCAAGGCTGCGAGTCTTGCCCGGACGCCACCCCTGCGAAGCTGGACTTCTGCCGACGCCATCCCATCTTGGAGGTTGAAGAATGAGGCAGGCCAGCGGGTCCTCCCTGACGGGGTGGCGAGTGCGGGCAACTCGCGACCCCCACCGCGTAGGTTTACAAACAATTTTGAAGAGGTTGACAACATGAGTGAAAAAATTTCAGCGGCAGAAGTGGCACGGCGGCTGGATGTTACGCGGCAGGCAGTCAGCAAAGCCGTGAGGGCCGGGCGGCTGTTTTCATGCGGGAGAGGAAACAACGGGCGAGCGCTCTATGACTGGAACGAAGTCCAGCAGACATTTTTCCCAGAGCCCGCTCAAGTGTACCGCTCACCTTTTTGCAACAGGGGTGGACGGCCAAAGCAGAAATAACGCTGCTCAAAAAATTTAGTTCCCAGAACATCCGAAGAAGGCTATGGTCATCTCGCTGCAGAGTTTTGTAGCTGGGCCTAGTAAACCCATTTAGTATTACATTATCAACGAACGGAGAGAAGCCTTGCCGGCGGACCTTATCTCTTCGTTCAGCGTGTCTCACCTTTGGCGGTCCGGGTGAGGAACCGCAGGGTTCGCCGGTTTTTCGTTGATAATGTGCCGGATTTACTAGCTCATTTGGGCCGCCGTTTTTTTTGGCTCAAATGAAACTGCCTGGCCTCTGCAGCATGGGAGGCTGGACATGTACGAAGAAGAGAATCTGAACAGATTAGACGAAGGCGCGTGCCTGGAGTTGTATGCCACCTATAAGCTCCTGGATTGTTTGCAGGAGGCGCATTTCTCGGATGCCGACAATGTGCGCCAGCGCGTCTTAGTCCTCACTGCGTTGCCTGGGGGGCTCGGCTGGCTGACAGACATTTTCACGGTGTTGACAGACGCTATCCGTGCCAAGGAGCGCGCATGTGTAGAGCAACATTTGGCGGCGCTTGTTGAAATGCTGAATGAGTCCATTGCTGAAGCCCAAAGTCTGGAGGCCCCTCCTGAAACCGTGGTGGAAGCGCCGTGCCCCGCCACAGTTGTCTATTTCACGGAGTCAGCCCCGCCCTCCGCTCCTGTGGCCTCTTGTATTTCAAGGGCGCCTTCTCTTTGGTTTGGTGCCCACCACATTTGAGGCCTGCATGCTTGCACAACTGAGTGAAGAAGAGAGGGCACTTGTGGCCCGGGAGTTCGACAATGCGGAGCGTATTTTGGATTGGCTTCAGGACAAGGGCTTTGAGGATGCTGCCCGTTTGCACGAAAAAATTCGGATTTTGGTAATAGTGTCAAAAGGGCGCCATTTGGCAAAGCTTGTGACGAAGCTTGAAGAGGCCGTCAACTCTGTGCAGGGAGGGGAAGGCGAGGCGAGGCTTCAGCTGACGCCCATTGCTCAGTTTTTGGATGAGGTTATTGCCCAGGAAAGAGCGCTGTCCGGCGAGTTGAGCGAGCTCATGGAAAGCTTGTTGGAACCCTATGCATGGCAAGCTCAGTCTTCGGCCACCAAGGAGGCCGCGCTTGAGGGGGCTGAAAGCACCAAGGAGGGAAAATGAGCGATAGAGGCCGAGCAGTGAAGGCGGTGGTGTTTTTGCTTGGCGCTTTTTTGGTTTCTCTCTTTATTGGCATGCAGCTTGGCAACAAAGCTTTTTAGGTGGCGTGAGGAGGTGCCGGTGGAGGCAGCACTACTGCGCGAGGGGTTTTTTGTTTTGGTGGGTGTCAAATGGTTGTGCTATCCGTCAGGAGAAGAAACGAGGTTGGCAAAACGCAGGAGACGGAAAAGAGGTAAGCGCAGGTAACTTGAAATTTATCCAATTAACCTATCAATATGAAATGGGTTATTTTCCTGTTCGAGTCCCTCTCGAGCCTTTCTCAAGTGCGCATAGGCTTTTGCCAACGCGGTTTTTTAAACCCGGCTCACCTTTTGGACATGTCGGCCAAGCCGAGCAAGGCACACCAACATTTTTAATCAGCTGAATGAAAGGCTTTATTTTCCCGTTCAAATTCTGGAGGGCTGTGGAAGAGCAGCGAAAAGCGCGCGGACCGTTGGCTGACAAAGAAGGCCAAGCCAATGCCGGTGAGCAGGCCAGAGAGGTGCGCAACCCAAGCGATGCCAGGAGCTTCCTGCAGCGCCATTGCCGCTTGGTAGACAAGCTGGAGGAGCACGAATAGCAACAGAGGAATAGGCCACACCCAGATGAAGGGAGCACGCCTGGGGAGGATAATGTAGAATGTGATGATTATCCGCGCCCTCTGCTGAAAAATGGCCGAAGCACCAATCAGCGCGGAGATGGCGCCGCTTGCTCCACCCACCAAAACCCCCGGCGCCGTGAAAAGCCCCTCAATGAGCAAGCTAAGCGGACCGGAAACAATGAACGCGCTCAGCAGCCAAAATCGCCGAAGTCGCTGTTCCATCGCGTCCCCAAAGAGCAGGAGGAACCAAACATTGCTCAGCAGATGGAGGAAGTCGAAGTGGATGAAATTCGCCCATAGGAGCTGCGTTGCGCCAGCTCCAGGGGTCCATGCCAACGCAAGGGGGCCAAACTGCTCGGGCCAGGCTTCGCCTGCCAAAAAGACAAGCACCAGAAACGTGGCAAGAGACCATGTCATCCAGGGCAGTCGGTTTCTATCGACACGCTCCAGCATGGGAATGCACAACAAGGCAAGCAGTTTCTGGCCAAAGCTCAGCTGGGACCAATGCGAGGGGGAGGAGGACGGCTTTGCCAAATCCGCAGCCAGTTCCTTTTTCTCCGTGGAGGAAAGGGTTCCAAATGCCTTCTGTCTCTCTATACGCTTCGCGATCATCTGCAAGCTGCGCCTATCCACCCGGTCTGCCCAATAGCGATTGCACACCCCGCAATATTCCACCCACCCGTCCAAGCCCCCTATCCTCATGGGCGTCATCAGCCCCTCGCAATCCGGGCAACGGTAACTCTTCGCAAAAGCACCGGACTTCTCCCGCGTCTCAACGCTCAAAAACTCCAAAGCCCCCTCTGCCATGGCTTCCATCTCCTCGGGCGTCATCCATGCCGATTCGCAGACTCTACAAGTCAATATGCCATCTGGCCCGGGCGAAAGTTTTCTTGGGTGCTCAATGCAACGGCTCATAAACCCTCCAACTGTTGTAGAAAATATGCTCACGTCGACATGTGCTTGTCTAGCTGCCCCCTCGCTTCCTTAGCCTCTTTCGCATCCTGCTCAGTATCCGCTCCGTGCCGCTCGCAGATGCATTGCCCAGGCTTGCGGGCGCTGCTGGGGCGCAATATTGCTTGCTCATGAGCTAAATTTGCCCGAGGGACTTTTGTTTTGTTTTGCTTTCCCCCCTCACTCCAGTGGACTTTTCCCATATAAAAGGGTTGTTTTTTTGGGCCTGGGCTCTTCTGTATTTGAGGGGGAAATGGGAGAGGAAATTGAAATGGAAGCTGAAGCTTCAACTGAAGCCATGGTTGAAACCACAGCTGAAGCCTGAGCATGCGCTGCCTTTGGCTCCCACAAATTTTGGAGGAGCAGCCCCAACTCTTTGGCATATTGCGTTTTTTCAACAATGGCGTTGTCTACAAACTCGGCAAGCGCCATCAAGTGTAGCGTTGCCTCAGGTTGTCCTCTGTCTGCAAAGCGTATTGTTTCTTCCAACTTCTTTCCTATTTTTTCTGCATAGTGCGCGCCGGATATTGCGGCCAAAGCTTCAAACTTTTCTCTCAACAAAGCAGCGCCCTCGAAGCCTCTGTTTTGGAGGCGCTTCAGCATGACTATTATAGCTGCTATATTTTCATTCTCAGTTTTGTGCATGACGCCCTCGGCGCAAGAGAAAAAAAACAACTCACGTTGCCTCTAAAAAAAGTTTCAACTCCAGTGAGGAGAGCCCTGAAAAGTTTCTGCAGCTCCCCCTTGTTTGGATTCATTTAAGCGTTCTGTGAGCTCGGCCCACATGGCGTCCATTTTCTCTTTGGGTATTTCCGT
>WRKR01000029.1 GCA_009782175.1 Cystobacterineae bacterium
TATAATGAACAGGGTGATTTTTTTTGGTTACTTTTTTTGTTCAGACAAAAAAAGTGACTTGCCGAAGGCAAGGTGCGCCCGCAGGGCGAAAAAACCCTTCGCCGGAGGCGACACTCCCCCTCTGGAGGGAAAAAATAAAAACACCCCCCACAAAAAACTTTTTCCTTTGAAAAAAGCCGGGCCGCAGGCCCACTCTGAAAAACAACCTCTGCCCGGGAGGGCAAAAAAACCCTTCGCCGAAGGCGACACTCCCCCTCCGGAGGGAAAAAAATAAAAACCCCCCCACGGAGTGGAAAAAAACAAAACCAAAAACAAAAATGCAGAAAAAACTTATTGTAAATGGGGGATGCTCATATAGCGCTACCCGGCCAAAAATGGCACGAAAAAGCCACGCTGTCGGGCGCGGGAAAACCGCTTTCAGGTGTGTTCAGCACCTGGCAAAAACCATAGCGCCTTTTTTGAAGGGATGCAAGAAGCCTTGGCCTGTCTCCAAAGCTTCAGCCTTCTCCAGAAATTTTAAAGCCCATCCAAAATCAGGCCAAAGGCGTCAGCCAAGCGTTTCATTGTCATAAGGCGCGGGTCGAGGTCGCCGCGCTCTATTTTGGGGCAGTGGGCTAATGAAGGGGGTGAAACCTCGTGAAACCCCAAAAAACAAACTGCCTTGCACAAGATGGGACTCGAACCCATATGGCCCGTTTATGGGCCCGCGGATTTTAAGTCCGCTGCGTCTACCAATTTCGCCACTCGTGCCTCCGCTGTTTCCACTGCATGCTTGGAAACTTTAAACCCTCATATCACCTGGGGGGATGAATATTAGACCGTACAATAAAATACAAGAAGTCAAGCGGAAGGGGGGCCGCTCCAGCACCCCCAAAGAGGAGACATGCTATTGAGCTAACCGGGGAAGGCCATATCCATTATAAGCTCATAAAATATAAGGCAAAGGACTCTAAGGCCTTGTTATGCGGCCCAGTCCTCTGCTCTGGCTTTATATAGCGTGGCCCAAGCGCGGTGGCGGGGTTTGGCCTTCTCTGTTGTTGCTGAAAAAACAAAAAAACGCTTAAATGGAAAAGCTGCTCAGCAAGCAGAAGCCTGGGGGCTTCTGAAAATCTATCGTCCATAAATAGGGTGCCGGCGTGTTTATTTTTGTTTTGTGTTGTTTGTCCTTGGGCAATAGCTCCAAGTTTTTTCCTCCTGAGGCCAGCATGAAGGCGCTTGCCTCCCTCCCAAAAGAAATTTCCCCTGCTGCACCTCCACAACCAAGCTCGAAGCGCTTCTCCCTTCTCCTGGGGACAGAGGCAGAAGCTTTGTCTCCTCCCCTACCTACAACAACCGTTGAAACAACAACGGCTGAAACAACAACGGGCGAAGCAGCAACGGCCAATGCCACAGTTGTCGAAGCAACAACCGTTGAAACAACAACCGCCGAAACAACAGCTGATGAAGCAACAACCGTTGCAACAACAACGGGCCAAGCAGCCACTTCTGAAACAACAACGCCTGAAACAACAGCGGGCCAAGCAGCCACTTCTGAAACAACAACGGCTGCAACAACAACGGGCGAAGCAACAACGGCTGAAACAACAACTGTTGAAGCCTTAACTGAAAAAATACAAGCTTCGCCGAGGGCTGAGCCCGGGCCTGTGGATGAGTCTCCAGGCCAAGCGGGGGTTATGGCCCCGGCTTTTTCTTTTTATGGCCTCTATCCCCTTTGGGAAGGCACCGGAAACATGTTGGGGCACCGCCGTGTCTTCATGGGCAACAACTGGTTTGGCGTTGGCTTCGCTCAGCGCTTCTCCTTGGGCTTGCGTCCAACCAGCTTCTTTTTTCGAGCACCCAATGTGGACTTCAAAGCCTTGCTATATGCGCGCGACAATTTAAAAGTCAGCATGCAACTGGCTCCCTCGCTTATTTTGCCAGGGGCAAGCAAATCCTTCACCACGACGAATTTTGTCTCTCGTTTTGATGACAACAACCACCATTTGTGGTTGTTGCCTCTGTCTGCCCATGCCAGCTGGAAGCTTTTCGAAGAGCTCAGCTTGCATGCAAGCCTCACCGCTTTGGGTGCTTTTGGGAAACAAGTGCCCAATGCCCAATTCAGCGTTGGCTTAACCGTTTTTGCTGAATTCATCGCATGGGACAACCATTCCCTCCGGCTGCACCTTGGAGAAATAGGCTTCTGGCACCATGACTTTGCCATGCTGGGTGCCTCTTATAGGCTGCATTGGGAATGGCTGGAAATACAAGTGGGCTATTTTTATCGGTTGACGCCGGATGGAAACCAGGGCGGCGCACTCATCGCCCTCGGGGTGCTCTTGTGAAATATTTTTCTCTATGTTTTTTGCTGCTGCTTGGCGCTTGTGACTGGGAGCACAGCGCGCTGATGAATTCCATTCCTGTGCGCCCCGAAAAAACGCCGGGGAAAACCATTCACGTCTTCCTCGGCTTGGATGGAATGGCATGGAGCGCCGCACAAGAAGCCATGCGCAGAGGCGCTTTTTCCAGCTTTCACCTCTCCAAAATCATCCCCATGTTCCCCGCCACCAGTGACGCCAGCTGGACGCGGATTTTGCATACCAAAGCCACTCCCGGTTATGAGTATACTTATTTTGACTTAAGCGCGGACACCATTCGACAGTCCGGTATTTGGGGCGTCATCCTGCATGGGCTTCCCCATTTTGAGGACAGCAACATTTCTCCCGCCTATTATTCAGCCTTTGACGTCCACGCTTCAGACTATTTGGATGCCGCCTTCATCTATAATGAGCCGCATAACAGCATGGGCAGGGCTTTGGACAACTTCTTCTTCACGCTGGGGGGCAGGCTGAGGAGCACAGAGCTTTTTTCAGGCTATGTGCTCGAAACCGATGTGCTGGGCCACTATGAGGATGAAGAAACCGTTGTCCAAAAACTGCAAGCCCTCTCTGAGCGCATTGACAGCTTTTCTCGACGACATAGCAACTACCATTTGGTTTTCACCCTTTATACGGACCATGGTTTGGACCACCGCCAAAAGGCCAACAACAACCTCATCCTCCTGGAAAACCTGCTGAAGGAAGCCGGTGTACACATTGCCTATTCCTTTCGTCAGGGCCAAGCCTCCGCCTTCCCCTGGGCTATACCCATTGAGCATACGCGTGTCACCTATGCCGCACTGTATACCATGCCCAGCCAAATACCCGCCGTCTCCCAACGCTTGTCCAACCACCCCAGTGTGGACTTGGTTGTCTCCCGCGGCTTCCAAATGCCAGGGGCTCCCGACCACCTCTCCTGGACAAACCTCTGGAAAAACGGCGCATGCGTCGCACGCATCGGCTATAGCCCCAGCGAAAACCGCTATTGGTTGTCCAAGGAGGTGGATTTAAAAGCCCTCGACCTCGCCTTGGAGCCGCCCTTGCTCGCGTGGCAAAGCTATGGCGACGAGGAATTGTTCCAGGCAACACTGGGGCGCCACTATCCGGATTTGTTTTTCAGGGCGCGCACTTCCCTGGAAGCCATTTCTGTCAAATATCCCGCGGATGTTTTGGTCTCCCTTTCAAACCAGTGGTTGATGCAGGGCTTTGACTTTCTCTTCATCTCCAAAACGGTAGGCAACGCAGGCTCTCACGGAGCCATGGACTATAGCGGCAGCGAGGGCGCTCTGCTGACACAAGCCAGCCACTTGCCCCCCGTCTTGCGCTCTGATGACTTTTTAAGCTTCTATCCCCAATTCCAAGAGTGGATTGAGCGAAAAAAACTCCTGGCTCGAGAACCCCTCCCTCCCCTGCGCTATGAGGACATTTTTCCTTAAGCCCGGTTTCACTTGGACATGCTTTCTTCGTGAGACGAGTTTTGAGCTCGTCTATTCTACTCCGAAAATTATTTGAGAAAGCATGCTTGTTCTTCCTTCATGGAGCGTAGTGCAGGAAAGCTTTAGCTTGCCTCCATTGAAACCGCTCTGGGCTCCGCCTTTTATTTTATTTTTATAAAAGTGCTATAATGGTCATCCGTATAATAGGTGGAGCCCTCTGAGCCTCGGACAAACCGCTCCGCATCCCTCGTCGCCGGGGGGGGCAGTTTGCTGTTGACATCAAACTCCCTATAAGCAATGGAATAGCCCTCCTCGTCTGTGGTGGGCAGCGTTTTATCCCTGTTTTGCCATACGCCACCGGCTTGTGTTCCGGGTGTTTGCCCAGGCACAGTCCCCTGCCAGCCATATGTCTCATAATGCTCATAAGCGTCCTGCACATGCGGTGGCAGCTCCGCGAGGTTTTTAGAAACAATTCCCCCCTCAGGCACCAGCTCTTCCGCTGTGGGGGGCTCTTCTTCCGGGCTTGAAACCTCTTTTTCTATAGGGGGCTCTTTCTCCGGCGGAAGGCTCTCCACATCCACAGGTGGCAGCACTTCAACAGGGGGAGGCTCATTCCCCTTTGTCCCTGTCTCATGGAAGCCGACCTGCTCCACCTCCGGCTCGGCCTCTCCTTCAAACTCCCCTTCAACCTCGGTGGCCAAAGGCTCTTCAGCAGAAGGGCTTTGAGAAATAAACGCCTTGCCCTGCTCCGCTTCTTTGAAACACCCCCCATATATGCCCAGGGAAACGCCCAACACGAGCGTCAACCCTCCCCACAACATTTTGCTTATACGCATGCGCTCCCTCCTTTTTCATCAGCCCATGGGCCCACCAGCCCCATGCCTCAAGTGCCTAAAACACCCCCTGAAGGCCCCCACAATGGCGCCGCCATGGCACGGCTTTAAAGTGCTTTCAACCTCACGCTCGCCCTCTCTGTCCGCTGCAAGGTTGCCCTCACGCTCAGCCTCGTTTATTCTATATTTGTATTATTATGCCCCTGGAGTTCTGGTCAAAGAAAAACAGCTGACAACCCTCTGCTGAAAACCTCTGCTGAAAACCTCTTAGTTGTAGGACTCGCTGCGGGCCACGGCTGCAAACATGTCGGCCACTTTGCTGAAAATATGCGCCAATGAAGGGTCGAAATGTGTGCCGCTGCCGCTTTCAATCATCTTCCTGGCTTTGTCGGTGGGCATAGGCCGTCTATAGGGGCGCACGGAAGTCAGCGCGTCATATACGTCGGCAATGGCCATCAGGCGCCCTTCCAGGGGAATGTCTGTGCCTTGGAGGCCCAGGGGATAGCCGCTGCCATCCCATTTCTCGTGGTGGCCGCCGGCAATCAGCCGGGCATGGCGCAAAAAAGAGTTGCCGCCCAGCTCTCCTCCCATGTTTTCTTCAATCTTTCGAATGGCACGTACACCTATTTCAACGTGCTTCTTCATCGCCTCAAATTCTTCGGGAGTCAGCTTGCCGGGCTTGTTCAAAATGCTGTCGCTGATGGCCAGCTTTCCCAAGTCGTGCAGCGGGGAAGAAGAAATAAAATGCTCTAAATTCCAAGAGAAGAGTTCCTCCGTATATATCCCCTCCTCTAAGGTTTTCTCCAACAGAAGCTTTAAGTATTTCTGGGTCCTGAAAATATGGCTGCCGGTTGTATAGTCCCTAAATTCAATGAGGTCAGCCACCGTATTCATAATGGAATTTTGCAGCTTCACCACTTGAAAAGTCTTCTGAGCGACCATGTTTTCAAGGGAGGCATTAAAGTCCTGCAGTTGCTTTTTATGCTCAACAATCTGCAGGTTATTCTCAATGCGCTTTAAGAGAAGGGGAGCAGAAAAAGGCTTGGAAACATAGTCAATGGCCCCCAGGGAGAGTCCCTTCAATTCACTGCCCTCGTCAGCCCGGGCTGTCAAAAAAATAACGGGAATCTCTTTCCACTTGGGTTTCTTTTTCAGGGCGGCAATCACCTCATAACCATTCATCCCCGGCATCTCTATATCCAGGAGGACCAAGTCCGGGAGCACATGCTCCAGAAGGTCCAAAAAAATATCTCCAGAGGGAATGGGGTATACTCTATATAGGCTTTCGAGCGTGTTTCTCCCCACCTCCAAATTGGTTGCATTGTCGTCCACCAGCATGATTATTTTTCGTTCCACACTCATGTCTGTGCCTCTTCCCATTCGACGAAATGCCCGAAAAAAACCTAAATACTCAAAAACCGCAATATTCAAAATAAAAGAAACACAAAAAACCCTCCCTATTCAGAAAAAACGCCATGTTCAGAAAACACACGGTGTTCAGAAAACACACGGTGTTCAGAAAACACACCGTGTTCAGAAAAACGCCGTATTCAGAAACCATGCCCTGTCCAAGGAGGGGCTCAAGGCTCTTGGGCTTCTGTCAAACGCTTTTCAATCTGCTCAAAATCCAAGAGGAAAGCCTTTTTTTCAAGCCAGGCCATCAGCTCTGCCCCGGCACCTGGGCTATATTCATAACTGCCCAGGGCTTTCATCGCCTGCTTCATTCGGTCTATGTCAAAAGCCTCACAAGCTTGGCGCAGGGCTTCTAACATCTCCATATCCAGCTCGCTCTTGAGGGGTTTGGTGCTCGCACAGCTTTTGAGTTTTTCTAAAAGCATGGCCAAAAGTTTTTCGGCTGCCTCCAAAAAAGGTGCATTGTGCGTTGACACATAGGCAAAGTCGCCTGCCTTGGCTGCCTTTTCCAAGGCTTCAGCCAGGCCTCCCACCGCATAGGCGCCAATGTTATAGCTGCTGCCTTTCATGCCGTGCACCACAATGCCATAGTCCACCAAAGTCTCCGCTCTAACGTTGCGGACTTTCTCCAGCAAGGCCGGGGTATGCTGCACATAAGAGTTAATCACCCCCAAATAGGTTTCGGTGTTGCCGCCAAACCTGCGCAGGCCCTTGGCTGCGTTTAAGCCTTCTATGCCTTCCATGCCGCAGAAGCTCTCTAACTCTCCCTCTTCCACAAGGCCGGCCTCTGCGGTTTCTATAAAATCCTTCCCCTTCACCCACTGGTGTATCACCCAATCCAGACGCATCATGTCTACGGGTTTGGAAATGAAAGCCTGAAAGCCGTTTTCCAGAAACATTTTCTCCGTGCCCACCACAGCATTGGCCGTCATGGCAATAATGGGTATTTCCCGGGCATATTCTGAGTTTATTTCTTGGCGGATAATATGTGTGGCCATCACCCCATCCATCCCTGGCATCATGTGGTCCATAAATATGGCGTCATATTTCACCTGTGCCTCCCTCACCAAATCCACGGCGGCTTGGCCGCTTTCAACACAGTCTACCTGCATGCCATAGGGCTTTAACAAGCCCTTGGCCACATCCAGGTTAATGGGCATATCATCCACCACCAGCACCCGGACATGCGGCAAATGCACCCGAGGCAATTTTCTTTTGCGGCGGAGTTGGGCAGCCGGAAAGCTGAAATTGGCCAGGCTATCGGCAACCTCTTGGCCAACCACTGTATCGCTCATCTGCTTTTGGCGTATTCGCACTTTAAAGGTGCTGCCCTTTCCACTCTCGCTCTCCACGCTGATGGTGCCATCCATCATCTCCACCAAATGCTTGGTCAGCGGCAAACCCAAGCCTGTGCCCTCAATCTTCCTGTTGGCTTTGGTGTCTACTTGATAATAGTCCATGAAAATTTTCCCGACATTTTCAGGCAAAATGCCGCTGCCGGTATCCTCTACAGAAAAAAGCAACTCTATATTGTTGCCCTCCTCTCTCTCGAAAGAAACATTCAAACTCACCGTGCCCGCATGGGTATATTTGAAAGCATTGGACATGAGGTTGTTCAATATTTGCTTTATCCGCAGGTCGTCCCCCCACAGACGGCCAGGTATGTTCGGGTCTACCCACACCTTCAGCTGGATGGGCTTGTCGGCTATGCGTACAATGTTCTGGTTGACGGACTCACTCACCAGGTTCGGCAAGGCATAATCCACCGGATTAATCTCAAATTTTCCAGAGTTAATTTTGGAAATGTCCAAAATATCGTTGATGATGTTCAGCAGCGTGGAGCCCGCATTGAAAATTTTCTCGAGGTTTTCAGTGCATTCCGGTTTGCACTTCTCATCCAAAGTGTTCAGCGTCAGCTCGGCCAGGCCAATAACAGCATTGAGCGGCGTGCGCATCTCGTGACTCATGTTGGCCAAAAAGTGGGATTTGGCCTCGTTGGCCATCACAATGGCTTCGTTGAGCTCCTTGAGGTTCTGGTTTTGCGCCTTAATTAAAATGAAAGGACGAGCCGTATATTGAGAAACCAAAAAAACAATAACGAGGCTCACCCCCAAAACAATGAAGGCCGACAAAAGCAACATCCTCTTCCCTTCGGCCACCGGACTGTCTTCGAGCGGAGAAAAAATGCCCACCACCCAGCCCCCTGTGGTGCCCACCAAAGTCTGCCAGGCAAAAATGGCCTCCAGGCCACCACCATAGGTGAAGTCAAAAGTTCCTGATTGGGTTTTGACTGCATCCGCATATATTTTGAGCCACCGGTCTATGTCAGGGTCGGCATCCCTATCCGTGCTCCGCTCATGTATATTGAAGTCCTCCTGGACATGATAGGCCATGGGAGAAACAATGGCTGAGCCGCGCTCATCTATAAGAAAAATGGTGCCCGCGCGCCACAGCATGAAGCTGCCCAAAAGCTCCTGAAACACCAGGCCACTGACGCTGACCGACAAAACCCGAGCATCATCTATGGGTGAATAGAGGTAGATGACGGGCTTTCCAAGCTCCGCATCTCTCTGAATGGCCGAAATGGTTTCCTGGCCCAAAAATGCCTTGCGCAAATATTCGTTGCTCTGCGCACCTTGGGTTTGAGCGGGCTGCTCGCTCAAGGCACCCACCACGCTGTGGCGATCGACCACCTTGAAAGCCAAAAAGTCCGGATAGCTTTCCTTGGCTTGCTCGAAAATTTTGGGGAAATTTTCAGGTGGCGCACTGGACAGCTTCGTCGCCACTGTCTTCGCATCGGCTTTCAGCAGCGTAATTTTGGTGTTAATAAAGTCCCTGCCTATTTCCGCAACCACCGTCGAATCGCGCTGCGTTAGCTTTATGAGGCTGTTTTTGGTCAAAAAGAAGCTTATTCCCGTCAGGACGACGGTGAATGCAATAACAATGCTGCTGATGACCAAGGCCACTTTGAGGTGAATTGACATGACAACTCTCTCTCGCCAAAAAAACCAAAGCCCCCTTCCTCCTACTCGCCTTTCCACTGTTTTTCTGTCTCACTGAAAGCGGAAGGAGCTTTGGAAAGGGGGCCCACTTCCCCAAAGAAGCAACCGCTGTGTTCCCTTCACCGAAAGCAGCCGCTCTGCATCGTATATCCTCATTGACATTTATCCGTATTCTACAAAATTCATTTTTTTTAGTAAAAAAAACAACGAGAAGCAATGCCACAAAGCTCAGCACAGCTCTCCAACAGCCGTTTGGGGCAAAAAAACCCCTCAAGCCCCCCAGAAAGCGCCTCAAAACTCCTTGTGCATGCGCTGGACGCTTCCGCAATAGCATGCTAGCACTCACAAAAAACAAAAATGGATAGCTCCATACCCCCACAGGCAACAGAAACACAGACCCCCAACCATTCCATTAACAGCATTTAAAAACAATAGGTTATATATACTCTCGCCATGTTTGAAACCGTTAGCAAAGGTTTTCGTTCCGCGAAAAACCGCCTCCAGGGCAAATCCGAAATAACAGAAACGCTTGTAGAAGAGTCTTTAAGGGACATTCGCATCTCCTTGTTGGAAGCCGACGTCGCCTTTGCGGTGGTCAAAAAATTCGTCGCGCGTGTGCGCGAAAAAGCGGTGGGTGAGGTGGTTTCTGTCTCCCTCACGGACAAACGCGGAAAAAAACGCAAAGTCACCCCGGGTGAGCACTTCATCAAAATCTGCCATGATGAGCTTGAAGCTTTAATGGGGCCTGTGGATACGAGCTTGTCCTTTAAACCCAAAGGGCAAATCAGCGGAATTATGATGGTGGGCCTTCAGGGCTCCGGCAAAACCACCACCGCAGGCAAACTGGCCAAATATTTGATGAATGCAGGCAAAAAACCCCTCCTTGTGGCTGCAGATATTTATAGGCCTGCCGCCGTTGAGCAGCTGCAGATACTTGGAGAAAGCCTCAACGTCCCCACCTTCCATGAGCCCAATACCCCACCTCCTGAGTTGGCCTCCAAGGCCTGGGCCTTTGCCAAAAAAGAAAATGTGGATGTGGTTATTGTCGATACGGCTGGCCGTTTGGCCATTGATGAGACTTTAATGCAGGAGCTTGAAGCCATCAAAGCTTCCGTCGAGCTCGACAATATTCTCCTCGTCTGCGATGCGATGATTGGGCAAGACGCGGTGCGTACGGCAGCTGAGTTTGACGCGCGCCTCTCCATTGATGGTTTTATTCTGACAAAGCTGGATGGTGATGCACGCGGAGGCGCCGCCCTCTCCATTAAAGAGGTGACGGGCAAACCCATTAAATTCCTCGGTATGGGCGAAACCATGGATCGCCTCGAGGAATTTCGCCCAGACGGCTTGGCGGGCCGCATTCTCGGCTTTGGCGACATTGTCGGCCTCATGAAAGACTTTGAGGCCGTTGTGGATGAGCAAAAAGCCGAAGAAGACGCTCAAAAACTGCTCTCCGGCAAGTTCAACATGCGCGACTTTGTCGACCAAATTCGCACCATTCGCAAAATGGGCTCCTTAAGCAGCCTCCTCGAGAAGTTCCCCATTTTTGGAGAGCTCTCAGAGCAGATGAACCCTGACGAGAAAGAGCTGGAGCGCATTCTCGTCCTCTTCAACTCCATGACAGAAGCAGAAAGAAAAAACCCTGCGCTCATCAATGAGAGCAGAGCCCAACGCATCGCCAAAGGCTCAGGCCACAAAAAACAAGATGTGCTCGCGCTGCTTCAAAAATTTCAGATGATGCAACAAGTCATGGGAGGCATCGGCAAAAACCCCGGACTCCTGGGCCGACTGCCCGGCTTTAAACAGCTGGGCCAATTGTCCCAAATGAAAAACATGGACTTGGGCTCTCTGCTTGGAGGGGACTCAAAGAAAATGCAACAACTGATGGGCGGTGCCGGTGGCCCCTCCCCCTTTGAGGCCCCACAACTGGCACCCGGAATCAGCGCCCCCATGAATTCCGCAGCCCTGGCACGCGCCAGACTCATGGGCTATGGGCCTAATGCACAAAACAAAACGCAAACCCTCTCCAAAGACGCCATACGTGAGCGCCGAAAACGAGAAAAAACAAATAAGAAAAAAAACCGAAAAAAACGCTAGAGCCTGTTCACACCCCAGGTTTTGAATGGTTTTTTCGCCTGGCGGCGGGCATTTTAAATAAGGTTTTTTTTGTCGCCTCCGGCGAAGGGTTTTTTGCCCTCCCGGGCAGGGTTTTTCGCCTCCCCGCTGAAAGCGAAATGAGCCGGGCCGCAGGCCCCCTCCCCCCCGGAGGGAAAAACCACAACCAAAAACAAAAAAAATATTTTTTAAAAGCCTCTCTCTTCAATCCGCGGACAGCACATTTCCAGAATAGAAATGGTCCAAAATGTCCTGGTATTTCTGCTCAATATATTTGCGCTTTAGCTTGAGGCTTGGGGTGAGCTCTCCTTGCGCTATGCTGAACTCATTCTCTAAAATATGGAATTTTTTTATGGTTTCAAAGTGGGCCAGGGTTTTGTTGAAACGGTTTATATAAAAACCAATCAACTCTATAATTTTGGGGTGGTGGACTTTTAACTCTGGTTTGGAAATGCTGTTTTGGCTGGCCCAGCGCTGAATGGCTTCCATGTCCAGCGTTATGAGTGCAGAGCAGAAATTGCGGTTGTTTCCGTGGATCAGCACTTGGTTAATATAGGGGCAACATGTTTTGAGGGAATTTTCCAGGTGCTGGGGCGCAATGTATTTCCCGCCAGATGTTTTAATAAGCTCTTTTTTTCTATCCACAATTTGGAGCTTTCCTTCGACCCACTTGCCCATATCACCGGTGTGTAGCCAGCCCTCCTCAAGGGCTTGGGCGGTGGCTTCGGGTTGTTTATGGTAAGCGCGCATGACGCCTCGGTTTTTAATGAGTATTTCACCATCCTCTGAAATTTTCACTTCAGTGCCGGGGATGGGGGGGCCTACGGTTCCGAATTTGAAATTGCTGGGGACGTTGACAAAGGAAGCCGCACTGGTTTCTGTGAGGCCATAGCCTTCTAAAATTAAAATGCCGCAGGCATGAAAAAATTCTGCAACCTCAGGAGCGAGGGGCGCGCCTCCGGAGATGATGAAGCGGATGCGGCCTCCAAACAGGGCGCGTATTTTGTCCAAAACGAGTTTTCGAGCCAAGGCGTGCTGAATGGCCAGCAAGGGCCCCACCTTTGGCGTGGAGTTCACTTTTTTGCCTATGCGGATGGCCCATTTGAGAATTTTATATTTGAGGGCGCCACCTTGTTTTGCATTCTGAATAATTTTGTTGCGGATTTTCTCAAAAATCCGAGGGACAGCCTGAGAGAAAGTAGGCCGAATGCTGGCCATGTTGTCCAAAATTTTCTCAACCCGTCCATCAATGGCTGTTGCAAAGCCCAACCGGAATTGGATGAGCCCAAAGAGTTTTCCAAAAACATGCGAGAGCGGAAGCCATAAAAGCTGAATGTCCTCCGGCCGTATAACATTCAGTTGTCCAATGCCCTCAGCCTCATAGAGCCAACAGTCATGCGTCAGCTCTACGCCTTTGGGCACTCCGGTGGAGCCAGAGGTATAAATAATGGTTGCCAGAGAGGAAGGCTCCAGGCTTTGCCACACGCGCTCATAGTCCGCTTGTGAGGCTGAAATGCCCAGAGAAGAAATGTGTTGCAAGGGGAGAGACCAGCCATCTGCCGAAGGCTGCCCTTCAAAACAAATGACGTGTTTGAGGTTGGGAAGCTCGGCTTGGTGCGCGCGCAGTTGAGAGAGCCTTTCTTCATTGTCGACAAAGAGGATGCGGATGTCAGCATCTTTCAATATATGGAGCGCCTCTTCCCAGGTAGCGGTTGGATAGATGGTGGTGGTGACGCCTGCGGCGCAGGAAACGGCGACGGCAGACAACACCCAGGCATAGCATGTTGGGGCCTGAATGGCGCAGTGCTCCCCCTCTTGCAACCCGAGGGCGCGCAAACCCATGGCCAAGGCTTTCACTTGCTCTCCAAAGGCTGCCCATGAAACTGTTTTCCAAGCCTCCCCCTCTGGAAACAAATAGGCTGGATTGAGCGGGGTGGATTGGATGCGATGGTGAAGGAGCTCTGGCAGACTGCGAAACCGTGGAGGCATAGGGCCTCCTATTATAAATAAACAAAAGCTCAATGAAAACTCACCGAGGCCTTCCGTTGAGGCGAGCTGAGGCTTTCTCGCACTGCGCTCCACTTCATAAATAATGAGGAGAGAAAGCTTGCTTTCTCTCCTCACGTTTTCTGCGGGCTTGTGCTGCTCTGCATGAATGAAGAAAAAGCATGCTTTTTCTTCGTTCCCTCCGCTCTGGTGGGTTATTTGCGGGCGGCTGCTTCGGCGGCCAGGCGGTCACGGTGGGCTTTAATCATCGCTTCCTGCTCGCTTTTGGGGACAGGCGCATAGCGGGCAAACTCCATGGTATATTCGCCCTTGCCCTGGGTAGCTGAGCGCAAGTCCGTGGCATATCCAAACATGTTGTTGAGGGGGACTTCTGCGACGATGGCGACATAGTTGTTTTCTATGGCTGTGGTTTCGGTGATGGTGCCGCGTCGCTGGTTAATTTGCCCGACGACGGAGCCTTGAAAGTCTGAAGGGACTTGGACTTCCACCTTCATCATCGGCTCCAAAATGGTGGGTTTGGAGGCGGCATAGCCTTCGCGGAAAGCCATGAGGGCGGCTGTTTTGAAGGCTTGCTCTGAGGAGTCCACGGGGTGGTGGAGGCCGTCGTTAATGAGGCAGCGCACGCCAACAATGGGAAAGCCGATGAGGGAGCCTTTTTTGATGGCTTCCTGGAAGCCCTTGTCGCAAGCGGGAATAAATTCACGGGGGATGGCACCACCCACAATCTCATCGACAAACTCATAGGGCATGACAGCGTCTGCGGGGAGGGGCTCCAGATAACCGCAGACGCGGGCGAATTGGCCTGCGCCGCCCGTTTGTTTTTTATGCGTATAAGCAAACTCGCCGCGCTGCGTAATGGTTTCGCGATAGGCCACCTGAGGTTTGCCGGCGATGACTTCGCAGTTATATTCGCGCTTCATGCGCTCTATATAAATTTCAAGGTGCAACTCGCCCATGCCGTCGATGATGGTTTGTCCGGATTCTTCATCCCGGCGAACGCGGAAAGTTGGGTCTTCCCGGAAAAAGCGGTTCAGCGCCTTTGAAAAATTTGCCTGGCTTCCTCTGTCTTTGGGTTCAATGGCCAGAGAAATAACGGCATCAGGGACATGCATAGAAGTCATGGTTACTTCAATTTGGTTGTCCGTGAAGGTGTCCCCTGAAGCGCACTCTACACCAAACAGAGCAATAATATCGCCGCAACGCGCTTCTTCCACATCATGCATTTCATTGGAGTGCATGCGGACAATGCGAGGCACTTTAATGCGTTTCAATTGGCTGCTGCAATTGACGATGAAGTCGCCCTTGGCCAGTTTGCCCTGATAAATCCGCATATAGGTGAGTTGACCATAGCGTCCGTCCTCCAGTTTGAAGGCAAGGCCGACAAAGGGTTTGGAGGGCTCATTCTCCAAGACAATTTTGGCTTCGTTGTTTTTCTGGTCGTGCCCGTGGTTAACAATTTCCGTTGGGTTGGGCAAATAGTGCGTTACGGCATTCAAAACCAACTGGACTCCTTTGTTTTTATAAGCGGAGCCGCAGAGGACGGGCGTCATTTTGAGGGCAATGGTTGCGCGTCGAATGGCCGCGCGAATGTCTTCGGCGCTGCAGGGCTCCTCATTCAAATATTTTTCAGCAAGGATGTCGTCCACGTCCGCGACGTTTTGAATAATTTCCTCGCGTGCGGTTTGGGCTGCTTCTGCAAACTCAGCAGGAATCTCAAACTCCCGGACTTCTTCTCCGCTGTCGCCTTCAAAAGCATAGGCCTTGCCGGCAATGGGGTCCACAATGCCGTTGAAATTGGCTTCTGCTCCCATGGGGATTTGGATGGGCACAGCATGGTGTCCCAGTTTCTCTTTGAGCATGCCCACGACGCGAAGGTAGTTGGCGCCGACGCGATCCATTTTGTTGACATAGGCGATGCGCGGGACGCCATAGCGTTTCATTTGGCGGTCCACGGTGATGGATTGGGATTGCACACCGGCGACGGAATCCAGCACCAAAATGGCGCCATCGAGGACGCGCAGAGCGCGTTCTACTTCAATGGTGAAGTCGACGTGTCCAGGCGTATCAATGAGGTTGATGTTATAGTCATTCCAGATGCAATAACTTGCCGCGGACTGAATGGTGATGCCCTTTTCGCGTTCCAGGTCCATGGAGTCCATGACGGCGCCGACGCCGTCTTTGCCTTTGACTTCGTGGATGGAGTGAATTTTGCCCGTATAAAATAAAATCCGCTCAGAGAGGGTTGTTTTCCCTGAATCAATGTGAGCGGAAATACCGATGTTTCTAACTCGTTCTATTGGAATACCAGCCATGACGCGCCTTTCAATCGTCATCGTTGCTTTGTGTCAAGCCCCATTCTTTAAGACGCTTGAATAATGTAGATCTTGCAACCCCCAATTCCTTCGCCACGCGCTCCCTGTTGTTTTTATAGCGTTTTAAGGCGGCTTCAATGAGGGTTTTCTCAAAATTTTCAACCGCTTTATCGAGCGTTAGCCCTGAAGGCAGCTCTGTATTGAGAAAATTGAAGGACTGAGGGCTTGGGTTTCGTGCGGCGGGGCCATCAAATTGAATGTCTTTAATGTCAATGGAGGTACCATCTCTCAACAGGAGGGCTCTGTGGATGACGTTGCGCAACTCACGGACATTGCCGGGCCAAGGGTGAGAGAGCAGTTTTTTTTGGGCCGCAGCTGTCAAATGTACACGTTGGCCGCTGGGGGAGAATGCGCTGAGGAATGCTTCTGTGAGCATTTCCAAATCTCCCAAGCGTGCGCGCAAAGGGGGCAGGTGCAAGGGGATGACACACAGGCGATAATAAAGGTCTTCCCTGAATTTTCCTGCTTGGACTTGTTTTCCCAGGTCGCGATTGGTGGCAGAAATAATGCGGACATCCACAGCAATGGGTCGGGATGCGCCTACGCGTTTAATTTCGCCGGACTCCAGAGCGCGAAGCAGCTTGGCTTGCAAGTCCAAGGGAAGCTCTCCTACCTCATCCAGGAATAAGGAGCCTTGGTGTGCTTCTTCGAAGGCGCCTTTGCGGTGAGAAGCGGCTCCGGTGAAAGAGCCTTTTTCATGTCCGAACAACTCACTTTCGATGAGCTCTCGAGAAATGGCCGCACAATTGACGGGAATAAAAGCATTGTTTGCGCGAAGAGACAATTTGTGCACTGCCCGGGCGATGAGCTCTTTGCCGGAGCCGGACTCGCCAAAAATAGCGACGGTGGCATTGGAGGGTGCAACACGCTCCACCATTTCCAGGAGGTGGTGCATGCTTGGATCTGCGCCTATAATGCCATATTTGGTTTTGATGGAAGGAGAGGCTTTTTCTACGGGCTCAATGCAGATGGTGGTGTCGCCAAGCCTCAGTTGCGTATATATGGGCAGCTCTGCCTCATAGATGCGGACCTTCCCCAGCCATGTGCCATTGGTAGAATGTGGATCTGCCACAATAAAGGCGCCATTGTGTTGTGTTAAGCGCAGGTGTTTTGCGGAGACATATTTGTCCTCAACAACCACGTCATTGTCTTCTGCGGAGCCGATGCAGCTGATGTCATGTGTGAGGGGAAAAACTTTTTCGCCGTTGGAGGAGGAGACGCGGATTTGCGCGGGGACATTTTCAATTTTAGAATGGGGATAAAACTGTGTACGGGGGTGCTGCTCATTGGAGCTGGTTTGTGTCCCCTGGGCGTGTTGGATATGAAAGACGGCTTGCAGTTTCCCAAAGGTGAGGATGTCCCCCTCTTTGAGAGTGGTTTCCTGGGTGAGGATGCCTTGCACTTTCGTTCCTTGTCCCGACAAGTCCTCCAGGAGATAGTGGGGGGGATGAAAACGCAGAATGGCTTGTCGCGCGGCGACACCCGGGTCCGGCAATATAACATCACAATTGCTGCCATGCCCCAGAACGGTATCCCGCGAAGCGAGCTTGACGCGCATGACTTCAACCCCCCGCCTGACAAATACGAGCTCAGCAATGTTTTGCGTCGATGGCTCGTGGAATTCTTTCAAGCCTGTCCTGATTGTTTCCATTCTTCATAAACTACGCGCAATTGAGGTGAACTCAAAGTTCGAAAACTCAAAGCATGGCGTTATTTCATTTCCAGGCGCGAGAGAGGCCCCTGAAATTGAGCACTGCGCCATTGCGGATTTTGCGGATCCACTGGAAGTAAACTGACGGCGGAGCCCAATATACCGAGGCGTTCGAGCAATTCGGGCTGTGCTTGAAGACGCAATGTAAAGTTACTTTGTGAGTCAGCGAGTTTTTTGTTTTTGTCCAGATGGATGTTTCCAAGCACTTCAGACTCCAATTCATGGCTTTGGGTTTTGAGCTGACTCAGTTGTATGTGTCCTTTTTTTATAGAAGCGGAAGTTTTCAAGTTTCCAAACACAATTCGAGGCAAATCCACAGGTGTTGGCTCTTTGGAGTTGGGAAGGAGAAGGGCAAGGGTTCCTTGTTTAAGCACCCACTCATTCAGCTCCATATTCCACTGTCCATGGGCTTCTGAGGCCTTTTGGTTTTTGGGAATAGAGAAAGAAATATGTGCGTGAGTTAAAACACCTTCCATATCCAATTGGGGGGTGGCTGTTCCGCTGTTGTATATTTCTGGTGAGAGCATCCATAACAAGGCAGAAAAGTTAATTTGAGATAAGTCTATACCTTTGGCATCAATACTCATCTCCTTTGCGTTGAAGATTCCTGTTGCCAATTGGATGTTTCCCTTGGCTATTTTTATATTTGTTATGAGTTTTGAGGAGAAGAGACTGGGCCTTAAGGAGAGAGAATCCATATGGAGCTTTCCGAGCTCTATTTCAGGTTTTAAAGAGGCGGGGCTGATTTGGATTCCGTTGGCTTTAATTCCTGAAAGGGAGGGTTGGATGGAGTGGATGCTCAAAAGAATATTGGCCTGTTTGGCTTTAGCAACCAGATACTCAGAAAGGATAGGATAGGGGAATACAAAGAAGAGGCTTATAAGGAATGCGCAGGTGGTGAAGCTCAGATAGCCTATAAGTTTGAAAACAGTCTGAGAGTATTTCTTAAGCATAATTCACGTTTTTTTCGAATAGGTGGCAACCGTTATCCAACAGGTCAACAGGTTTTGAGGGCGTTTTTCTATTCTCAGTTGTTTGATAAAGACGATGCCGGGACCTGTTTCGCATGCTTTCAAGAAATCAACGAGGCGTTCTAAGGCCACATCGGTGAGGGTGAGTTCCACAGAGCGCTCCAGCATTTTTTCTCCCTCGATGGGAGTCCGAGGCGTAATAGAGCTGATTTCTATTTTTGCTTGTGTGGCGGCTTTTTCAACGTGGCTGGTGAGGCCCAGAGGCGGCTCTGCGAGTTTGCGTTCAAAATGTTCTCGGCGTTTTTTCCCCAAATAATAATTGTCGGTGAGTTTTTCTATTTGCTTAAGCTTCATCCTTTTGTCTGTCGTTCTCTCCTGAATGGTTTGGGCTTTGCGTGCAATTTGCAGGTGGATGAGGAGGAAGATGGCAACACAAAGCACGGCGAGCATGGCCAACAGCAGAAACTGCTCTCGACGCGTAAGCCCTAAAAAACGCTGGGTGAGGGAACGGATTTTCTCATGAAGTGCCATGGTTAAACTCCTGAGGCGGAGGGCAATGCAATTTAATGTCGAGGGGAAAATTCTTTTTGAGGCCGTCGCGGGATTTTTCGACTGTGCCTTCTTCAATTTCAGCGACGCAGGGAATGGTCTTTAAGGCTGTTTTGAGAGCGTCCATATCGAGTTTTTGGTCTGCAGTGCTTTTCAATCTGATGCGTTCTGGCTGAATTAAAATTTGCTCAAATTGGATGTCAACCTGGTTAGAAACATGTTGAATGAGGTGGGCCAGAAAATCTGCTGCGGATGGGTGAAAAAGTTCAGGCGCGAGGTTTGAGCTGCTGCTTAAAAGCTCTTTCGCCAGAGCATAGCTGCGCTCGCATTTCCCAAGGACGCGTGTGGTGAGTGTGCATAGCGCGTCATCGACGTGTCGCTCATTGGCTTGCAGAAAGAAGTTGTGGGTTATTCCGCCACCTAAAAACAGCACCACTGCGCACAGGGCGAAAATGCTCAAGGCTTTCAATTTGTCTTTTAAAAAGTCAAACTCGCTTTTATAGGCCAGCTCTTTCTGGCGAAAATTAAACCGACGTGAGCGGGGTGCGGCTGACTGATAGGAAGCCAGCAAAGAAGCGACTTGGCCTGCAGCCGGAGGCAAGGCTTCTTTGAAGCCGCTCAAAGGCAAAAGCTCCACGGGCAAAGCGAGGGCATTTGATAAATAAGAGCTGATGCCTTGGAGCTGAGAGGTTCCTCCGGTGAGATAGAGGAGCTCAACAGGTTCTTGCCCGTGCGCCTCTCGCATTTTGAGGAGAATGCGCAATTCTCTTTCAACGGGAAGCAAAGCTTGCTGCATAATTTCTGCAGCTTTGTGTGCGGCGGGTGGGTGCTCATTGGATGGAAACAAGGTGCCATGTCTTTCTTTCCATGCAGCGGCTTCTTGTTCAGAAATGTTGAAGGCGTTGGAAAGCGCGCTTGTTATTTCTTTGCCTCCGGCTGGAAATACGCGCGCTGTGTCACAACTGTTGGAGGCGTTAATTGAAGCGAAGCAGCAGCGCTCGTGCCCCAAATCCACGATGGCAAAGTTTTTGGGCAGGGGTTGGTTTTTTCGTCGAGCAGGCGAAGAGGCCAATGCCTTCAGTTGAAGAGCGGGGTGTGCAATCCACTTGGGTTCAACAGAAAGCCCTGAGAGTTGTTGGATCCACGCCATAACCTCTTGGCGCAGGGCAATTCCGACCAGGAGCTGCTTGCTGTTGATAATCAGCTGATAGTCAAAGGCGACATCTGCCATATCCATGGCTGAAACAGTTTCTATTTCAAACCCCAGAGTGGCCTCAATCTTCTTCGGGTCAGCAAAAGGAAGTGAGAGCTGATGTGTTGCAATGGAAGTGCCTGGCAATGAAAAGAAGATTTGATCAACACCATATATTTTAGCTCCAAAAACGCGATGGAGTGCGTTTGCCAGGCTGTTGTGAGAAGAGTCCTGGTTCGAAAATTCTTCAAAGCGTATGGATTGAATGGTCTTCCGTATAGACTCAACGGTAGCCAGCTTGATGCTATAAGCGCCGACATCTATAGCAAGGATTTTTGCCATGGCTTATTCCTCTCGATAATAAACAATCTGCCCCAATGGCTCTTTGTCCATTCGAACGACAGCGGTAAGCGTACGTTTGACTGTTCCAGAAGTCCCCAGGGAGTGGATGCGGAAAGTGGAGCTGCTGTCTCCCAGATAACGCTGGTTTTGCGTGTTGGCCGTGATGGCGCTGTTGGTGGCTATTCCTGCCGCCTTGAGCAATTCAACGAAGTCTTGAACGGAGAGCGCAAAGCCTGCCATGACTTTCAACTGACGAATATGTTCGATTAAGCCTTCAACAAAAAATGGATTTTGCAGCCGGGGATCGGGTTTGAGTGGATCCGCGACGCTGCGGATGGCCAACTCCAGCAGGACAGGGTCGTCCGTGTTGATGTTGAGGCGGGAATTGATGCTGGGGAAAACAGTGAGGCGATCTCCAAAAACAGCCATAAACCGGTCATCAATCCCATGAACCATATATAACTCATCCAAGCTGTCAAACCGTGCGTTTTTGGCATGGTAGTGAGGGACATATTTAGAGCTATAATAATAATTTTCATCTGAAAACCCATCGAGAAAAGGGGGGCCTTGTCCTGACAAGTTGAGGGTAGAAGCCGATGTATTTTCATCAATCCAGTCGCGAATATTTTGGATGATTTCTGTTGGCGTGATGGGGGAGGAGCCTGACTCCAGAGGCTCATAAATGAAGTTATATTTTTTGTCACCAATCAAGGAGAGGAGCTGTGCCAAGGCGATGCTTGTTTTGAGGTCGGGCGCGTCGAGTTGATTTAAATTGAGACGCTCTTCTTCATCGCTGATGGTGACGTCAAAACACGTTGAAGCAAGGCCATCGGCTTGTGGGGTTTCGTCGAACTCCCAAAGGAGATTTGTTAAATAACAATCAATTTTGGCAAGCCTCCACAACTGTATAGAAAGGCTTTGAGGCATATATCCACCAAAGTCATTGGTGGTGGTGTTGGTGATGCCCAGCAGCCCACTCAAGCTTGGAATTTTAATTTGCTCTATTTGTTTTTGGAGAGCCAACATCAATCTGGAAAACTGAATGCCGCTGCGAGCGTGGTAGTGAGCTTTCAATTCATCGCGCTGGTTGCGCGCGAGGATTAATTCCACAGAACCACGATAGGCCATGTCTTGGATGAAAATGGTCAGGATGGTTATGCCGACCAAGACAACGATCAGCGCGGCGCCGCGAGGTGAAATTCTTTTCTTTCGACGAGAATTTTTCATTCATACCTCGATAACTCTCTCGTCAGAGTGAGTTGGACTTGCGTCACATACCTCATGGCAGTGCCACTTTCATTGAGGGTGATGGCAATTTTTATACGTGAGGGAAGAGAAGATTTTCTTTCTGCTTTTCTGGTGTCCCATTCATCAACCCAGTTTTTTTGAAAGGTGTCCCAATAGGAGAATTCAAGCTGATCCACATTTTCAAGGAAGACATTTTCTGTTCCTCCTCCCTCGTCAACGCGTCCATCCAGGACTGTTTTCTGGCGGCGCATAATGTCCTTTTGTCCTTTTGAATTCTGAAGTTGATATTCCACAAGCATTTGATCAGACTCTTTGGCATCTTGGTAGAGGCGTTGATGGGCGAATGTGGTGAACAACAACTTGTCTTTGGTGCCGACGAAGTTGGTTGGGCGCCCATAAGCATCCTGATAGCGACGGATGTCATATCTGTCGCTGATGAAGGATGAGCTTAATTCGCGGCATAACCGAGAGAAAGCAACGCGCAAAGAGCGGGACGTTTCAGCATTTTCTTCGAGAATTTCAGATGAATTGATGATGGCAGAAAATGCGGAACCCATGGACAAACTGATGATGGATAAAAGCGCAATGGAAACCATGAGCTCAATTAAAGTTAGCCCTTTTTTCATCGAACCGTCCTCGTTCCCGGGTTGAGGTTGCCGATATGAGGAGGGACACCTGTGGGCAGCATGGTGGACATTTGCTGGGAGAGAACGTGGGTTCTGATTTCAAAGCTTTCTTTCTCTTTCTTTCCCCGGTGAGACCATTCAATTTTGAGGCGAATTTCTCGAACTTGTTGGGTGAGGGTTTGCACCATTTGAGCAAATTGTGTTTGCAAAGGCGCCAGAAGAGGAGCGAATGCGGACATGGAGGTTGAAGCTGCCGAGCCACTGGGCATGAGGCTTGAGAAGATGGAGCTCGTATCCAGGGTTTGCTCAAGGGGAAGGCCGGCAAAACTTGCCAGAAGTTGCTCTGGGGATAGGTTTTCTACTTTGGGAACCAATATGCTAAAGCTCCATTCATACTCAGGCCATCCTTCTTCAGAAAAATCTCCCCTCTCATCCTCTACATCTGTTGCAGAAAACCCGTCTATTTGCAGTTGTTGTTCCACATCCGCCATTTTTGAGCGAGCCAGCAAAGTAGCGACGGTGAGCTTGCGCGCATAACTTTGAGAATCAGCTGCGGATGAGCTGATTTGAAACAAGGACACGAGGACGACGCCCAAAATGCCCAGAGCCACCACCATTTCAAGCAAGGTGAAAGCTTGCTTTTTTTTCATGCTCATATGGGTGGCTCCAGTGCTTCTGGAATAATTTGAACTTTGCCGGTGAGTCCTGAGACGACGAGCGTCCATGCATTGTCAGATTGTCTGACAACAATTTGTGCATTCTCCGTGAACCCTTGCGGAAAAAAATAAAGATAGGCCTGCCCTTCGTTTTTAGCTTTGAGTTGGTGTTCTGTCCAAACGGACAAAGTCACTGCGGATGGCAGGGTGCGAGGTTTGGTTTCTTGCTCTGAGAAGTTTGTGTGCAAGAGCAAGGCTTCAATTTTTTGGCGCTCTTCTTTTTCTGTTTCTGTTTGAGGGGCTATGCTTTGTTTTAATTCCAGCTGTTGGGTGCTTTCTCGGCGTATCGCCGTGGCCTTTTCAGAGCATTCTGTTTGATAGCGGGTTTCGGATGCTGTGTTGTTATCGTCAGGAAGAGAAAATGCCAGTCTACACGTGCGTCCTGTCAGAGCGGATGTATCATAGAGCGTTCGAATGGCGCCAACCAACTCGTTGGTTACCGCTTTTGCTTGAGTGCCTGTGAGTGCTCCAATGCCCACGACGGTTAGTCCAAGAATAACCGCGATGATGGCCATGGAGACCAAAAGCTCAATCAACGTCATGCCACGAGACACACAAACTCCAACGGCTGGAAATTTTTATTTGGAGTCTTTGCTTGAAATATCCGCATTATCTCCCTCGCCTCCTTGTGCTTTATCTGCCCCATAGGAGACGACGACGGGCTTGCCCTGCTCCAAGAAATAGAGATAGTCGCTTCCCCATGGATCTTTCGGGATTTTCTTTAAAACCCCCGCGTCAACCAATGCTGGAAAACCTGCTGCTACGTCAGGATAATTTCC
This sequence comes from Cystobacterineae bacterium, assembly GCA_009782175.1. GTDB lineage: Bacteria > Myxococcota > Myxococcia > Myxococcales > Myxococcaceae > WRKR01. Next base: position 23,667 of record WRKR01000029.1, read on the forward strand.
TCTCTGGACATAATACATGTCGAGCGCATTCATGAGAGTCCCAATGTCAATTTCTGCTACTCTCTTTTTGGATCCTTCCATCTGTGGAATGACAGCAATGGCCACAAGACCCATGAGAATGGCTATCATGGCAATAACGACGATAATTTCGATCAGCGTCATGCCTTTTTGAAATTGATGCAGATGTGTCGTTCGTTTTTTCATGTGAAGAAGACTCCCCAGTTTTAAGTGAAAAATGCAATTCCTAGACTAGACAGAACGAAAATAAGCCCGAGCAAAACTCCCAACAACACGCGTTTGAGCCATAAGTCCGCTTTTGAAAATTGAGGTGTTGTTGGCATTATCTCACCAAGGTGTTGAGAGCATACATGGCTTGCAAAACAGCAACGGCGACGAAGAAGACGACGCCTCCCATGGCTAGAATGATGATGGGTTCCAAAATGGATGTGAGAGAGCCAATGCGGATGTCTGATTGTTGCTCATAGCTTTCTGCGATGCTGAGCAACATTTCTTCCAGTTTTCCGCTGCGCTCGCCTACGGCAATCATGTGAAAAACCAGGGGTGGGAAGTGTCCTGAGCGTTTTAAGGGGGCGGAGATGCTTTCGCCTTCGCGGACAGACTCACGCACGTCTTTAATGACATTGGAGATGACGGAATTGGGGATGACATTTTGAACAATTTCCAGTGCGTTAAGGACAGGCACACCGCTTTTGAGCAAAGTGGAAAGTGTTCGAGCAAACCGAGCAACAGTAACCATCCGGACAAGGTTTCCAACCAAGGGCAATTTTAATTGCCATCGATGCCAAATGGGCTGACCGGATTTGCTTTTGGTCCATTTGAGGGCGGCGAAAACAAGCAGGGCGGCGGTTGGAAAAATGATGAACCAATAATTTTGGAAGGTATTGGAGATGGACATCAATATTCGCGTTGTGAGCGGGAGCGCGGAGTGCATGTCTTCAAACAGCTTGGCCACCTTGGGGACGACATACGTCATCAACACAGAGAGGATGAGGATGCCCATGACAGCCATGATGACAGGATAGGTGAGGGTGGCTATAATTTTTTGTTTAAGGCGTGCTTGCCCTTCGGAGAACTCGGCTAAACGCAGGAGCACAGCGTCCAAGTCGCCTGAATGCTCTCCTGCGTGAACCATGTTGATATAGAGCTCCCCGAAGTCCTTCTTGTGGGCTTCAAGGCCATTGGCCAACGAAGCACCTTCATTCACACGTTGCTTGACGTCAGACAGAATGCGTTTGATGTTTTCTTCATGGGCCTGATCGACAAGTGCAGAGAGGGCCTCCACCAAAGCGACGTCCGCAGCAAGCAATGTTGCCAATTGGCGTGTTAAAGTAGCCAGCTGGTCGATGGAGAGTTTGGATTTAAATATTTTTCCAAGTTTGACTTCTCTCTGAAGCATGCCTGCTGCAGCTGAGGGGCTTTGCGTATTTTTCTCTTTGCTGCTGACGTCCGTTAAAAAAATTCCTTCTTTGCGCAGAAGCATTCTCAAAGCCCGTGGCGAGTCCGCATCTCTTAGCCCACGCGTTTCTTTCCCTTCCTGGGTGAGTCCTTTGAATTCAAAAACAGGCATTAGGTGTCTTCCTGTGTGACGGAAAGGACTTCTGCAATGCTGGTTTCTCCCATAGCCACCTTTGCCGTTCCATCATCGAGCAATGTTGTCATGCCATTGAGAATGGCTCTTTTTTTGATTGCACTCGAGTCGGTGCTTTTGAGGACAATTTGTCGAATTTCGTCATCGACCAAAAGAAGCTCATAGATGCCTGTGCGTCCGCGATAGCCACTTTTGTTGCAGGTGGAACAAGAAGACGCCTTATAGATGGGCTTGTTTTGGCTAAGCATCAAAAAATTTTCAAGAGAGACACCCAATTTTGCAACTTCTTCTTCCGTAGGCTCATAGGCGATGCGGCACTCTGTGCAAAGCCGGCGAACAAGTCGTTGGGCGAGGACGGTGGTGAGGGAGCTTGCGACGAGAAAAGGCTCAATGCCCATTTCAACCAGGCGGATGACGGCACCTGCGGAGTCATTGGTGTGCACCGTAGAGAGGACGAGGTGGCCCGTCAGGGAGGCTTCAATGGCGATTTGGGCTGTTTCTCTGTCGCGGATTTCGCCCACCATGATGATGTCAGGGTCTTGCCGGAGGAAGGAGCGAAGGCCAGCGGCGAAGGTGAGGCCTATTTTGGGTTGGATGGCCATTTGGCCTATGCCTGGAAGCTGATATTCCACAGGGTCTTCCACCGTAAGAATGTTGACATCCGGTGTGTTCAGGCGATTGAGGGCGCCATAGAGGGTGGTGGTTTTCCCTGAACCTGTGGGCCCCGTGACGAGAATGATGCCATGGGAGCGCCGAATGGCTTCATCTATGGGGCCCAAAATGGATGGGCCCATGCCAATTTCGCTCAAGTCAAGAATGGTTCCGGATTTGTCCAGCAGACGCATGACGATGCGTTCACCGAAGGCGGTGGGGATGACGGACACGCGGATGTCGATGTCACGTCCGGCAAGGCGGATGCGAATGCGACCATCCTGAGGGAGGCGTTTTTCGGCAATGTTAAGGCGCGCCATAATTTTGATGCGGCTTAAGATGGAGTTTTGATAGCGCTTGGGTGTTTTAATAATTTCCTGAAGCACCCCATCGACGCGAAACCGAATGGTGACACCTTGCTCCATAGGCTCGATGTGGATGTCGCTGGCGCGCTCCTTGGCTGCGCGAAACAAGAGCGAGTTAACCAAACGGATGATGGGCGCTTCGTCGCCGGCATCCAACAGGTCCTGCGTCTCTTCGAGCTCATGCCCAACCATATCTAAGTCTTGAGCCTCCATTTCATCGACCACTTCTTCAGCCGCATTCATGGAACGCTCGAAGCTGAGGTTAATGGCATCCACAATGGTGTTGGGGGTGGCGATATAGATGTTGAGAGCGGAGTTCAGGCAGAGCCTGGCTTGATCTAAAGCGGAGAAGTCCAGCGGATTGGCGACGGCGATGGCGATTTTGTCGCCTTCTTTATGCAGGGGGACGAGCACGGCTTGCTTGGCAAAGTTGATGGGAATGAGTTTGACCAACTCATAATCAACGGTATTTTTAGAAAGCTCTTCTAAAAATGGATAGCCCAGCTGAATGCTTAAGGCGCGTCCGAGTTGCTCTGGAGCGATGGCCTTCATTTCAAGGAGTATTTCTCCGAGGAACTGGCCCTTGTCTTTTTGAAGCAGGAGTGCTTGAGAAACCAGCTCTCCGGGAACGCCATATTCAGCTTGAAGAATTTCCCCCAGAGAGCTTCCCTGGGCCAAGGGGGGTCCAGGAGGAGAAGCTAAGGCAGAGGGGAGTGGCGGTGGATTCATGAGTCTGCCGCTCCTGCCTCTTCGAGAAGAGGGGGCATTTCTGAAGGCGTGGGCGTTATTTCCAGGGAGGAGGGGGCGGCATTTTCAGGAAGAGACGGTGTTTCTGTTGGGGAGGGGTTTGCGGGCGCCGTTGGATTTGTTTTGGGCTCTGCCATGGGGGAGATAAGGCGTTCGCCGTCCAGCCCTTTGCCTCCATGCTCAAACTTGCGCAGCTCCCGGTTGGTGATTTGAGCCACTCGAGCCATGGGGCCAGGTTTTCGAGCATAGTCGATGAGCAAGTCATAACCCGTGGCTGCTCCATAAAACTGTTCAACAAAACTTTGTCGCTCTTTGAGCTTGCGCTCTAAAATTCTTCTAAAGTCACTGGAGTCCCGGATGATGTATGGCGTGAGAAACATCAACAAGTTGGTTTTTGTTTTTGTTTTCGTTTGGCTTCGAAAAAGGTGGCCCAAAATAGGAATGTCTCCAAAGAAAGGGACTTTGGAAACGTTTTCAAGCGTTCGGTCACGCATGAGTCCGCCGATGACCACCGTTTCTTGGTCTTTGGCGACGACAGTGGTTTTGGCAATCCGTTTAGAGGTGGTGGGGCCAAGCACCGGATCAATAGAAGTAATATCCTCAATTTGTTTGTTAATAACGAGGCGTATATAATCACTCTCATTGACTTGTGGTTTGATGGTGAGTTTGAGCTGCACGTCCTGGCGGTTAATTTGAGCTCCTCCCAACCCACCGAGGCCGCCCAGGAGGCTGGCGGCGGAGCCTGTGGAGCCAGAAGTGAGGTTTGTCAGCGAAGCGCTGCTGAAGGGGTTGATGGCATAGCCTGCCTGCATGGGGACATTTTGGCCGACGACAATTTCTGCTTCCTCGTTGTCGAGCGTGAGCAAGTGAGGTGTGGAGAGCACATTCACATCCGAATCGGATTGCAAGGCGTTGATGATGATTCCGAAGGCAGGGATGCTGATGCCAAGGTTGGAGAGTGCAGGGATGTTCAGGTCGGGCCCTTGGAGGCCTGCGAGGAAGCCGCCATAGTTGGCGAGGCTGAGAAGGCTGAACGAGGGGGGCAGGCCTTGCTTATAGTTTGTGCCTACAACGCCTGGCAAAGTGCCTCGGCTTGTTTCAATGCCAAAGCCTTGGTGGGCTTGGATTCCGAATTCCATGGAGCGATCTAAGCTGACTTCCATGATGACGGCTTCGACGAAGACTTGCCGGCGACGGACGTCTAATTTTTCAATGACCCGGACCAAGGAGCGATAATCGGCTTGGTTAGCCGTAATAACCAGCGCATTGGTGGATTTGTCGGCGGCAATGCGCACTTCTCCCTGGAAAGTGTCTGTGGTGGAGCCGCTGCGAGACATTCCTGAACGAGGAGGCGCACTGCTTCCAGGCCGTCGTGTTTGGGGGGATGTGGATGTGGATGTTCCGGAAGTTTGAACGAAGGCTTGCAAGGTTTGGGCAATTTCTTCTGCATTTGCATTTTCCAGGGGATAGACGTGGATGCTGCCTTCTCCGGCGATGGGGATATCGAGTTCACGGATGAGGGCTTGAATGGATTCCAAAGCGGCGGGGCTGGCGATGACAATGAGTTTGTTGGTGCGCTCATCCGGAATCAATTGGGTTAAGGTGGAGGGAGCGGAGGGCTCTCCGGAGGGGCTTTGAGCAGAGGAAGAAGGGGGATGGATAGGAGGAGCTGTTCTGCCTGAGCTGCCTGAGCTGCCTGAGCGTCTGTTGGCTGTTTGAGAAGAGTCGAAGAGTTTTTCGACTTTTTCTGCGATGCTGTTGGCTGTTGCATATTGGATTTGGATGGCGCGAATTTCTTCTCCGGAAGGGCGGAGGTCCAATTTTGCGAGGATTTTTTCAAGCCGTGAGAGGTTAGAAGCCAAGTCGTTCACAATAAGGCCGTTGGGAGGAACGGAGACCACATCCCCTGAAGGTGAAACGAGTTGCTGCAAAACAGTGCGAGCGTTTTCGGATTCAATATATTTGAGGCGGAACATTTTGGTAATCATCTGGTCCGCAAAAACCCCTGAAGTTTCAGCATCCGTAAACGTTGGAATGGGGTGATTTTTGGCGCGTTGTTTTTCGACAATTTTTTGGAATTTTCCCTGCCTATAGACGGCAAAGCCATTGGCATCCAAAGAGGCGAGGAAAGCGGCATAAAACTCATCGGCGCTGACTTCTGCTTTGCCGTTTTCAGGTCCAATAATGGATATTTTCCCGCGGATGTTTTCAGGCAAAATGAAAGTTCTGCAGGTGGCGTCTGAAACGGTTTGGACGAGTTTGTCTATTTCTACTTTGTCAAAATAGATATTGAAGCGAGCCTGTTTTCTTATTTCCTCGCAAGTGGGTGTTGAGGTTTGCAACAAGGTTGAGGCGATGGGAGGCGTTTGGCTTGTACGAATGGCGGTAGAGAGCTCTGTGCTGGGGCTGGGTGGCCTGGGAGGTGGCGGAGCAGGAGGAGGCGGCGGAGCAGGAGGCGGAGGCGGAGCAGGGGGAAGCGGAGCAGGAGGGGCAGGGAGTGGAGGAGGGGCGAGCTGCCGGGGAGGTGGGGCGTCAGGGGGTTGATTGCGGAGCTGCTCTCTCTGCATGCGTTGACGTGCCGAGCGGAGCTGTCCTCTTGGGGAAAGGCTGTTTTCTGTTTCAGGTGGAGCACTGGCCTCAGCCTCAGGTTGAGCACTTGCACTGTGTGCGGACAATAGGAGCAAAAGAGGAATGGCGGTGAGTTGTCTCATGGAGCGCGAATGTTATAGGTTTTTTTGAGGGGACTTCCGTTGCGTTCAATTTCAAGGTCGATGCGGGAGGAGTCTTTGAGTTTTGCATAGAGCTCCAGTGCTTTTTCGGGGCTGTTCATGTCATAGCCATTGATGCGTTTGACGATGTCGCCATTTTGCATGCCTAATTTTTGATAAAAGGAGTTGGGGCGAATGGCATGGAGCCTATACCCTTGCGAAGCGCCGTCCTTAAAGGCGGGCATAATCCGTGCCTGCGTTGAAATTTCATTGAGGTTGCCGAGCGTTTTTTCCAGGTCGTTGCGCGGAATTTCATAAGTGTTGGGAGCCAGCTCACGGATGTTGAAAGTGGCATCCGCGCGGCTGGTTTCTGGTGAAGGCACAGGGTTTGGAGCTGCTGCCGGCGTGTTGGCGTCGATGTATTCGCGTTGATTGTTATGGACGACAATGACGCGCTCACGCTCAATGGCAATAACGGAAGCGCCTTCAATTTCGCTTCCGATGGCAAAACTCATCGGCTTTTCTGTCCCCACTTGTATAGAAGCCAGCGACCACCGGGGAGGAAAGGCAATGAGTGTCCCCAGCAGCCGCGCATTGATGCTGCTCCTGGAGAGTATATTGCTCTCATCAGCGCTTTCCTGCGGAGCGAGGCTGTCGGTTGTCAACTCTATGCCCAGCAGCCTGGCAAAAAATACAATATCCAATTGAGGCTTGGTGGGTGTGAATTGGGGATTGGCGAGGGCCGCAGGTTGTGCAACCTCAGGCGCCAGAGGTGTTATTTGGAGGTTGGCGGCAATAATAAAAGAGGCCAGCCTGGCCAGAAGCCAGCCTATGCCTCCAAGGAAAAGGAACCATACAAGCCAGAAGTTTTTTTTGAATAGAAACTCCACAGCTTGGGTTGATGCAATTGTAATGCCATGAGTTTTGTTATAAGTTGTTGAATTTTAAAGAATTTGCAAAAGGAGGGCGGGGAGGTTGTGTCAAAATGGCGAAAGCTCAAGGGGTTTAATGACGAGCTGTCAATCCGCCTGGGGTGGTGTAGGTTTTTCCAGGAGCTCATTTTCATCCGTAGCGAGTTTGCGATAGATGGTGCGTGTGGCGATGCCCAGCAGGTGGGCGGCGAGGTTTTTGTCTCCGCGTGTATAGCGCAGGGTTTCGTTGATGACGCGGCGCTCAATTTCTTCCATGGAGGTGCCGATGGGGATGAGGATTTGGCTGGCATAGCCTTTGGGGCCTTTGCCTATGCTTTCGGGCAAGTCAGCCAAGCCGACGAGGTTGTGGCGGCATAAGACGACGGCGCGTTCCATGGCGTGTTCAAGCTCCCTCACATTGCCTGGCCAGGAATGGTTTTCGAGTGCTTGGAGGGCTTCGGGTGTCAGCCCTTGGAGGGGTTTGTTGTTTTTGAGGCAAAAGCGTTTGAGGAAATACTCTGCCAGCAAGGAAATGTCTTCACGCCGTGAAGCCAGGGAAGGCAGATGCAACTCGACGACGTTGAGGCGATAGAACAAGTCTTCCCTGAAGCGTCCTTCCTGGACTTCCTTGTGCAGGTTTTTGTGGGTTGCGGCGATGAAGCGCACGTCGACTTTAATGGATTGAGTTCCCCCCAGGCGCTCTATTTCTCCTTCTTGCAAGACGCGCAGCAGTTTCACTTGTGCGGTGGGGCTCATATCCCCCACCTCATCCAGGAAGAGGGTACCTTTGTTGGCGCGCACAAAGCGCCCATCTCTCTTGCTGACAGCCCCCGTATAAGCGCCGCGCTCCACGCCAAAGAGCTCTGCTTCCAGGATGGACTCAGGGAGGGCGGCGCAGTTGACGGCGACGAAGGGGTATTTGGCGCGAAGGGAGAAGCCGTGCAAGGCGCGTGCGGCCAACTCTTTGCCTGTTCCGGACTCTCCGGTTAAGAGGACAGAGGCGGAGGAGGGCGCAATTTGCAGCAAGCTGTCATAAAAAGCGCGGAAGGCGGGAGATTGGCCCATCAGCGCTTTAGAGTCCAAGACGCCAAGGCGAGCGCGCAGGCTTTGGTTTTCTCTAACGAGGGCTTGTTTTTCGAGTGCTTTTTCAACAGCGCGGACGAGGGAGTGGCGTTTGAGCGGTTTGGTAATAAAGTCATAAGCGCCCTCTCTCATGGCGGATACGGCGGTTTCTACGGTTGCATAGGCTGTCATGAGGATGACTTCAACATCGGGTCGCATGGAGCGCGCAGCGCGCAGCAGCTCTTGTCCATCCACGCCGGCCATCATGAGATCGCTAACAATAACGCTCACTTCAGGACGCAAAAGCCATTCCAGAGCTTCTTTGCCCTGGGTGGTTGCGAGGGTTTGAAAACCTTCTCTTTGGAATATTTTGCAAACAGAGTCCAGGTTGGCCTTGTCATCGTCGACAATGAGCACTGTTGAAGAAGGTATAGAGTCCGCATCCATGGTGAGCTGATTTATGTTAGCATAGCAGCAAAGAGGGTTGTTTGGGCGGCCTAAAACAAGGTGTTGCAAAACAGGAGGGTGTGGTTTGGGGAAGCTGTGCTAGGAAAGGAAAGTGTTCACTTAAGGAAAGGCAAAGGATAGGATAGACTCTATCTTCGTGCTAGACAGAGCAATTGCATGAGGCCAAAAAATTCAAACTTAAATTCTCGGCAAGCGAGGAACTTTTCTGAGAGAGAGGGTGTGGCTTCTGAGGGTGGCCTTGGGCGGGCTTCTGCAAGGTGGAAAAACGCCTCTGCTCTTCCGAGTGTGCAGCTTTCAGAATCCATGGATGAGGAGAGCAGTGCGGCGCTGGAGGCGGAGTTTTCGCACGGGGCGGATGAGGAGGAATTGGGAGAAGGGCTAGGTGCGCTTGAGCCGGATTTGGATGAGCTTCGTCCCCGAGTGGAGCAACAGTTTGTGGGGCAGAATGACGGAGACCGAACGCGCGTCGCCGTATTGGCCAGGCTCGCCATACTTGAGGGGCCGGATGCGGGGAAGGAGGTGCCCTTTATAGGGATTCGCATGGTATTGGGGCGGGCCTCCAATTTAGAAATACCTCTCACGGACTTAGCGGTTTCTCGACGTCACGTGGAGTTTGTCCGCGGGGAAAATGGTGTATTGCTGAGGGATTTGGGCAGTGGAAACGGCACGCTGATTAATGGGCAACGCGTCACAGAGCAGATACTCTCTCATCATGATGTGGTGACGGTGGGCTCCACCAAGCTGCGTTATATTAGCGAGGCCGAGGCACATGTTGCGCCTGAATCCGCCTCCATAAAACAAAACACCCAGCTTGCCGTGGTGGAGAAGAAAAAGCCCGCGCGCGAGCCCCCCAAAGCGCTGGTTCGCCCAGACCCCAGCGCTTTGCCGGTGGCACCTGAAAGGCGAATACGCGGCAGGAGTGGAAGGCGGGAGAGGCCCAAGAAGAAGAAGTGGCTTTTGTTGATGGCCAGTGCAGGAGGGTTGTTGTGCCTTCTGGTGCTTGCGGTGCTTTTGCGCGGGAAAGAAGAGCCGCCGCCACAGCTTTCAGACGAGGAGAAAAAGCAGCTCAGTGCGCAAGAGTTTATGACCAAGGCGCGCGAGGCCGCTCGCCAAAAGCGTTTTGGGGATGCATTGCAGTGGGTGGATGAGGCAGAGAAGCTCCAACCGGGCATAGATGTTTCCAATTTGCGAGGCCAGGCGGAGATTGAGTGGAACGCAGAAAAAGGCATTGAAGAGGTGAAGGCTTTGCTTGCACAGCAAGTGTTTAAGCAGGCCAGGGAGGTTTTGGACAAAATTCCCGAAGCCAGTGCCTCTTTAAATGCGGAGAAAAAGGGGCTTTTGGATAGGCTGATTAAAGAAGAGCAGCAATTTCATTTGCAGCGTTCAGAAGAGTTGTTGATGCTTGGCGATTTTGACCCCGCCATAGACGTATTGAGGTTATTGCCCCGCGGCATGCAAACGGCGATGGGGGAGAAGATTGCCCTTGCAAGGGCTTCCTATGAGGAAGCCAAAAGGCTGGAGCAGGTCAAGATCAGAGACGATAGCAACCAAGTTGTTGTTGTGAGGCATAACGCTCGACTCGATTTTCTGGTGAACGCCTTTATGGATGTGCGAAGAAAATTTAGTGCAGAGGATTGGAAGCGTGCTGCCGATGAGTGCGATCGCGCCATCACTCAGCACCCCAAGGATGCAGAGCTCCGCAAAATTGCGAAGGAGCTGCAGAGACTCATTCCAGAATTCGGCCTGGCTTATGATGAGGGGGCCTCCAAATACCGTGCGGGGCAAATCGCCTCTTCAGCCGTGCCTTTGTCCAAGGCCTATGCGCTATATGGCAAGATACACAAATCCCCCGGCATGACAGGCGCCAAGATGGAAGGCTCGGCCGGTGCTGCCATTGAAGCCAAATTGAAGGAGATGTTGAGCCAAGCTTCCTTGTTGGCGGGGGAGGACGCTTTGGCCAGAGGGGATTTTGCCGCCGCCGCTGCTCACTGCAAAGAGGCGCAGAGATTGCAACCTAAAAGTGAGAGAGCCAACAAGTGCGTAGATCGCGTAGTTGCCAAGGCGGAGGATTTGTTTGGCATGGGCTATAGCCTGAGGGCTTCGGACCCCAAGGAAGCGCAGCGTTATTTTAAGTTGATTATAACCATTACGCCCAAGGGCTCTCTTTGGTCTGAGAAAGCCAAAAACCAACTGAACGCCATGGCACACAAGAGTTTTGACTAGGCCGCTTCCGCTTTCCACTTGGAGATAGACTCTTCGCGAGCCTCGCAACGCGAGCCTCAATTGAAATGAGTCTGAAAAGCTATTTCAACCCAAAGCGCTCCTAGCTCAACAAGCAGGCAAAAGTTTTTTTCGCCCTCCCCGGGCGGGCGGAATTTCGCCCCAAAGCTAAAAAAATATTTTTTTGTTTTTGGTTTTGTTTTTTCGCCTGCGCGGCGTGCATTTTAAATGAGGGTTTTTTTGTCGCCTCCGGCGAAGGGTTTTTGGCAAGGTTGTTTTTCAGAGGGGGCCTGCGGCCCGGCTATTTTCAAAGGAAAAAGTTTTTTTGTGGGGGGTGTTTTTATTTTCCCCTCCGGGGAGGGAGGAAAATAAAACCACAACCCTATCCTATTTTTTTATGGCTGAAGGTGTATAGGCATACCCACCGGTTCCCCTAAAAGGCCTGGGAGGTGGCCCTCTATATATGTCCACGGGCTTTCAGAAAATACCGTGGGGAAGCCGTTGGCTGTTTGCAGGGCAGCAGCCGTTCTGCTGGCGCCATGGATGGTGCCCGCACCTATGGTGCCCCATGCGGTGTTGTTTGCCCTGTTGAGCATGCCGCTAAAAGCAAAGTTGTTTAACAAAGAGGCTGTATTCTCCCCTGTCACCCGCCCAACGTTGGCGCGGACGCAACTCACCCTCGGGTTTAAGGCCAGGCTGTTGCGCAGCACCCCCGCCTCTTCCATTGAGGCACTAGAATAATAGTTTCTCCCCAGCAGGCCACCCACCCAGTCGTTGCCCTCAACACTGCCCGTGGCATAGCTGCTTTCTATGATGCTATAGTTTATACCCGCAAGGCCACCCACTCGCTCATTGCCTACAACATTGCCTGTGGCATAGCTGCTGTGCACCCTTCCCAGGGTTAGCGGGTCGGAACGGTAGCTGTTGTTGCCCACCAGGCCGCCTATATAGTCGCCTTCGCCGCTTACGCTGCCTGTGGCATGGCTGTTGTGTATTTCGCCAATGTTTGCACCCACCAGGCCGCCGACACGCGCGTTGCCTACAACATTGCCTGTGGCATAGCTGCTGTGCACCCTTCCCAGGGTTGGCTGGTTGGAGATGTAGCTGTTGATGCCCACCAGGCCGCCTATATAGTCACCATCGCCGCTTACGCTGCCTGTGGCATGGCTGTTGTGTATTTCGCCAATGTTTGCTCCCGCTAGGCCGCCTACATTATTACCGCCTCTAACGCTGCCTGTGGCATAGCTGTTTTGCACGGTGCCATTGCTGTTGTAGCCCACCAGGCCGCCTACATTATTACCGCTGCCTACAACCTGCCCCATGGCGTGGCTGCTTTGCACGGTGCCCCGGTTTAGGCCTACCAGGGCGCCTATACGGTTGTTGCCGTTCAGCTGCACCTCAGCCAACCGGAGGTTTTCTATTTCAGCGCTTGAGCCTGTACAGCCAAACAAGCCCTGGTAATCTTCCTGGGGTGCCTCAATGCGGAGGCCAAAAATGCCAAAATGGTTGCCATTAAAGCTGCCCTCAAAGACGGCGGTGGCGTTGCCTATGGGCCTCCAGTTGCTTTGCTGTGCGGGCGGCGCGGGCAACTCCACATTTTGGCTCAGCTGGTAGTGCTGCTTGAGGCCCTCTTCCGTGTTGGCATAGCCGTTAAAGGCCTCTATATTGGCCGAGCCAATGGGAATGGCGCGGGCTTTGGCCTGCCCATCCCTAATGGCCAGGGTGGCCGTTTGGGCACCGCTATAGCCATAGCCCTCAGGTAGGCTCCAACTCAGCTGGAGGGTGGCAAAACCCCTGGGGAAGGCTGTTATACCGT
>WRKR01000030.1 GCA_009782175.1 Cystobacterineae bacterium
CTCGCCCGCCTCGACCTCATGTCCAAGCGGAGCGGAGGGAATGAAGAAAAAGCATCCTTTTTCTTCATTCATGGAGCGTAGTGCAGGCGAGCTTTAGCTCGCCTCAATTGAAACCGGTCTGGAGAATCAAATCAGTTCTAAGTGGAAGCGGGCTAGCCTCTTTATTCTTTTATTCTATCAGAATTTTGCGTATCCGGTGGTTTCCGCTGTCTGCCACATAGAGGGTGCCTGCTGCGTCTATGGCAATTCCCCTGGGCTCATTAAACAAAGCAATGCTTCCATCCCCGTCCAAATAGCCTCCAGCGGGAGTTCCATAATAATAAAAATAATAAAAGTTTGAGGCGCCGGCTATAAAGCTGATTTTTCCTTCAGGTGAAACTTTGCGGATCCTATGCCCCACGGAAAAACTGCCGGATTTTCCAATGCTGTAGCCCTCCGTCACATAGAGGTTGCCTTCCTTGTCTATGGCAATGCCGCCGGGGTTTATAAAAGCATTTTCGCCAACTTCGCCTATGGCTGTGACTATTCCCGAAGGTGAAAGCTTGCTCAGGCCACTCCATATCCACGGGCTGCCCCCATTCACGTAGCTCCCCCCTACATAGAGGTTGCCCGCCGGATCCATGGCAAGGCCTCTGGGGTGTATAGGTGTAGGCCAGCCGCTGGCCTCAAACTGCGCATCCAGTGTGCTGAGCGTTCCTTCCATCAGTTTTCGTATATAACCACGGGGCCTATGGCCCTGGCCCTCTAGGAGGTTGCCATCCAACACATAGAGGAGGGTGCCTTCCGCATTTATAGCAATGCTGGAAGGGGCGTTGAAGGCACCCATATAACCGTCGACAAAACCTTGCGTACTGCCGGCTATGCTTCTCGACACGCCTTCTGGTGTTAGCCTGCGTATAAGGTAATTGCCGCTGTCTACTACATAGAGGAAGCCTTTCGCATCTATGGTTATTCCCATGGGGTGGTTCAGCAATACACGCTCTCCATAGCCGTCGGCAAAGCCTTGCGTGCTGCCCAAAAAGGTGCTGACCATGCCTTCAGGCGTTATTCGGCGGATCCGGTGGTTGCCCGTGTCTGTTACATAGAGGTTGCCTCCCTTGTCTATGGCAATGCCATAAGGAGCGTTAAACTGAGCAAACTTTCCAGGCCCCTCCCTCAAGCCTTGCGCGCCGCCCGCAAAGGTGCTCACCGTTATGGTCGGCACATAGCTGAAAGCAGTGGTGGAAATGGCGGTTTTTCCAGCAACAGTTATGCGTATAAGGCCTGAAGCGCGCATGTCCTTGGGCACCTCAATGCGTATTTCCTCAGGCGTGGCAGAGCTAACCCGCGCAGCTATACCATTGAGAGTAACACTGTTTTGCTCAGGGACGGCGCTAAAATTTTCTCCCACAATGCTGAGGCTGGCACCAAAGGGGGCCTCCAAAGGGCTAAAATGGATAATGCTTGGGGCAGGGCCTCGCCTCTTGGAGGCCGCAAACACCCTCAGCTGGCAAGCAGCTGTTGTGCCGCCCTCTTGTAGGGTGGCAACAATGCGGGCCTCGCCCGGGCTGAGCGCGGCAACGTGCCCGTCAGCATCCACCGTGGCCACAGCAGCGTCGCTGCTTGTCCAGCTGAGCCCCTTCTGGCTGGCCTCGGCAGGCATAACCGTCAGCCTTTCTGCCTCGCCCACCTCAAGGCTTAACTCCGCTTTGTTAAGCCATATTTCTGCAATACCCGCTGCTTGCTTGCCACCCATGGCCTCCTCCCATGGAAAAACATCAGCCTCCTCCTCTCCACACCCCGCCAAACTCAACACCCAAATGGTGGCCAACAAAAAACGTATAAATGGAGCGTTGTGGAACATGCGTGCTTCTCCCTGCTGCCGGCCCTGCTGTTTTGCTTAAATAGCTGTTTTGCTTCAATAGCTATGCCCCCGGAAACCCAGTGGAACTCAGGTGGAACTCAATGGGACACAACTCAATGGGACAGAGTGCCCCAGTGGAATAAATATAGGGCTATGCTTATTCGACTTTTGAAATATATGCAAGCCCCAGTGCAGCGTAGAGTATAAGGAGAAAATTCCCGCTGAGCTTCCCAGCTGAGCTGCGGATAAAAACTATTACTCTGTGTGTTTGTTGGGGTTTTTTTGAAAAAACGCTGGACTTTCTCCCTCAGGGGGAATAAAATGCCTGGCCTGGGCTTTAGGTGCAAAAAGCCAGGCTTTAGGCGCAAAAATTCAGGCTTTAGTTGTTCAGTTGCAGGAAAAAGGGAAGGAAAAAGGTGCAGGACAATGAAAAACAGGGTTTCCACCATAAAAACTGTCGTTTTAACCATGGTGTTGGGTTTTGGTTTTTTAAGTTGTGAGGATCCGGATCCCAAAACAGGGCCACAAGACGAGCAAAGAGGGACAAAACAACCGGGAGCTATAAGCACTTCGCGGAATGTGGTGTCTGTTGCTGCGGGAGAGCAGCATAGCTTAGCTATAGATGCGGATGGCAACTTATGGGCTTGGGGAGAGACGGATGAGGGTCAAATTGGCAATGGGACTTATTTGCATGGATCTGAACAAACACCTGTTCAAATAAAAGCGGGGACGAAGTGGAGCGCGGTTGCCGCAGGAAGGTTTCATAGTTTAGCCATAGACGCCGGTGGCAATTTATGGGGGTGGGGGAGCAATCGTTATGGCCAGCTTGGCAATGGGAATATGGGCTATTATCAGATCGGGGATCTTACATATGAAGAACCCATCCCCATTCAAATAAAAGCGGGGACAAAGTGGACTGCAATAGCAGCAGGTTCAGATCATAGCTTGGCTATAGACGCTGATGGCAATTTATGGGTTTGGGGGCATAATTATTATGGCCAGCTTGGCAATGGGAATAGTGGGGAAGGAGCTCATGAGCTTGTTCCTGTTCAAATAAGAGCCGGGACGAAGTGGAGCGCAATAGCGGCAGGTTGGGATCATAGCTTGGCTATAGACGCCAGTGGCAATTTATGGGCGTGGGGATATAATGGCTTTGGCCAGCTTGGCAATGGAACGGGTGGTATATCCAGCGCCGACCAAGCCATCCCTGTTCCAATAAGCCCTGAGACAAAATGGACTGCAATAGCGGCAGGTTGGTTTCATAATTTGGCTATAGACGCCAGTGGCAATTTATGGGCTTGGGGGCTCAATTCTCATGGCCAGCTTGGCAATGGGAAGAATGGAAATTATGGAAGCAACTATTATGAAAATTATGAAAATACCCCCGTTCAAATAAAAGCGGGGACGAAATGGACTGCAATAGCAGTAGGTTCAGATCATAGCTTGGCTATAGACGCCAGTGGCAATTTGTGGACTTGTGGCCTCAATGAATATGGCCAGCTTGGCAATGGGACAAGCGGGGATGGATCTGACAAAAACATCCCCATTCAAATAAAAGCGGGAATAAAATGGACTGCAATAGCGGGAGGCTGGAACTATAGCTTGGCGGCAGGCGCTGATGAAGGCTTATGGGCTTGGGGTTATAATGGCTATCGGCAGCTTGGCCTTGGGGAGTCGTCTCCTGATCAAATAGCCACCCCCGAGCAAGTGCATTTTCCTTAGCCCTAACTTAGCCCTAACATGCCCCAAGCCGCGCTAAGCTTCTCAGCAAACCATGGGGCGGCAGGCCTCTGGGTTTTATATTCTCCTTAAAAAAAACAAAGGTTCGAGGTATTGCATTCCACCATGGAATGTGCTAAGGCCTTTTTTGGGTGCTCATATACACCTCAGGGTAGGGGCCAGTGTTGTAAAAACCGGTTGCCTAAAACAACCGGTGGCAGAAATGCCATATACCAAGGCCCACCAAGGCCTTAAGCCCTTTGTCAAAGGGTATCTGTTTTTCAGGGTTTGAAAAACTTTATATCCGGACAATGGCTGCGGTTTTTGTATAAAAAGCCCTGAAAAGTATATGCTTTTTGGCTGTTAGCGCTGTTGGCGCAGCCATCGGCCTCCCTCCACAGGGAGGGAGCTTCAGCCCAGCTTTGCAAGCTTTGTATGGCAAGCTTTGTGTTGCAGGCTTTGTGTTGCAGGTTTTGTGTTGCAGGCTTTGTATGGCAGGTTTTGTATTGCAAGCTTTGAAGGTGGAGGAGGGGCTTTATTGAGAAAGGTATAAATAGAAAGCGGACGGATGAAGGCCTCATTTCCCGTGAAAAAAATATTCATCAGCTATGCCCATAAGGACAATATACAAAGCCAGGTGGGTGCATTGTTGCAGTGGCTCAACAGGCAGGAAGGCATTGAGGCCATGGCGGATCTGCTCTATGCGGATGTTCCGCCTGCGCAGGGTTGGCAAGCGTGGATGTTGCACGGCATAGAGGAGGCCGATGTAGTTTTGTGTATTTGCGGAGAAGCCTATAAAAAAGGCTTTGAAAAAAGGGGCGGCGGCATGGGCGTCACCTGGGAGGGCGCCATTGTCAACATGGGCTTGTGTGAAAGCCACGGTTGGAATAAAAAATATTATCCCATTTTGGCCAAGGAGGGCGCGCACTCCTGTGTACCCACGCCGCTAAAGCCCTGGGACAATGGCATTGCTTTGAGAGAGTGGGAGAGGATTTTTGCTCTGGCACGGGCCGGTGGAATGTCCCTTGCGCCCGACCCGCATGGGCTTTTAAAAATAGACACAAAACGCCCGGCATTTCGCCATTTGCAGCGGGAAACCGACGAAAAACAAGCACGCTCCTCCACCTTCCTGCGCCTGCGCTTTGCCGAGCGCGCTG
Source organism: Cystobacterineae bacterium (assembly GCA_009782175.1). GTDB lineage: Bacteria > Myxococcota > Myxococcia > Myxococcales > Myxococcaceae > WRKR01. The sequence goes on from WRKR01000030.1 coordinate 4,720, forward strand.
TGGATTATGTGCGCCATGAAGAAGTTTGGCAGGCATTTGAAGGGTTTTATAACTCGACGGCTCCTTTCTCGTGGTGGTTGATTATAGGTGGCGCGGGGAGCGGAAAAAGCCGGACAGCACTCGAGTTTTGTGAATTTCTCAAACAGAAAAAATGGAGCGCAGGCTTTTTAAGCCTTGAAAATACGGACACGGAAATATGGCATACATGGTGCCCACAAGAGGATACCCTGCTGATCATCGACCATGTGGCACGAGAGTTTTCTGAATGTCCACCCGATATTTCCCGTATTTTCACTACACTTGCACGCCGTGCGGAGAGGGAGGCGTGGGGAAAAAAGCGCATCCGCATTGTGCTTTTGGATAGGGAATATAAGGAGCAGGGAGGGGCAGGGTGCTTGCTCGAATGGTATCAATGGCTGGATAAAAACATGTGTTATCAGCCGCCTTTTGTCTTGAGCACCGTCAGCAATGAGGGGCTCTATCGCATCGCCCAACAGACGGCCCAATATATTTGGAAATCCCCCCATCCGCTCCCGGAGCTCTCGGAGTTTCTGTGCAAGCTGGAACAGTTGGACGAAAAAAAACGCCCGCTCTTTGCCATGTTGCTGGCGGGGAAAAGCAACCCCAAAAGCGAAATTTCTACCAACGAGGTGTTGGACTTCCTCATTGAGCAGGAGTTTGAGCGCTCATGGGGCCCCGCAGGCATAGAAGAAAGCACCACCTTGCTCCATGCCCTGCTCTTATCCACATGTACCTTCGGCAGGTGGGGCGCCTGCACCCTGCCACCTCACCACCGCTTGTGGAATTCCGGTTTGGGGAGCCTCCATGAGAAAAACGGCGAAAACCGCTTCCTCTTCCACCCCGTCGAGCCGGATCTGCTCGGCGAGCGCTTTGTGCTGACACGCGCAGGCGGCAACCGTTTTGGGCGCATAGGCAAAAAAAAGTTGGGCACATTGCTTCGGGGGTGTTGGCGAGAGACTCCCCTGGAAATAACCTTCTTTTTCAAACGCTGTGCGCAAGACTTTGCCGCGTCTGATTCGGAAAACATCGCCAACCTCTTCCTCTCGTCTATGCCGGTAGAGTTCATGAAGCAGGTGCCATGGCTTATAAACAGTGTACAGCTGATGGCTTTGCTCGACCTTCCCGCCGCAAGCAAAATATGGCAGAGCGCAGACAAGCTTATGAGCAACAGTCCGATGCTTGAGGTTATTCGCCCCGATATTGTTTCTTCTCTGGTCAGCGAATATTGCAAGGCTCAAAAGCTCCCGGAGGCTCGGAAGGTGTTTGAGGGCATGGCCATCTTGGGTGACACGCCTAAAGTTTTGGTTTTTAGAGCCTATGCGGCCTTCTCTCTTATTTGTGGATATTGCGAAGCTCAAAACCTCAAAGAGGCACAAAATGTGTTTGAGGGGATGGCCATGTTGGGTGACACGCCTAGGCTAAGGCTTAAGCGTGCCAAAGCGGCCTCCTATCTCATTGATGAATATTGCAGAGCAGAAAACCTCCCAGAGGCACAAAAGCTGTTTGAGGGCATGGCCATGTTGGGTGAAATGCCAGAGCTAAAGCTTGAGCGTTCCAAAGCGGCCGTCCATCTTATCCGTGGATATTGCAGAGCAAAAAAACTCAAAGAGGCACAAAAGCTGCTTGAGGCCATAACCATGTTGGGTGAGATGCCGGAGCTGGAGCTTGAATGCAGAAATACAGAGCTCTCTTTAATTTGCTTATACTATGAAACTGGATATTTCCAAGGAGCCTAGGCCGCTTTCAGGTTATCCAGACCGGTTTCAATTGAGGCAAGCTTTAGCGTGCCTCAAGTGGAAGCAGTTTATAAAAACATAAATTTTTGACAACTTGAGCCTCATGTGCTGGTTAATTATTCACCACATTTACGCTCTCAACAAGCTTAATAAGCCAAGGAGAATGCATGAAACGGGTCTTTTTATTTGTTGTCACCAATATGGCCGTCATGTTGGTGGTGTCGGTCATCTGCTTGCTGCTGGGTATAGATGGTTATTTGACACAAGAAGGAATACACCTGGGCTCCTTGCTGGCCGTGTCCGCTGTTTTCGGCTTCTGTGGCGCATTTATTTCGCTGGCCATGTCAAAATTTATGGCCAAGCGCTCTGTGGGCGCCTATGTCATCAGCGTTCCGCGCAATGATACTGAAGCTTGGTTGCTGAAGACTGTGGGCGAGCTGGCGCAGCGCGCTAAAATAGGCATGCCGGAGGTGGCCATTTATGAAGGGCCGCCGAATGCTTTTGCCACGGGTGCTCGGCGCAATGCCTCACTGGTTGCCGTTTCTACGGGTTTGCTGCAAGCGATGAGCCGCAGTGAGGTTGAGGCTGTGCTCGGCCATGAGGTTGCGCACATTGCCAATGGGGATATGGTGACGCTGACGCTGATCCAAGGGGTGGTTAATACCTTCGTGTTTTTCCTGGCACGGGTAGTAGGGCACCTCGTGGACAAAGTGGTTTTCAAAACCGAGCGTGGTGTGGGCCCAGGCTATAGAATAACCGTATTCATCTGCCAAATATTGCTTGGCATATTGGCAAGCCTCGTTGTGGCCTGGTTTTCGCGACGCCGTGAATTCCGTGCAGATGCCGACAGCGCAGCCTATTTGGGCCACCCACAGCCGATGATTGATGCCCTGCGACGCTTGGGTGGAATGCACTCTGAAGAGTTGCCAGAAACCATGAAGGCTTCCGGCATTGCCGGGGGCAAACTCTCCTCATTGTTTGCCACCCACCCACCCATTGAAGTGCGTATTGCCGCATTGCAAGAGCCAAAGTGAGGCGGAGCACAAAACGCTCTCGCTTCATTCCCTCCGCTCTGTGGGGTTGTTTGCCAGAGAGAGGGTGTTTTCTATTTTTTCAATGAGCATTTGCGGGCTGATCAGAGAGAGGCATTCCATGTTTTTGCGGTGGCAAGCTTTGTTGCCATAAACAGAGCATGGGCGACAAGAAAGCTTGGCCTGCATGGCATGGGCCGGCAGTTGGCCATAGCCATAAAAGCCGGCATAGGGGTGAGTGGCACCCCATATGGAAATAACAGGCGTTGCCGTCAGCGAGGCAAGGTGCATGTTGGCTGAATCCATAGAAAGCATGAGATCTAAATGGCCAATTAATATCAGCTCCGCAGACAGCTCCAGCTTTTGAGGCACTGAAATGGCTTGAGGGTATTTTTGGCTCCATTCCTCCAACATTTTTTTTTCAGTGGCTCCCCCCCCAAAAAGGAAAAGTGTGGTGTTGGCCCTGCGAGAAAAATGCGCCACCACCTGCTCCATACGCTCTGGGGGAAATGTCTTCGTCGGGTGTTTGGCAAAGGGAGCTATGCCTATCCATGCGCCTGATTTTTTGCCGGTGAGTGCCTCAATTTTTCTGAAATTGCCACGCGTTAAACCAAAAATGGACTGAAACCCCACCCGCTCAGGGCCTTGCCCTAAAGCATGAAAAACATCCGCATAACGTTCCGTTATGGGTTTTAATGGCCTATATATTTTGTTTCTTTTCCTCGTCAGCCGCCGCTTTTCTTTTCTGCCTTTGTCAAGCTGTTGGGTTTTTATGCCACGGCAACAAAACAACATCCTCAAAAATTGGCTGCGCAATACATTGTGCAAATCAGCTATGGCATTAAAGCTTTGTTTGGATAACTCCCTATAAAGCCTATATATCTCGACAAGGCTCATGTGTTTTTTTGTGCCCCAAAACCGTACATTTGGGGGGCAATAAGCAAAGAGGGGGCGGAAAAACTCCTGGGAGAGCACCGTATAAACTGTTTCAGGGTATTGCCGCGCCAAGGCATCCACAACGGGGACGCTCATGGCCACATCTCCCATGGCCGAAAAACGAATAATTAAAACATGGTTGGCCATAAGAGACGGAGCTTCAACGGAGCTTCAACAATGTCTGCACAACAGTGAAAACAGTGTATACCCATCAACACCAGGGGCAAATAATACATGGGTAGCTCATATAGGGAAAATAATATTTAACAAATAACACATAAGGGCATATATATGCCCACAATATATGCCCCCAATATATGGCTACATAGGAAAAATGCCTTTTAAAAACTTCACCCAAGCAACAAAAGCAGAAGCTCATATTCTTCAAAATGGCCCAAGCACTCCAGTTGGCAGAGCAGTTGGCAGAGCAGGTGGCAGAGGCTGCCCACCGTGGACAGCGTGGCCTCTGGGGTGTGGAATATCTGGAGCAACGTGGCGCTCATGAAGGTGTTTGTCAGCTATAGCCATGAAAATAAGGCACACAGCGCTCGTGTTTTGGAGCTTGCGGATGCTTTAAATATAGCAGGAATAGACACAGAGTTGGATCAATACCATTCAACCAGCGAGTTGTCCTGGTGGCGCTGGTGTGAGGAGCAGATAAGAAGAGCCCATTTTGTGCTGATGATCTGCACGCCTGTTTATAGGGAAAGAATTGAAAACCCCTATGAGAATCCGGATACAGGCCTGGGGGTTTGCTGGGAGGCGGACTATATTTATGAAAAACTTTATGAGCTTAAAGGGCGCAACAAAAAATACCTTCCTGTCTTGCTGGACGAAAACGATCGCTCCAGCATTCCTGAGAGGCTGCGCGGCTATTCCTGTTATGCACTTGTGCGCCCCTATCCCAAATGTGAGGGCTTTCAAAAGCTGGTCGATCGCCTCAATGAAGTGAACCGAACCCCCAAGCCACCACTGGGTGAGCCGGCTCCTCTACAGGCCATGCCAGCAAGCATCAATGCCATGGAAAGCCTCAATGAAGATGGGGCGCTGTTGCACCAACGGCCCATGCGCTCCCCTGTATTTAACCACACAACACGGGAAAGCAGGCATACAACACGGAAAAGCAGGGAAAGCCCCCAGAAGGCTGAGCGCGCCAGCGCGGCACTGGCACTCGAGAGCGCCCAGGCAGCTCTGCATTTGATTGAGAGTTATAGCAAAACCGGAAACCTTCAGGTGGCACTCAAGATGTTTGAGGCCATGGCTGAGCTGGGCAATACGCCGGATATTGCGCTTTGTCGCGCCAAAGCAGCTCTCAACCTCATTGATGATTATGGTAGAGCCGCAGACCTCCCCAAGGCGCATATGCTGTTTGAGTCCATGGCCGAGCTGGGCGATAGGCCGGAAATTGCACTTTGTCGCGCCAAGGCTGCTGCCCGTTTGATTGATGATTATGTGAAGGCCCAAAACCTCTATAAAGCGAAAAAGCTGTTTAAACCCACAGCTAAATTGGGCAGTACGAAAACCACGCATGAGTCTAGCCAAGAAACGGCTCCGCTGATGGAGGATGGCACCAAAGCCCAAAACCTCCCAGAAATAGAAAAGCTGCTTGAAACCATGGCCCAGCTGGGTGATGCGCCTGAACTCAGACTCGAACGCGCCAAGGCCGCATTCTCCTTGAAAAGCTAGGGCGCTTTCACTGAATAATTCCACCGGCTCCTGCCACTCCTTTTACAGCAACCGATGCCCCGATGAATAAACCATATCTTTGCCGAAATAATTTATATTGATATAATGACTAAAGTGAAATTATGTTTGATTTTAAGAAATGTCATCCTGTTGAATTAGATGAGCCGGTTCGCGTTGGGAATAAGAATGACGGTGGATATGTATTATCCAGGAGACACATAGAAAGGACGAAGACCGTTTTGTCTTTTGGCATAAAAGATGACTGGATGTTTGAAGCGGATTTTTCAAAACGCAAAAAAATTAAAGTGTATTCTTATGATTATTCAACAAAAAGATTGCCGTTTTTAACTAAAAAATTTGCAAAAACTTATGCTGCCATTGCATACAACTTATTTTTTCTGAAGTTTTCGCGGGCTAAAGTTTATTATAAACATTTAAGTCTGGCAGAAGAGTTTTATAGGTTTTTTAATGCTGATGAAGGCAGGTTTTTCATCCCAAAATTTCTTGGAGAATATGACGGTGATAATACGGTCTGTTTTGATACTGTTTTTAAGGGATTGGGTGAAGTTGAGGATTTGTCCGTATTTTTAAAAATGGATATTGAGGGTGGCGAATTTTTTTGTTTGCCGCAGCTTGTACCCTACTTCAATAAGCTAAACGGCATGGCAATAGAATTTCACAATTTAGCTGTTAATGCCGTGAAGTTCGATGCGTTACTTGACGATCTCGGCAAGCATTTCTATGTAAGCCATGTACACGGCAATAATTATGGGAAGTTAATTGCCGGTACCGATATTCCGTCAACGCTAGAAATGACCTTTATTCATAAAAGTATCGTTCAGGGAAATGCTTCATTATCAAAACGGGATTATCCGCTTGAAGGCATAGATGCGCCCTGCAAAAAGAATAAGGGAGATTATAAATTGGTTTTTCCGGAACATTGATGAATAGAATATTGAAGATTCACCCAAAGGAACGATAGTGTTTGATATGGGCACTGATCTATACCGACCAAACGAATCGCAACCCCTGTTTGATGCGTATATCAGATGTCCGGGCTGCTGACGGTATGCTGTTCTTTTCGCATGCAAGCGGCTGGCTTCCCAAAGGGATGCTGACAACGCCCCTTTCGGCGCCCGTCGACCAACAATACATGGATGAGACCGGCTTGCGTTCGCTGGTTATTGACAGAGGCCAGGGTGCAGCCTTTGAGAATGTCATCAAATGTTGACATTTTGTTGTTGAAAACATGACATTGTGTCAGGTTTTGTTGACATTTTGTTGTTAAAAACATGACATTATGTCAGGTTTTGTTGACATCTGAATGCCGAGCAACAAAAAAACGGTGGCAAGAAAAACGGTGCCGCCCACATTGTTGCCCACATTATTTGAGTTTGTCAGCGGCCTTGTCAGCGGCCTTCTCGGCGGGCTTGTCGGTTTTGCTTGCAGCGAGGAGGCTTTGGGTGGCTGCTTGGGCCTTAGCTGCAAATTTGTTGAAGGCTTTGACGACGATGAAAATACAGAAGGCGATGATGAAGAATTCAACCGCAGTATTCAAAAAAATACCCACATTCAGCGTGGGTGCATTGGCCGCTTTGGCCGCTTCTAAGTTGGCATAGCTTTGGCCATTGAGGGCAATAAACCAACTTTTGAAGTCAATTTTTCCAAGCAAAAGCCCCATGGGCGGCATGATGATGTCGCTGACCAGGGAGTTGACAATTTTGCTGAAAGCAGCGCCAACAACAATACCCACAGCCATTTCAATGGCATTGCCGCGAGCAATAAATGTTTGAAATTCTTTGAGCATTTTGAAACCTCCGGTGTGCAGGGCACTTAAGGCCATTGCAATATGAGAAAATTAATCAGCACCCCAGCGGGTTGCTTTCTATTTTTTTCACCTTCCCAACGCTTTTTGCCCATTCAGGCAAGCTTTTAAGCTGAGCTTTGGCTCACCTCAATTGAAACCGGTCTGGAGAATCAAATCAGTTCTAAGTAAAAACGGTCTACTTGGGGGTTGCCATTTTGCCTTGGCCTTCGTCTTTTATGGCACGCCTTGCTGATTCAACTGTTCAATCGACCCTAAGTCGCATAATAGCATTTTTGGTTTTATATTTTGCTTTATAAGAAAATAACCGTAGAACTATAAAAAAACTCCAGCCCCTCCACATCCGTGCACCGCAAAATTCTTGTCGTTATAATCAAACCTTCTAAATATGATGATGACGGCTATGTTATCCGTCATTTGCGCGGCGTGCTTCCCAGCAATACGCTTGCCTGCTTGTCGAGTCTGACTTTGGATGTTGCCCAGCGCAAGCTTCTGGGAAGCGATACCCAACTCGAAGTTGAGCTTTGGGATGACACGGTGCAGAAAATTCCTGTAGCAAGCATTATCCGCAAGCAAAAACTCCCACAGCGGCGCGTTGTGGTGGCTTTGGCCGGTGTGCAGACCAACCAATTCCCTCGAGCGGCCGACTTGGCGAAAAAATTCCGCGCGGGCGGCTTGCAAGTTCTGCTTGGCGGATTTCACGTCAGCGGAGCACTGGCTTTGTCGCCTGGCGTTACGCCGGAAATTCAGGAGCTTCTGGACATGGGCGTCACTGTTGTCAAAGGCGAAGTGGAAGACACCTGGGGGGAGGTTTTGCGCGACGCCGACGCTGATTGTTTGCAGCCCATTTATGACTTTTTGGACAGAAAGCCGGACTTAAGGCACAAGCCTATTCCGGTGGTTAATGGAAAATATTTAAAAAAATTCATTGCTTCCAATTTCGGTACCATTGATTGCAGCCGCGGCTGTCCTTTCAATTGCAGTTTCTGCAGCATCATCAACGTGCAGGGGCGGAAAATGCGCGTTCGCGACGCCGAGACGATGATCCATGCGCTGCGTGAAAACCACCGCAAACAGAAAATCCATTTCTATTTTTTTACGGATGATAATTTTGCCCGAAACACCAACTGGCGCGCCATTTTCCACGGCCTGACGAAACTGCGTGAAGAAGAGAATATTCCCATCCAGTTTATGATCCAGGTGGATACGCAGTCGCACAAAATACCTGATTTTATTCCACTGGCCGCCAGAGCTGGCTGCTCGCAGGTTTTTATTGGCATGGAGAGCATTAATCCGCAAAACCTGAAAGCCGCGGGCAAGCACCAGAACAATGCGGAAGACTATAAAAACCTCATTGCTGCGTGGCATGAGGCGAAAATTATTACGCATGCTGCATATATTTTTGGATTTCCTTTTGATGCTTCAGACTCTCTGCGTGAAGATGTTCGGCGGCTGCAGGACGAGTTGCGTGTGGATTTGGCCTCCTTCTTCATGTTGACGCCCATACCCGGCTCGAAGGATCATGCCCAAATGGTCGCGCGCGGCGAGGAAACACACCCGGATCTGAATGAGTATGACTCATTCCATGAGACCATACGGCATCCCAACTTTGCTCCCGGCGAGCTTTTGGCCTCCTACCGCGAGGCGTGGAAAAATTTCTATTCCTTTGGGCATATGAAAGACGTCCTCTCGCGCGCCCACCCCAAAAACTATTGGAACCTCCTCCTGGACTTTTTGTGGTATAAAAATTCCGCACTGGTTGAAGGTGGACACCCTATGCTGAGCGGATTTTTCCGCCTGAAACCCCGCAAGGACAGAAGGGCCGGCTATGCGGTGGAATCCCCCCTTCCTCACTTTTTCCGCCGTACGCGTGAAATAGCCCAAGCGCTTCGCGGCTTGCTGTTGTTGCTGCTGGAAATGGAAGAGCTCTGGCTGCAGACGCGTATACGCTCAGAGCCGGAAAAGCGTCTGCGCTTGGAAATAGAAGCCTTGCGCAAACAACTCAAACGGAACCTGCGCTCGGCCGAGCTGCAGCTGGCCCACATCAGGACGCGTCTGCATTTTCCAGAAATCCGCGTGCCTTCGCGGCTCTCCCTCGCCTTCCGTAATTTTAGTTTTTCTATGTCCAAACGTTTAATTTATTCGCGTCGCGATCTAAAACTTTTCTGGCGGCGCAGCTTCCGTGCCAAAACGCTTTTCGCACGGCCACACAAGGTTGCGTTTCACCTGCTGAAAGATCTGCAGCTCTTTCTTATTTTTATAAGAGACATGGTGCGGACCTAAGCTTGGCGCAACTTTGGGCCAACTCGGCTGCGTGCGCGCATTCATGGGCGTGCGCTTGAGTGCAATCCCTTCGCGAAACCGAAGTAGCCGGCACGGAATGGAGCGTGGAGTAGGCGAGCAAAGCGAGCCTCACGGAATAGAGCGTGGAGCAGGCGAGCAAAGCGAGCCTCACTTTAGTTCTTCTCACGAAGAGCTCATGTCAAAGTGGAAGTGGTCTAAAAAGCAGGAGCTGAGCAACAAGCTGCATGGCATATGAACCTGCATTTCTTGACAGTGAGTCCATGTCACCTATGCTATAAATATGGGTTTTTTCAGAAAGTTGTTTTCGCCAACACCAGAAGATGAGGTGGATGAGAGCAGTCGCCGTCCGGAAGAGGAGTCGGCCGAGGGGAGGCGTCGTATAGAGTCATGGTTCGCGGCGGCGCCGTGCCCGACTCACGGCTCCACCAGCCTTACAACCATGCTCATGCACCCTAGACACTATGGGCCGATCTTCGCATATGGTGATGAGGAGAAAACTCTGAATTTTATCCGCGTGAGCCGGAGCCTTTTGGCGACGAGTCGGACTCCGATTTTTATCGTCTGCCATGCGTGTGGCCGCATTAGCGGAGCTTTCGTGGCCAATATTTCCCCGCCACCACCCTGGCTGAAGGGCGGCAGTATTCGGAGCGACGGGGAACCCTAGCTTAGAGAAGCTCAACTCAACCTCAACCGGTCTGGCCTGCCATTTTGTCTTCCCTGAGGGTGAAAGGAGATCACCTCCTATTTTTCTTCGTCGGCAAACCGGTTTTAAAATCAACCCCCTTCTTCAAAGCCATTTCCTCAATATGTTTCTCCGGAAGAGGCGGCAAAGCGTCCTCCTTCTCCCTGTTTTTTAGCCACATCATCTGCCCATCCCACGCGGGGAGTTTGGCCGGAGGCAAGGGGACAATTTCGTCAATTTCATCCACAGTGGCGTTGAGGCGTTTATTCTCATCAAGGTGTTTTTTAATTTGTTTATAGCGGCTGGCGCGCTCCTCATCCTTGGTTTGGCCCAAGTCATCCAAGCGCGCATTCGGAGGAGCTCCTGAAAAGGCATTTTGCAACATATAAGCCGCTTTGGAATTTCCCGCTCGGGCAGCCATTTGCAAATATTGTATTGCCTGCGCATATTCCTTTCTTCCCTTCAGCTCGTCTGCCACCTCAATGGCCGCCTCCGCATGCCCCTGCGCCGCCGCACAATATTTCATTTCCAAACCCATTTTATAGAGGGCGGGGTGAGCAGGGCCCAGGGAAGTCAGCTTGTTTCCCATAAAATATTGCGCCTCCGGGTTGCCCAAGTCGGCAGCCTTCCGGAAATGTTGGATTGCTGTTTTGGAGTCCTTCTGAACGCCATGGCCCTTGTCGAGCAAGTGCCCCATCAACATATAGCCTTCAGCTATGCTGCGCTGAATGAGTTGTTCGGCAAGCTCAACGGGCTGGGTGACAAAGTCATCATGCGCTGTGTGGCCCTCCACCATCATCCCTGCCAGGAGGACGGCTGCCTTGTCGTGTCCCCACGCAGCAGCAATTCTATAGAGTCGCTCAACTTGCAGAAAAACCGTCTTGTCGGCCTTCAGCAGGTTTTTCTTGTGGAGCCCATGGGCATGTTTGAAGAGTTTGTCGGCATCTGCATTGCGCTTTGGAATTTGCACTTCCTCAAAGGCACAGCTAAATGGCGGCTGGGTTTCCAGTTGGAGAGGTGCCTCAAGGCCAGTCTCCGCTTCAAGGCCTTTGGCCAGCGCCATTGTTTGAATGCGTTTCTCACTGGGCAGCGGTGGAGGTGTGTCGAATTTCAATTGCGCAATTTCCCCATCCCATGCAGGGAGTTTCGCCGGTGGAAGCGGAACAATTTGCTCAATCTCGTCGATGGTGACATTGAGATAAGAGTGTTGCTTCAAAACCTTCGACAGCTCAGCATAACGACGTGCACGTTCCTCGTCTTTGGTTTGGCCCAAATCATCAGAACTGTCTTCTGAGGGGCCATTGAAGGCCTTGCTCAATTGATTGGCCGCCTGGGCACTGCCTGCTTGGGCAGCTATCTGCAAATATTTGAGCGCTTCTTCAGGTTTATCCTCCCTCGCCATGTGGTGTGCTGCCTCGGCATGCCCCTGCACTGCCGCGCAGCGCCTCATCTCTTCGTGATCGGCAACAAAATATTGCGCCTCCGGGCTTCCCAACTTTGCCGCTTCCCGGAAATATTGCCGCGCCGCCTTCTTGTCCTTCTCCACGCCATAGCCATTTTCGAGCATTAAACCCATTAAAACATAGCCCTGAGGGCTGCCGCGGCGGATAAGCATTCCGCTTATTTCCACGGCCTCAGTGGCGGCATTTTCGGAGGCCAAATAACCCTGCATGAGCATGAGTACCAACTCCTTGGCCGCCAAATTATTCCCCCATGCAGCAGCAATTCTATAAAGCCGTCCAGCCTCCGCAAACAATACGGGGCTTCTTGTTTCCATCAGGTTTTTTTTGCGGAGCCAGCTTGCGTGCTCAAAAAGTTTGTCTGCGTCCGGGTTGCTCAAAGAGGTGTGGTGTTTTTCATAAGTGCATATAAAGGGAGAGGCGCTCTCTTGTGGGCTGTCAGGCATGGGAAACAGGTTGGGCGTTTTGACAACCTGAAAACCCGTTGCGGCGCAGCCCGCGAAAAACAGGCCAAAGAGCAGTGCCAAAACAGGGCAAGAGGTATTGTGCAGTGTTTTCATTTCGCCTCCTTCTGCATCGGCCTGCCCGTTGTGGGCTCAAGGCCTTTGGCGCGCGCCATTTCTGCAATGCGTTTTTCGCTCAGCGGTGAGGCTTTGTCTTTTCCCCATTTTTCTATCCATGCAAGCTGGCCGTTCCACGCAGGGAGTTTGGCTGGGGGAAGCGGCACAATTTGCTCAATCTCATCAACGGTAACATTGAAATGAAAATACTCATTCAAAACTGCCAAAACTTTCGCCATTTCTTTATAGCGCGCAGCGCGCTCTTCGTCTTTGGGAAGCCTCAGCTTTTGGAGCGACCTCAGTTGGAATTCATGCGGTGAAGAAAAGTGCATTCTTTCTCTGAGGGAATGGTTTTCCTCGTCCTCTTCAGGAGCGGAGCTCATAAAGAGGTAATGCAGAAGGTTTGCCATCTGGGCATCTCCTGCCCTAACGGCAAGCTGGAGGTATTGGAGTTTCCCGGCATCCTTCTTCGGAGCCCTCTCCTCCTCCTCCGTTGCATATGCATATGCCCTCTCGTCCTCTTCACTTTCTCTGTTGCCAAGGAAAGCCATGTGCCTTGCTGCACCGGCATGCCCCTGAGCTGCCGCGCAACGCATCATCTCATGGCCCACCTCGTGTGGAAGGAGATGGCTCTCTCTGCCTTTCTCATTGCTCAACCGGTTGCCCACCCAATATTGCGCCTCGGGGTTGCCCAAGTCAGCCGCTCTCCGGAAATATTGCAGTGGAGGTTTGGAGTCCTCTTCTATGTTATGGCCCTCTTCCAGCAGTTTTCCCAGGAGATAATAGCCGCGCGGAATGCCGCGGTGGATGAGTTGCTTTGAAATTTCAACGGCCTCAGCAAGGGCAGCTGCACAAGCCCCTGCGTTTTCGGCAAGCAAATATACCACGGCCTCTGCGGCCTTCTCATGCCCCCACGCGGCGGCAATGCGATAGAGCCGATCGACTTTTGCGGATATTTCGGGTTTTCGCTCTTCGGTTTTCAGGTTTTCTCTATGAAGCTCCTGTGCATGCCGAAAAAGCTTGTCCGCTTCTGTTTCGCCCTGTGGAATGCGGCTTTTTTCATGGGTGCAGACAAAAGGCAGTTGCCTTGCGAGGGAGCCGGGTATTTGAGACAGCTCATCCACCACTTTCCCGTCCGCATCTTTTTTTAGGGGGTAGCCAGTTTGAGGGTGGAGGCCTTTGAGCAGTGCCATTTCTTCAATGCGTCTCATGGCGGGCAGCGGCGGGGGAATGTTGGATTCCCACTTTTGCATTCCCTTGAGTTTTTCATTCCACGCAGGCAGCTCAGCAGGAGGCAATGGCACAATGTTGTCTATGTCGTCCACTTTAATGTGGATATAGTCATTGGCATAGTTGTTGAGGTTGATGGTGCGAGAGATATAGGGATGGTGGATGTTCTCCTCTGAGGGAATAGAGTCAAAGAGGTTTTGAAGATGCTCATAGCGCCTTGAGCGCTCCTCGTTGTTTTTTTCGTCTCTGTTTTGGAGCGGGCTTTTTTTCTTGCCACGTCTGCCGTGTTTTTCGTCTTCTCCTTCACCGTCTGCGGCCAAATACCATTCCTCATTAAAGTCGGCATCCCCCTCAGCGTTAACCTTGGCATATAGGAAGAATTTTTTCAAATATCTCGCAGCCCTTGTATTGCCTGCTTGGGCTGCCCTTTGGACATATGTGAGTGCTTCATCCTCTTTCTTTTCTTCTATGAGCTCCTGCGCCAAAAGGATCAACGCTTCGACATGCCCCTGGGCTGCCGCGCAGTGTATCATCTCTTTGCCTATTTTCGGTTGCTTCTGTTCGCTCAGCCGGTTTCCCAGGAAATATTGTGCCTCTGGGTTTCCCAAGTCGGCTGCTTGTCGGAAAAATTGAAGGGCCGCTTTGGAGTCCTTTTTAAGGCCATGGCCTTTGTCGAGCAAGACGCCCATCAGCCTATAGCCATGGGGAATGCCTCGGCGGATTAAATCCTCGGCAAGCTCGACAGGCTTGCTCAAAAAGTCACTCGACACAGGCTTCAAAAACGCGCTTCTGTCCATGAGCAGATGGGCCAAATTGTTGGCCGCCTTGTCGTGCCCCCACGCGGCGGCAACTCGATAGAGTCGCTCCATTTCATGGAATTCACCCGAGGTTTTCTCTTCTTCATAGAAGCCTTTTTGGCTCATTTTTTCGCGAAGGCTTTTTTTATAGAGCCAGTTGGCACGCTGAAAAAGCTTCTCTGCGTCCGGGTGGTTGGGAGGAATTCGGTCCTCTTCAAAGGCGCAGGTGAAAGTGGGTTGTTCTTCCAGTTGGGGGGTTTTGGGAAGGCCGGTTTTGAAGTCGAGGTTTTTGGCGCGCGCCATTTCCTCAATGCGTTTTTCACTGGGGAGCGCGGGGGCTTTGGCTGGGCTCCACTTTTTCAGCCAGGCTTCTCTTTTGTGTTTTTTCACCCATGCAATGTGCCCATCCCATGCGGGGAGTATGGCCGGGGGGAGGGGGACAATGCTGTCCATTTCGTCCACAGTGGGAGAAGGGCGGTTCCAATAAGGACTGGAATGGTGCCCGGGGTGATGCTCCGGGAGAAAGTTGCTGATCCTTTCATAGCGGGCGGCGCGCTCTTCGTCCCTTTCTTGCCCCAAATAGTCCTCATCAGAAACATCCACCCCTGAGAATGCTTTTTGCAGCCGCTTTGCCGCCTCCTGGCTCCCTGCTTTGGCGGCCTTCTGGAAATATTCGAGCAACTCGGCATGGCTCTTCTCTCCTTTCGAGCAGCAAGCCTCGAGGTATAACGCTCTGGCATTTCCTTGCTCTGCCGCGCATTGAAGCATTTCCCTGCTTATTCTGGAAATATAGTTGGAATTGAAAACCACGGGGTTCTGGCAGTCGGTCAACTGACTCCACAACGCATATTGTGCCTCCTTGTTGCCCAGCTCAGCCGCTTTGCGGAGGTATTGCAGTGAAACAGGGTTTTGTTTGCTGTCCTGGTTGCCCAGCAAATAGCCCTTCAAATAATAACCGCGGGGAACGCCTCGTTGGATGAGCGCATCCGCATGCTCGTGGGTAAACGCGTTGCTCTCTTCGCCTTCCAGGAGAACCATCAGCTTGTTGGCTGCCTCCTCATGTCCCCACGCGGCGGCAATGCGATAGAGCCGTTGGGCTTCGCTCATTCTTTTTTCAGAGTCCTTCTGCTCATCCTTTGGCTTTTCTTCTTCTTCCTCTTCGCTCTCCTCGTCGAGGCTTTTGTTTTTTTTCAGTTCGTCTTGCGCATAAAGCCAGTTGGCGTGTTGATAGAGCATTTCGGCTTCTGAAGGAGGTGGAGGCAAAGGAGGCATGTTTTCTTTCTCATGGGTACAAGAGAAAGGCAGTTGTTCTTCGAGGCTGGCGGGCATGGAGGACAAGTCAGGCAACTTGAAAATGCCAAAATGTTTTTCCAGTCCACTGGGGGCGGCAGAAGCAGCCACAGGTATTTTTGGGCTCCCTATGTTGTGTGTATAGGCTTTGCTGTGCGCGGTTTTGGGAGGCTGTGCATTCTGTGCAGCCATGGCCTCCATCCTCTGTATGGAGTGGCCGGTTTTAAAGTCAAGGCCCTGGGTGTGGGCCATTTCCTGAATGCGTTTTTCGCTTGGCAGCGGTGGGGCCTTGCCTTTCACATATTTCAGCCCTGCGAGTTGCCCGCCCCACCCGGGGAGTTTGGCCGGGGGGAGGGGGACAATGTTGTCAATGTCGTCGACGGTGAGGTTGGCATTGTCATATGAGGAGAGGGCCCCATAAATTTTGCCATAGCGCCTTGCGCGCTTCTCGTCTTTGGCCAAGCCCATATAACTCCACTCGCCGGGCTTGGCCAAAAAGGCTTCTTGCAATGTTTCCGCCGCATATTTGTTTCCTGCTTTGGCAGCCTTCTGAAAATATTTGAGTGCATGGGCATGCTTTTTTTCTTGGTGCAGCTTTAAGGCCACCTCATATGCCGCTTTGGCGTGCCCCTGATCTGCCGCGCACTGCTTCATTTTCTCCCCCATTTCATGGAGGAGGGGCGCTTTTTCCTTCTCCAAACCCGTCAACTGCTTCCCCATGAAATATTGTGCTTGGGGGTTACCCAAATCAGCGGCCCTTCGGAAATATTGCAGCGCAGTTTTTCTGTCCCAAACAACGCCATGGCCCCCATCGAGGAGGCGGCCCATAAAATAATAACCCTGGGGAATGTTGCGGCGGATGAGCCATTCCACCAAGTCCACCACCAGGCTTTCGTTGTCTGGTGCTTCCACCAACCCCTCCACCAACACCTCCGCAAGCATTTGGGCCGCCCTCTCATGCTCCCACGCAGCGGCCATGCGATAGAGACGCACAGCTTGGTTGAGGCGGCCCTTGTTATGGAGCCACTTGGCGTGTTGGAAAAGTTTTTCCGCGTCCGGGTGGGGCTTTGAGGGTCGGCTTTTTTCAAAAATGCAAGTGAAGGGCAATTGCTCTTGCAAGTTGTTTGGGCTTTTGGACACATCCGCCGGCACGTCTATTTTTCGAAGCTCCTGTGCGGATGCGTTGCCCAACACAAGCAACCAGCCAAGCAGCAACGCCGAAATTCGGCCGGAAATATTTTTCAATATTTTCATTCTACGTCATCTTCCTTTTTCAACAGCCGATGGGTTTTGAGGTGTGGAGGGCACAAAATTTCGGCCAGAAATTTTTTGCAACATTGGGTTTTTTGCAGCATTGGGTTTTTTGCAGCCTTGGGCGCCCGGCATTCTCATGCAACTTCACGCTCATTTCGTTTTTTTATGTATAGGCAAACCCGTCTCGGGGTGAAGGCCCTTCTTGAGGGCCATTTCCTTTATGTGCTCTGCCTCAGGCAGCGGGGGAAGTGCATTCCCCTCCAACTTCTTCACCCATTCAATTTCACCATTCCACGGGGGAAGTTTGGCCGGGGGGAGGGGCACAATTTTGTCAATTTCCTCAATGGGGCCCCAGCTCTTCTCCTGGTAGAAGCTTGGGGAGAATGCTTTGAAAGCTTCATATATTTTTACATAGCGCTTTTCGCGCTCTTCATCCCTGGCCTGCCCCATATAGTCTTCATGAGAAGGGGCCACGCCGGAGAAGGCTTTTTGCAACTCATAGGCTGCCCACCTGTTTCCTGCTTTGAGGGCCATGTGGAAATATTGGAGTGCTTCGGCATATTTTTTTTCGTCCTTCAAAACCTTCGCCACCTCATATGCCTCTTCGAAATGGCCTTGCTTCGCCGCACAGTGTTGCATTGCTTTGCTCAGCTCACCGGACAATTCTCTTTTTAAAAAATATTGTGCTTCCACGTCGCCCAAGTCGGCAGCTTTTCGGAAATATTGCAAAGGCTCATAGAGTCCGTCCCCCCTGCCATAACCTTGTTTGAGCAGAGAGCCCATCAGGAAATAGCCCTGGGGAGCGCCGCGACGGATGAGCTCCTCGGCAATCTCAAAGGGTTTGCTGCTGTGGCGGCTATAAGCGGCTTGGCCGTGCACCATCATCTGCACAAGCTCATAGGCGGCCTTCTCATGGCCCCAGGCAGCGGCGATGCGATAGAGGCGCTCTATTTCCGCATGGCTCTCCCTATGCTCCCTATGCCTCTGTTTTTCGCTTTGCTCCATAAGCCAAAAGGCATGCTCAAAGAGTTTGTCTGCTTCCGCGTTGTGCTGCAACATTCGGTCTTTCCCGGTGGTGCAGACAAATGGCCATTGCTCCTCCTGCGTGCGCGCTATGTTCGACAAGTCCTCGTGGGAACCGCGCACAATTTTCTTTTTCGGGCGACCAGTCCCGGGCTCAAGGCCTTTGGCGCGCGCCATTTCTGCAATGCGTTTCTGGCTTAAAAGCGGCGGTGGCTCGTCTTTTCTTTTTTTCCACTTTATTGCGCCATTCCACGGAGGGAGTTTGGCCGGGGGGAGCGGCACAATTTTGTCAATTTCGCTGACAATGGCTTTGGCGCCTTCAAAGTCATATCCCTCTTTGGCATAGCTGTCTAAGGCGAGGGTTTTTTCAATTTTCTCATAGCGCTTTGCACGCTCCTTGTCTTCGGCCTGGCCATAATAGTCCCACTCATCCTTCGGTGGGGGGTTTGAGAAGGCTTTTTGCAAAGCCTGGGCTGCAAAGCGATCTCCCGCCTTCGCGGCCTTCTGGAGATATTTGAGCGCCTCGGCATATTTCTTCTTTTCCCTCAAATGCCGAGAGAGCATAGAGGCTGCTCTGGCTTCTCCCTGATCTGCCGCGCAGCGAAGCATCTGCATGCCCACCTCGTTGGACAAGCTGTTTGCCAAAAAATATTGTGCCTCCGGGTTTCCCCAATCGGCCGCCTTTCGAAAATAGCGAATGGCCGCTTCTGTGTCTTTTTTGACGCCATATCCTGTGTCGAGCAGGCGCCCCATCCAATAATAACCCAGGGGAATACCGCGGTGGATGAGGCTTTCGGCCAGGCCCAGGGGCAGGCTCCTCCCGTCCACCCCTTTGTTATGAGACAGCTTATCCATCATCATCACCACGAGGTTGTTGGCTGCCTTCTCGTGTCCCCATGCGGCGGCAATGCGATAGAGTTGCTCGGCACTCACAGCGTCTTCCGAGCGGTTTCGGTGGTGCTGCAGCCAATTCGCATGCCTAAAAAGTATATCCGCATCCGCATTGCGTTTTGGGAGGCGGGTTTTCTCATGTACACAGCTAAACGGCAGTTGTCCTTTGAGCGTGCCGGGCAACTCCTCTAGGGGAATGTTGGCAATGTTTTTCACCAAGGGCCAACCGTTTTCTGGATAGAGTTTTTTGGCTTGAGCCATTTTGGCCACCTGCTTTTCGCTGGGGAGTGCCGGAGCTTCTTTGCGCTTCAGCTTGCCATCCCACGCGGGAAGTTTGGCCGGGGGCAGCGGCACAATCTGCTCAATGTCGTCGACGTTGGTTTCGTTATAATAAAGGAGTTCAGAAATGTGTTTATAGCGCATGGCGCGTTTTTCATTTCCGGCCAAGCCCAAATAACTTGCAGAGCCAGGATAAGGGAAACGAAATCCGCTTTCGAGCGTGCTTGCTGCGCTCCTGGAGCCCCGTTTGACGGCAAGCTGATAATATTCGACGGCTTCACCATATTTCTTTTGAGCCTGCAAACGCTCCGCCACCTTATATGTCGCGTCAGCATGCCCTTGCTCTGCCGCGCAGCGAAGCATCTGCATACCCATGTCTTCAAAGAAGCTGTTTCCCAGGACATATTGCGCCTCCGGGTTGCCCAAGTGGGCAGCATCCCAGAAATGCCCTTGTGCAGTTATGGTGTTCTTCGGAATGCCATGGCCTTTCTCAAGCAGGCGCCCCATCAAATAATGGCCGCTGGGTATACCGCGCCGCATAAGCTCCTCGGCAATTTCAACGGGCTTGGTGCGGGTATAGGCTGTGTGGCCCTCCATCATCATCTCTACCAGGAAGACGGCGGCCTTGTCATGCCCCCAAGCGGCGGCAATGCGATAGAGTCGTTCAATTTCTAAATAAGCCTTTTCGTCGCCCTTGTGTCGGTTTTGCTTGTGCAGCCCATGGGCATGCTCAAAGAGTTTGTCTGCCTCTGCATTGCGCTTTGGAATGCGCTCTTTCTCAAAGGTACAGGTGAAAGTCCGTTGCTCTTCTATGGGCTTGGGCGCCTCGTCACTTGGGGCATGGGACTGTGTTCCGCTGGGCAGCTTCTCCGTTGAGGCCTCTAGGCCCTTTGGCCAGCCGGTTTTGGGGTTAAGCCCCTTGGCAAGCGCCATTTCTTCAATGCGTTCTTCGCTGGGCAAGGGGGAGCTCCATGGGGTTGCTTTCCCATCCCATGCAGGGAGTGGGGCGGGAGGCAGGGGGAGGATGGTGTCAATTTCATCCGCTGTAGGGGGGGTATGCTCCTTGTTAAAGAAGAGCTCTGAGAGTTTGAGATAGCGTCTTGCACGCTCTTCATCCTCGGCCAAACCCCAAAAATCCTCGTCACCCAGAAAGTCCTCATCATCCGGCTCAGCAGCAACCCCTGAAAAAGCTCTGTATAGCTTATATGCCGCTGAAGCGGCATATGCTGCCCAGTCAAAATGCCCCGTTGTGTTCCCCCCCGTTTTAACAACCCTTTGCAAATGTTGTATTGCTTCTTCGTATTTCCTGTTGCGCCTTAGCCAGTCTGCCATGAGCGATGTCATCAAAGGGTGACCCTGCTCTGCCGCGCAGAGCAACATTTGCTCGCTTAACTCAAGCGAGTTGAAGCGCCCATATAAGTTAAACCCCAAATCCGCCTGCGCCACCGGGTTGCCCAAGTCAGCCGCCCTGCGCAGGTATTGCCAATAGCCATGGGTGTCTCCCTCCTCGCTTATACCCTTGAGCCACAAAAGAGCCCTCAAATAATAACCGTGAGGAATGCCGCGGCTGATGAGCTCCTTGGCAACCTCCAGAGGCTTGGTGGTGCGATCGCCGGCCTCAGAGTCGTCAGAAATCAGCAGGAGAGCCAGGGAATGGGCCGCCCTGTCATGTCCCCACGCGGCGGCAATTCTATAAAGTCGCTCAATGGTGGCTTTGTCTTCCTTGGACGGGTTTTTCTTGTGGAGCCAATGGGCATGCTTAAAGAGTTTGTCGGCATCTGCCTCACCCGGAGAAATTTGCTCTCTCTCAAAAACACAGGTGAAAGGGGGCTGGTTTTCCAGCGTATCCGGAAGCTGGGAGAGGCTGGGCAACTCCTGGCTTGGGGCAGGGGTATTGTTGAGCCCAAGGGCCTCGTGTGTGGCAGGGGCGTTGTGTGTAGCAGGAGTATTGTGTGTAGCAGGAGTATTGTGTGTAGCAGGAGTATTGTGTGTAGCACAACTTGCAAGCCACAAGCTCAACCCCAACGCTCCCCACGCTCCACGCCGGCCAAAACCCTTTTGCAAGCCCAAGCCCACCTTATTTTGGAACAACTTTGCGCTCATTTTGCACCCTTAGCAGCGAAGCCCACACAAGAAGACAGCAAGGAGAATAGGCAAACAAAGCCCCCAGCCAACAGCACAGAGGGGTGGTTTGCCAGAAACAACCACCTTGTCATACCTCATGCATATACTTTGGAAAGCCCAACCCGAAGCCTATAGATAGGTGTTGAATTTTATTTAAAAATCTACCCCTTGGTCTACTTTTGTTAACAGCCTGGGCGTATAGTGTGGTATCCAGTGGACAAGCTGGGGTGGGCCCGGTTTAAGCTCAAAACGACTAAACTCAAAACGACTAACCTCAAAACGACTAACCTCAAAACGGCTTTTGGGTTTAATTTTTTATAGCCGTTTAAATGCGGCGGACCGGTGCTGTTGTCCTGACGGAGAAGAAGTATATGCGTTATTCAGGTTTTTTGTTAACCGCCTCATTGGCGGTTGGCATTTTTTTCTCTTTTGCGTGCCCTGTGGAGCGGTCGAATGGAGAAGGCACCTTAAAAGCCTTTTCATCCGAGAAAGAGTTAAAACAATGGTTGCAAAAGAAGAAAAAAGCGTTTGAAAACGAATACCAGAAGGGTGCTGACGCCACCAGCTCGTCCAGTGAATGGGAGGTGGCTTTTTCCCCTGTTGAAGCCGACTCTGTGACAAACACACAAACGGAAGGCGTCGATGAAGGGGGGATAGTTAAACTGCATGGTGAGCATCTGGTTATTCTGCGCCGTGGCCGTCTTTTTAGTGTGGACACCCAAAATGACAGTTTGAAGCCGGTTTCTGTTGTGGATGCTTTTGCGCCGGGAAGCAGCGGGCATGCCTGGTATGACGAAATGCTGATTTCAGACAACACTGTTGTTGTCATTGGATATAGCTACCAGAAGCAGGGGACGGAGGTGGTTTTGTTCCACATTGACGAGGGTGGGGTGCTTTCCTATGAATCCACCTATATTCTCCGCTCGAACGACTATTATTCTTCGCGCAACTATGCCAGCCGCCTGGTGGGCAGCAAGTTGATTTTTTATACGCCATTATATTTGGATTTTTATGGCGACCCGCTGGACAATTTTCCCGCCATGCGGCGTTGGCAGGAAAACCAACCTGCTGAGTTTATTCACCTGGCGCCTGCGACAAAAATCTATCGCGGGGATGATGGGCTTGAGCCCAACGCGGGCATTGCTTTGCACACCGTGCACACATGCGAGTTGGCTGCCAAGCCCATGGAATGCACGGCCAGAGGCATTCTCGCTCCGCCCGGGCGCGAGTTTTATGTCTCGCAGGAGGCGGTCTATATCTGGACAGTCCACTATTCGTTTGCACATTTTTCTGAAGACGCTTCCTATTCGCCCGTACATTCTGCCCTGTTTCGTTTCCCCTTGGATGAGAGCCAAGCCCCCACTTCCCTCAAAACCATGGGCAGCCCCATTGATCAGTTCTCCTTTCTGGAAAGCGACGGCCATTTGAATGTTTTGCTTCGCGCCGAAGGGAAAAGTGCTTCCATGTGGTCTTCCGAGGTGGGCAGCAAAAACCTGGCCTTGTTGCGCATTCACACAGAGCAGTTGGGGAACGGCACTTCGGCAGCCCCACTCCAAAACTATTATCCCTTGCCGGAGCCAGAAGGCGGGTGGAGCATTCAAAACCGTTATGTGGGCGACTATCTCCTCTATGGCGCAGGCGAAACCTGGCGCCCGCACGGGAATGAAGCAGAGCAGTCCTCATATATATTGAATTGGCAGCACCCACATGTTGCCCCCGTCCTTTTGCCTATAAAGCATTCGGTGGACCGTATAGAAGCCCTGGGCCGCTATCCTTTGTTGGTGGGCAGCAAGGATGGAAACCTGCATTTTTCGGCAATATCCGCTTCCTTGGAAGGGCCAGAGTCGGGCATTCAAGCGGAATTGCTGAGTGAATTTGTTTTGGAAGCGGCCTCTCAGGGTGAAACACGCAGCCACGGTTTCTTTTATAGAGCAAGCGACGACAAGAATGGCATTCTTGGGCTTCCTTTTCGTGGTGGGGGTGCATCTGGCTGGCAGCAGCTTTGGGAAGCTTCCCAGGGTATAGTCTATCTTCGCAACCATCAACTGAAGTTAGGTGAGTTGGGCAGGCTTGACGCCAAGGTGCCGTCCCATGGAAATGACAACTGCAAGGCTTCCTGTGTGGATTGGTATGGCAATTCCCGTCCACTTTTTCTGGGGACGCGTATTTTTGCGTTAATGGGTTATGAGTTAATAGAAGGAAAGCTTGAGGGGGATCAAATGAGAGAAATACGGCGTGTAGATTTTACCCCCCAAACAAGGTAGTTAGGGGAGGGGAGGGGACTGAAGCTCAAAACAAGCCTCGTGGCCAGCAAAGCATACAGTCCCCCCAAGCTCCCGCAGCGCAAAGGAGTTATATTCAAATATTGCTGAGCTGTGAATGCAATGTTTGTATTTGAAAGCAGCAGGGGGTTCCCCTGGGGGGGGGTGCGGTGAAAATGGACAATCTGCATTCCATATGGACAAGCTGTATTCCATTTATATAGAGCAGAGGGCTCTGGAGAAGGGCATTTGGCTGCTCTAAAAACATGAAAAACATTCCCGAGCTGTTTGCAAGCATGGTGTTCAACGACGAAACGATGCGCTCACGTCTGCCTAAAGACATTTATCAGGCGCTCAAAAAAACAATGAAAGAGGGCACGCACCTGGAGATGGAGCTTGCGAATGTTGTGGCGAATGACATGAAGGAGTGGGCGCTGGAAAAGGGTGCGACGCATTTTTCGCACTGGTTTCAGCCGATGACGGGCTTTACTGCGGAAAAGCATGACAGCTTTATTTCCCCGGTGGATGACGGGAAGGTTATTATGGAGTTTTCGGGCAAGGAGCTTGTACGCGGCGAGCCCGACGCCTCCAGCTTTCCGTCGGGTGGTTTGCGCGCGACATTTGAAGCGAGGGGTTATACGGTTTGGGACATTACCAGCTATGCGTTTATTAAGGATGGCACACTGTGCATTCCTACCGCATTTTGCTCCTATGGTGGTGAGGCGCTGGATAAAAAAACACCGCTCTTGCGTTCCATGGACGCCATCGACAAACAGGCGCGGCGCGTTTTAAAGCTGTTTGGCAACACCTCGGTGCGCCGGGTTTTTCCCACCGTAGGCCCTGAGCAGGAATATTTTCTCATAGACAAAAATGCTTATTTAAAGCGTGCGGATCTGGTTTTTACGGGCAGGACATTGTTCGGCGCGCGCCCGCCTAAAGGGCAGGAGTTGGATGACCATTATTTTGGGAGTTTGTCCCCGCGTGTTTCGGCCTTCATGAAGGAATTGGAAGAGGAGCTTTGGAAACTGGGGATAATGGCAAAAACCAAACATAACGAGGTGGCTCCCGCACAGCATGAGTTGGCGTTGATTTTTGCTACTGCAAACATTGCCACAGATCATAACCAGCTGACGATGGAAATGATGAAGAGTGTTGCCTATAAGCACGGCCTTGTTTGTCTATTGCATGAAAAACCTTTTGCGGGCTTAAACGGCAGCGGCAAGCACAACAACTGGTCCCTTTCTACGGATACAGGGGCAAACCTTTTGGAGCCTGGAGATACACCTCACGAAAATGCACAGTTTTTGCTGTTTTTGGTTGCTGTGGTGAAGGCTGTGGATGATTATCAGGAGTTGCTTCGCGTTTCGGTTGAAAATGCGGGGAACGATCATCGCCTGGGGGCGAATGAGGCGCCGCCCGCCATTGTGTCCATTTTTTTGGGCGACGAGTTGACGCAGGTTTTGGAGTCCATAGAGTCAGGCTCGGCATACCACAACAAGGAAAAATATCCGATGGAAATAGGGGTGACGGCATTGCCGCATTTCCCCAAAGATGCGACGGACAGAAACCGCACCTCGCCCTTTGCTTTTACGGGCAATAAATTTGAATTCCGAATGACAGGCTCATCGGTTTCCATTGCAGGTCCAAACATTGTTCTGAACACAGCTGTGGCCGAAACGCTGTCGCAGTTTGCTGATCTGCTTGAAAACACAAAGGACTTTAACGCCTCACTCGCCAGGCTGATCCAAGAAACTTTTAGAGCGCACAAGCGCATTGTTTTCAATGGCAATAATTATAGTGTGGACTGGGTGAAGGAAGCGGCGGCTCGGGGTTTATCCAATTTAAAAACAACGGTGGACGCGCTTCCGGCATTTATTTCTGAAAAAAGCATAAGCGTGTTTGCCAGGCATTGCGTCTTTTCAAAGACAGAAATTCATTCGCGTTATGAAATTCTCACGGAATGTTATTCTAAAACGCTGTGCATTGAAGCTTTAACCATGCTCTATATAACCAAGGGAGAAATAATACCTGCGTCTATTGCCTACCAACATGAGCTTGCCTCCCTTTTGGAGTCTAAAAAAGCCTGCGGCAGTTATGACAGCTCTCTCGAAAGTTTTTTGCTTGGGCAAATTGCCAGTGTGTCCGCAAGGCTGTTAGAAAAATTAAATGCCCTCGAGCATGCGGTTGAAGAAGCCAAGAGGGAGCAAAACATGGAAGCGCAAGCGGCTTTATTGGGCAGCAAGGTGCTTGGCTGCATGTCGGAATTGCGGCTTGCCGCGGATGAGCTGGAAAGCCTTATTGCCAAAAAACATTGGCCTCTGCCCTCTTATGCTGAGCTGCTTTATAGCGTTATATAAATGTGTTTCATTCCCCCCCCCCAAGCCCCTCAGAGGTATAATATAGCCATGAGAGCGTCACCCGTTCCCCCTGAAAAAACCAAAAGCACAAAGAAGCGGCACCTCAAGGGTATAACCCAAGCATATATGAGGAATTTTTTAGCGCTTTTCCTTTTGGCCCTGTTTTGTGTTGCCTGTGCTCAAACGAAAAAAGCCCCTGTCCTTGCGCCCCTTAAAGAGGCCACCGCGCAACAAGAAGAGGCCAGCATGCCAGCGACGGACATGTTTGTGGACTTGTCTGTGTTGGACGAGCATGAAGCGGGCTGCACGTGGAGC
The DNA here is from genome assembly GCA_009782175.1 of Cystobacterineae bacterium. GTDB lineage: Bacteria > Myxococcota > Myxococcia > Myxococcales > Myxococcaceae > WRKR01. The sequence goes on from WRKR01000030.1 coordinate 30,782, forward strand.
CGCCTCCGTCTGCCGGAAGGGGAGCTGACAAGCATCGCTCAATTTTCGACCTCATGCGCTGGGGTGGATGTGGCGTGGAGCGCGGATTTAAAGCGCGCACTTGTCTCCTTTCATCCACAGCGTGCCGCCAGGAGCGCACCGCCGGGAGCCAACATCAGCCCCTTGCAGGCCTTTGAAGTGGAGATGGCGAGTGGAAAGCTGACGCTGCTTCCGTCTACCCGACAGCTTCGCGGTGAGGTAGAGGTGTTTGGACTTGGCCCTGAGGGCATCGTGGTATTGTCGTTGGAAGCTTCTCGAGAGCTTGAGGAGGCAATGTCCCAGGCGATGCAGAAGCAGGAGAAGAGCTTTCAACTGAGCGGGGGCGACGAGAAAATATCCATTGAGCTTCCCCATCCCGAAGAGTCTCCCGCAGGAGGCATGTATGCCGTGGCACATGCCTGGCTGTTGAAAGAGGGCCGGTGGCAGCGGACAGAGTCCAAGTTTACAACCACGGGGTGGGATTATGGCCTTGACGTGAAGGAATTGGACGTTTATTCCCGACTGGGTCCACAGGCCAACCGTATGCTGGTGGTCCACTCTCTCCCCGAAGGGCAGGAGGTGAAGGAGGTGGGGCCGCTTGTGGCGTGGACACCGAAGAGCAACGACGAGCGAGACAACTGGAACAAGCAGTCCACGCCTTATGGTGAGTTGTTTGCTTGGATGACCTCCGGGGAATTCAGCATTATAACCGGCCTTCTTCTCTATCAGCAGAAGGGAGGGGAAATATTGCCGCTTCCCGGGTTGGGTTTTACGGAGAAAGAGTTTGTCGCCATACACATTCAAGGCCCATGGCTTTTGGTGGGGACCGCAGGCGTAGGGAAACGGCCTCGCGTCTATGACTTGAGGAGCGGCGCGTTGCTATGGTCTTCAGACAGCGCACGCGCCGTTGTTTTTTGGCCGAACTAGACCGCTTCCACTTTGACATGATCTCTTCGTTGGACTCGTTTTTGTTCGGGTCATGCACTTAAGTGCACTCCCCTCACAAAAGCCTCGTCCGCCTCGACCTCATGTCAAATTGAAACCGGTCTGGAGAATCAAATCAGTTTTAAGTAAAAACGGTCTAGGCTTAAGCCATAAAAAAAGCAGAGCGCATGGCTCTGCTTTTGGCTTTGCTTTTGTTTTTCTCTTCAAGAGGCGGGGCTGATCAGCTTGCGTCCGGCTCTGGAGTTGTGGCTGTGCTTTGGGGGAGTGTTGGTTTTTGGATGAAGTCCGTTGGAATTTCTCCCGTAAGCGCATTCAGAAAGCTGAGAATGGACTGTATATCCGCTTCGCTCAGCGTCTTTGCGAGTTGGTATTTGGCCATATTCCGCACCGCCTCTTCCAGAGTGGCTGTCTGGCCGTTGTGGCCATAGGGTGCTGTTTTGGCAACGTTCAGCAAAGTGGGGACTTTGAAAAAATGCTCGTCCTCGGGCACTGTTGTCACATCTCTTCGGCCTTTGTCTTCAATCCCCGGCCAAGCCTCCATTTCCCCCAGCTTCCTATATTGAGTGCCGCCGACACCGGGGCCTCTATGGCAGCTTGCACAACCTGCCTCCAAGAAGGTTTTGAGGCCGCGTTGCTCCGCTTGCGTCAACGCCTTTTCGTCGCCCGCGAGGAATGCGTGGAAGCGCGTGGGTGTTATGAGGCGGCGCTCAAAGGCGCCAATGGCTTTGCCGATGTTTTCCATGGAAACAGGCTGGGCCTCGCCAGGGAATAGCCTTGTGAAGGCTTCCACATAGGCAGGCATGGACTCCAGTGTGGCAACAACGCGGTTGCCGTCTTCGGGCATGGCCATTTCCACAGGGTTTGTTATTGGCCCCAGGGCCTGCTCTTCGACGGTTTTGGCGCGCCCATCCCAAAACTGAACAAATTGCATAGAGGCATTATAGACGGTGGGGGAGTTGCGCCCTCCGAGTTGGCCGCGGTGCCCAGCGCTGAAAGCTTCATTGTCAACACCAAAGGTGGCCAAATTATGGCAAGTGTTGCAGCTGATGTCATGCGCCTTTGAGAGGCGCTCCTCATAAAAAAGCATGCGGCCCAAGGCTACCAACTCATCCGAAATTTGGGCGCCTGCCTGGACGAAGGACTCAATGGTTGAGGTTTTAAACGGCGCCAATGCCGCCTCTTCAACAATGGGCTCATCGTCATTGCAGGCAAAGAGTGTGGCGGCAACAACAGAAAAAATGAACACGGACTTTCGCACAGCTAAATTTCCTTTCTCTGAAAAAAAACGAGTATGGCTTTCTGATTTTTCAAATAGAAATATTTTGGCAAGAGACATTTTGGAAAATTCTCAAATAAATCATCAAGTTGTAAGTATAGTTGAGCCCATGAAGGTGTTTGCAGCCTGGAGAAATACAGCGTCTTCCTGGAGCTCTGCGGGGTATTTTTTGTGCACAACACAAAATTTCAACGAGGTTGTGCAGAGGGCAGCGTGGCTTTTTTCTCCGCGTGGGTTGTATTCAGAAAACCCAGCCCTTCAAGAAGGGTTGCTGCGCTCACCACCCTTTGCACGCAGGCGGTGGAAAACAGCTTTTCGTCCAAGGCTTTTTTGGCCTTCAGGCGTGCTGAGGTCGCAAACCCATGCACTCAAATGTCAACAAAACCTGACATTGTGTCATGTTTTGAACGACAAAATGTCAATATTTGCTGACATCATGTCAACAAAAGGCTACATTTTTGGGGAGCGAAAAGCGTGCTCTTTCGACCCAAAGCTAAAAAAAAAATTTTTTTTGAAACAACACTCAGCAACAAACGCCCTATTGCAGACAGGCCAAAACAACCCTGAAGAATAGGAATGTAGGAATGAAAACCACTCAAAATTTAAGCCCCCAAAGGGGATTCCCCCTGAAACGCTTTTCCCCTGGCACGCTTTATTTATTGCCGTGTGTATTGCTGAGCGCAGCCTTGAGTGCCTGCCCTCCTCCGAATAAAGGTGAGGGCACCCCTTTGGAAGAGGTTTATACGGTTATTTTTGACAAAAATGGTGGGGACACGGAGGCCAACCCGCAAAGCAAAACGGTGGGGCCGCATATGTCCACCATAGACGCTTTGCCCGAAGCACCCACACGAGAGGGCTATAAATTTTTGGGGTGGAACACGCAGGCCGATGGGAGTGGAGCACCCTTCACTGTCCTCACACCTGTTTTGGAGGACCTCACGGTTTATGCCCAGTGGGGGCCACCCTCAAAAGAGGGGCTGCATGTGGCCATTAGCCCTAGCACGGCAACGCTCACCCCCATAAGGGATGGCACTTATGGTGAGCATTCGGCCACTTTCAGGGTGGTGGTTTCAGGCTTTGACAACATAGACGGCGCCAGCAGGGCGCGGCTCAGCATAGACTTTATAAGTGGGCTAAGTTTTGAGGTGGCAATTGACCCCGAGGAAACGACGGAGACAAGCCAAACTTTTTATATAACAGTGGAATATGATGGGCAGACGGCTTTCCCCGAAAGTTTTGCAACCTTCAACCTGGGGCTGACCAATATATCGGGCTATAACGCTGAAAGCAGAAGCATCCGCATGAATATTATAGATGGGCAGGCGACCAGCCGCGCCATTCCGCTGAACCAAGCCAATATTTTGGCCTTTAACCGCTATGCCAACACGGCGGCGGGCTTGACGCGGCACTATAGGTTGACAGAAAACATTAACCTTGCCGAGCCGGCGCAACCCACAGAAAGCAATTGGACGGCGATTGGGACAACTGAGGCCCCATTTGTGGGCAGTTTGAATGGTGAAAACCATGAGTTTCTCCGCCTTCGCATGCGTGCTTCTGGCAGCGACTTCCAAGGTTTGTTTGGGCATATAGGCGAAGGTGCCACCCTGGAGAACCTTAGGCTAATAGAAGCCAGTGTTTCCGGAAACAGCTATACCGGCGGCCTGGTGGGCTTTAACTACCGCGGCACCGTGCAAAACAGCTATGCCACGGGCAATGTCACCGGGAGCGGCCAGTCTGTCGGCGGCCTGGTGGGCTCTAACCGAGGCACAGTGCAAAACAGCTATGCCACGGGCAGTGTCAACGGCAGCGGCAATGTCGGCGGCCTGGTGGGCTATAACTATGACGGCACAGTGCAAAACTGCTATGCCACGGGCAGTGTCAGCGGCAGCAGCTATAGTGTCGGCGGCCTGGTGGGGACTAACTCCGGCACAGTGCAAAATAGCTATGCCACGGGCAGTGTCACTGGCAACATGGATGTCGGCGGCCTGGTGGGCCATAACTACGACGGCACCGTGCAAAACTGCTATGCCACGGGCAGTGTCAACGGTGATTGGAGCAATCAAGGCGGCCTGGTGGGCTATAACTCCGGCACCGTGCACAACAGCTATGCCACGGGCAGTGTCACTGGCAACCAGCTGGTCGGCGGCCTGGTGGGCTATAACGTCGGCACAGTGGAAAACAGCCTGGCGCTGAACCCCAGCGTGAGCAGCACCCTCGGTGCCGAACGTGTGGCGGGAGCAAACAACGGCACTTTGACAAACAACCATGCCTTCGGCGGCATGCAAAACAGTGCAGGCAGCAGCACCAGTTGGAACAACATAGGCTTAAATAACCTCGGCGGCGCCAACATCAGCGCCGGACTGTTGCGAAGAAGAGACGGTTTCCCGGCGGCATTCCTCACCACCCCGTGGACATATGTGGAAGGCCAACTCCCGGGCCTTTTAGGGCAGCCGGTGGAAATGCCTGCGCATATTCCTCAATAGCTTAAGTTTGTCTTATTGCGGCGGCCCAGCTGCGCCCTCCATATAGGAGCGCTGTTGGGTCTCCGAACAACCTTTATAGCCCAGGCTAAAACCCAAGAGGAAACACAACACAGCAACTGGAGGCCACAGCACTCGCACAATTTCCCTGAGGATTTTCTTATTCATGACTCCCCCTTTGTGTTTTGCGCTCCGCCAAAACTTTGTGCTCCCGCTCTCTGCGCCAACAAATGCTACTCTCTTTATTTCGGTGCATATAGCCGCTCCAATGTTTTGAGGAGTTCAGAAATTTTCTCGTCAGCAAGGGAATAAAAAACCATCGGCGAACTTTTTCTGCTCGCAACCGCGCC
>WRKR01000031.1 GCA_009782175.1 Cystobacterineae bacterium
TAGGAAGCAACCGACGATGAGCCCCGCAGGGCCCTCGGAGAGTGGCTTTTTTTGGTTACTTTTTTTGTCCAGACAAAAAAAGTGACTCGCCGGGAGGCGAAACCTCCCCCCGCTGAAAGCGAAAAAAACCCTTCGCCGGAGGCGACTCTCCCCTCCCCGGAGGGGAAAAAATAAAAACCCCCCACAAAAAAAACTTTTTCCTTTGAAAATAGCCGGGCCGCAGGCCCACTCTGCAAAACAACCCTGCCCGGGAGGGCAAAAAAAACCCTCATTTAAAATGCCCGCGCCAGGCGAAAAAACAGTTCTGAATCAATTTTGCTTCATCCAATAAACAAAGAATGCTATGTTCCTCGTGCTGCACGAAATATCGTGTGGCCGGGCTTAGTAGTCCGCGTTACGTAATGAAGAAAGGTAGGTGAAGCGAAAGAAGGGCCTTCGCTCCTCCCTTTTAGAGCCTCCGGGTTGCCCGGCGGCGCAGGCGCAGGAGCCGAAAGGCTCGCCGGTCTTTCGTTACGTACCGGTCTACTAACTCGTTTGGGCCGCCATACATGCGTCTCAAACGAGGGTTTGGGCTGCTGCACTGAGCCCAAACGGCGCCGACCACAGGGTGGAAAAATTTAACCCCCAACACGGAAGAGGAAGGCACCATGGCCGACAATGGAGAAAACAGAAAAGCTGAGCAGCCCCTGCACAACAGACAAAACCCGCAAGGCAAATACCCCAACAAAACAGGCAGGGGTATACACGAAAAAACCACAATTATACTCAAGGCGGTGGAGCCTCCTGAAGAAGAAGCTGAAGCTGAAACAACACCCCCACCTCAAAGGGTGTGGCCCCCAAGGCCCCCACCGCCACCTCTCAAACAAGCGAGGGTTTTGCCGCGCCAAAGTTTTTTTAAAAAACTGCTGGAGCCTTTTTTGGCGCCCAGGCGCATTGAGAAACGCTTGGAAGAGTTTTGGGTAGAGTTGGGCAAGGGGGAGCAAAGCAATGGGGCGTTGCACTGCAGAATAGAAATACTCAACAAGGTGGTTATGGAGCAGCAGCTCAGCATTGACAAAATGTGGGGTGTGCTGGCCAGAATGTCCGACCGCATTTGGGAGCGCAAATAGTTTCAAGAGGCAAGCTAAAGCTTCCCTCCGCTCCATGAAGGAAGAAAATGCACTTGCTTAAGTGAAAACAACGGCATTGCCCCAAGGCGCGTTTTTCACTCCCTAACAGTGTCAGTTTTTGTTGACATTTTGTCGTTTAAAACATGACACAATGTCGGGTTCTGTTGACATTGGGTGCATGGGTTTGAGCTGTGTTCCTTCATGGAGTGGAGTAGGCGGGCAAAGCGAGCCTCGCTTTAGCTCGTCTCACGAAGAGCTTATGTCAACATAAAACCACCCTAAGGTAGGTGGATCCACCCTCTGCCGAGGACGCGGCTCTGTGCATAAAAAACAGCTGCTTGCCCGGGTGTAACCGCGCGAACGGGGTGGTGGAGCTCCACGGTGACGCAGCTGCCCTCGCGTTTGAGCAGGGTTGCTTGCACAGCGGCGTGGCGGGAGCGGACTTGGACCTCGCACACACTGCCTGGCGCCGGCTCCACAAGCCAATTCATCCCCGTCGCCACAAAGCGGTGTGAGAGCAAAGCCTCTTCCCGGTCCGTCACGATAAGGGCAGCATCCTCATTGCGCAGCGCTTTCACCCACAGCCGCTTGCTTGAGGGCACCTCTAAGCCCCTGCGCTGGCCGACAGTAAAGTTGTGGAGGCCTCGGTGCTGCCCCAACGGCTTGTTTGCCTCATCCACAATGGGCCCCGCTCTGCCCACAGCGCAAAAGCGCTCGCGCAGCATGTCGGCGAAGGAGTTTTCAGCGCTGACCAGGCAGGCATCCTGGCTGTCACGCACCTTGGCGGTGCTAAGCCCCATGGCGCACCCCAGCGCGCGGACGGCTGCCTTCTCGAGGTGGCCGAGGGGAAAGAGGACTGCGGAGAGTTGGGCCTTGCTCAGGCCTGCGAGAAAATAGGACTGATCCTTCTCCCCATCCACCCCGCGAAAGAGGGCGGGCTCACCCTTAAGGGAGTGCTCCACTCTGGCATAGTGGCCTGTTGCGACCTGCGGAATGCCGAGGCGTTGCGCCCAGGAGAGCAGCAGGCCGAATTTGATGTGCTCATTGCAAAGCAGGCAGGGGCTGGGCGTCCGGCCGGCCGAATATTCCTCCCAAGCGGGGCGGAGGACTTCCAGCTCAAACGCCCGCGTGCAATCCACAACATAGTGCGCAATGCCCAGTTGCCCCGCTACTGCACGCGCCCGGGCAATGCCATCCACGCCGCAACAAGAGCGGCTCTCTTTGGCCTCGTGGCACTCTTGGAGCTTCAGCGTAACGCCAATGGGCTGTAGCCCCTCTTTTTGGAGGAGAGCAGCAGCAACACTGCTGTCAACGCCGCCACTCATGGCGACGACAATGCGTGGGCCCTGGCGCGCTCCAGAGGCTTCCCAACTCATCGACCCTCCCGCATGCTTTGGGTGGCCTGAACGAGAATTTCAACTGCACGCAATACCTCCTCCTGGCTGTTCTCTCGTCCGAAGGAGAAGCGCAAGGAGGAGCGGGCCTGTGCGGGTGAGCGCCCCATCGCCATGAGTATATGCGAGGGCTCATGGCTCAGGCTGCTGCACGCCGCCCCCGTGGAAATACACAGCCCAAGGAGCTCAAGCTTTATGGCGAGTGCTTCCCCGTCCAAACCTTCAAAGCTCAGGTTGGAGGTGTTGGAAAGCCTCGGGGCCGCTTGAGCATTCACCACCACCCCGGGGAGCCGCTCGAGGGCTGCAGCCTCGAAGGAAGCGCGCAGAGCACCCATGTGGGCGGCGTCTTCCTGGAGGCGCTCTGCGGCAAGCTCGCAAGCCTTGCCAAAACCCACAATGGCCGCAACGTTTTCCGTGCCAGGCCGAAGCCCGCGCTCCTGGTGCCCTCCAAAGCTGAGCGCGGACAAGGGTGTCCCCCGACGCAGAAACAACGCGCCCATGCCCTTGGGGCCGTGCAGCTTGTGCCCAGACAAGGAAAGCATGTCCACGCCAAGCGCCTTCACATCAATGGGAATTTTTCCTGCTGCCTGCACAGCATCGCTGTGGAGCACAATGCCAAGCTCGCGAGCTCTCTCGGACAGAGCGCCCACCGGCTGCAGTGTGCCCATGTCATTGTTGGCCAGCATGAGCGAGGCCATCAGCATGCCTTCGCAGAGTGAGGAGCGCGCCGCAGCCAACTCGAGAAGGCCGTCGCCGTCGACGCCGAGCAAGAGGAGTGTGCCACCCCTTTCTGCCACGTGGCGGCAGGGAGTGAGGACGGAATGGTGCTCAATGGCGCTTGCAGCCATGCGAGGGTGAGGGCAACGCGAGGAGGCCACTGTCCCCAGGAGGGCGAGGTTGTTGGACTCGGTTCCGCCACTCGTAAAAACCAACTCGTCAGGCTGCGCGCCGATGAGGTGGGCCACCTGCGCACGGGCCTTGTCGAGTGCTCGACGCGCTTCTTGTCCGAAGGTGTGGATGCTTGATGGGTTGCCGAGCCTTGGGCCAAGCCACGGCAACATTTCCTCCAGCACGGATGGATCCACCGCCGTCGTCGAGTTATGGTCGAGGTAGAGCATGGCTCCCCCTCTCACTTCCGCGTGCGGACAAGCTGAATGCTTGTGCCGCCCTCTCCACATGTGCCTCCTTCACAACAGCCTGGCCTCCTTCTCCCGGGTGCTGAGCAGCTCATTCATGGAGGCGCTGCAATAGCCCTCCAGGGCGACATACCCACAGCCCTTTGGGCGGCAGATGTGGACACTCTGCTGGCGAAGCTCAGTCCCCATGGCGTGCGGAAGTTCCGCGGGCAACGCTTTGCCTCGTTTCGCTCTCTCCATAGAGGGGTTATCTAACCCATGCATAAGGCGTATGCTTATATTTAACTTGTGAGGAACAACCATGGAAACTCAACCAGAAGGGGTTTTAGGCTGTGGCATAGGTTGTTTTCAGAAGAAAGTTTTTTTTGCGGCTTTCTAAAGCTCACCTGGCCCCGCTCTGTCCCGTTGCCGCCGAGGGGGCAGGGGAAGTGGAGCGAGGCCAGGAAAGAGGCCCTTGGCCAGGGCCTTTGGAGAGCATTCTGTGTGGAGGCTTGTTATTAGCCCAAGGGGGTGAAGCAGGTGCATGTTTTGGTATCGCAGCGCATTCCTGCGGGGCAGCCACCGCAGGGGGTGGGCTCAGTTGGGCAAGTGCAGACGTCTTTGTCAATGTCACATACCTGTCGTCCCTTGCAATAGTCCAGCTCTTGGAAGTCAAAGGAGAAGTCATTTTCGCAAGGCAAACGGTTTTCATGGGTGGTTTCCCAAGTGCGATAGGAAATGGCCATGCGGCTATCCTGGTTGGCGGCCGGTCGGCAGTCACCAAAGAGAGAAACCGACTGGGAGCGGCCGTCATAGTCAAAACCGTGTTGTCGGCTCCTGGGTACGTTGGTTTTGTCACAGGTTTCGCTGTTGAGGGGGTGTTGAATGGCCACGCGCAGGGAAGCACCCAGGAGGGGTTTTTGTGTTTTCACGCCTCCGTCGCCAATGGCTCTGTCCACAATTTCCGCCATGCTGGTGGAAATAGCCGTATCCACGAGGATGGAGGAGGCAACGCCACCTGTGGCATTCACCACACGTTGTATACGTGTCTCTTCGGGGGATTTGGGGACGGTATCATCACCGCAGGTTTTGCCTGCCGGGCAATATACCGCATTCACCCGAATGGTTTTTCCGGGGCGAATGGCGGGCACAGAAACGGTGGTTTTCCCGTTGGGCACAACGGTGTCTTTTCCCTGGAAAAAGTCGACAAAGTGTTGAATGCCCTCCCAGGTGGACGCGCTTGCGTTCGCGCCATAGAGGCTTGTGGTTTGATCCTCCGCATCGCTCAAAGCAATCACCACAATGTTGGCATCCTCCCTAAGCCGAATGTGCTCTTTCGCCCCAGGTGCGCTCATGTCCATGAGTGCCAGGCGTGCAGCCCCCAATGTACCTTCATAGCCATGGCCGGAAATGCCAATCCAACAGCCGCCGTTGTTTCCATGGAGGGTGGTGTTTCCGCCGCAGGTCGGCGCAGGCATAGCACTGTTCCACTTGCCTGTGCACTTGCCTGCGTTGCACGTGCTGTCTTGGGTGAGCCAGGCTTGGAATTGTTGCGCATTGTTTGTGAAGCCGCGGACAATGCCCGTGTTTCTCTCGCCACTCGTATGATAGGAAGAGGTCACCAGGGCCACGCGCCAATCCAGAGTACTGTTGTTTAAGGCTTTGGCCATGGCGGTGGCGGCCGAAGAGAGTCTGTTTTGCGAAGTCCCCATGGAAGCCGAATCATCCACGACAAACAGAATGTCCACGGGTTGGCGCATGGCCATGGAGCGCTCGCAGTGCACCACGGTGCGGTCAAAATAGCGCGCCAAAGCCGCGCCACCGGCCACGTCAGCCACACCGAAAAATCCACTGCTTCCACTGAAGGCGTTGTTGTCGAGTGCCACCGCCACCACCACAATAACTTCGCCATTGCTGCGCAGCACATATTGCGCGCGAATATATTGAGTGCTGCCGGTTGGGCTGTTGTGTGTGGGCAAGGTGTCCTCTCCATTTCCCTCCCCCAGGAGAAGCCGGGCAATGTCATTCGCACGCGCTGCGGGGCTCATATTGCCCGGTCCAGAAACGGTGAAAGTGAGGCTCAAAGCATTGGCTTCTGTTGAAGGTGCATCCCAGGAGGCGAAGTCACTCATAACTGCGTTTCCGCCGAGGTAGACGGATTGAGCCATGGCCAAAAGGCGCAAGGCCGCAAGGCTGTGCACATCTCCCATGTCCTGCCACGCCGCATGTCGCCAAGCCACGAAGGCAACATGCCTTGAGGCATCCAAGCCCATAAGGCCCCTGGTGTATATACCCGCATGCTCACGCCGAATGTCAACATGGCTATCTGCAAAACCCATGGGCAAACCCAGCGCTATTTGCGCGGCAAAATGTCGTTGTATGTCAATCTGCACCAGGTTGTCTGTGCGGCAAGCATTCAGTGTCTCTTCGTCGCTGGGGTCCTCCGGGTTTAAGTTGTCTGTCTCTTGGAGTTCCATCTCAAAGCAACCATTTTTGTTGGTATCCTCGGCACCGTCTTCAATGCCATCTCCGTCGGTGTCGGGGTTGAGAGGGTTGGTTATTCTGCGTTGGCTTTGAGTGGGGCATTCTGTGGCATAGCGCGTCACTTCTGAGCAGAGGGGGTCCGGGTGTTTGTCATGCCTTTTTTCTCTCAGCAACAGCCCTTGCATGACACCCCATTCCAATCCATCCCAGAGGCCGTCATTGTCGCTATCGGGGTTGGTTGGGTTTGTTTCTTCCCTATCCATGCGGCCATTTTTATTTTTGTCTTCATCTCCGTCTGAAAGGCCGTCGCAGTCGGTGTCAATGCGCGTGGGGTCCGTCATGGTTCTTCCCGTCGCGGACAGCAAATGTGTGGGGAAATAATTTTCGCACAGAGGGTCCGGAGAAAAAGAGCGGCCTGTTTCAACGCCATCCCAAATGCCGTCGCCATCGGTATCGCGCTTGAAAGGGTCCGTCTTCCGTCCGTTGGGATAGACTTTTTCTATTTCTTCTCTGTCTGGAATTCCGTCACAATCCAAGTCGTGGTGGGGGTCGTCCGGGTTAAGCTCACGCAGTGGAGGCAGAGGTACTTCTTCAAAGGAGCCATAATGCTCTTTGGGTTTTGTGGGGGGCTCTATTTCGACGACTTCTTCTGGTGCTTCTGGCCAATCCCAGTAGCCTGAATCTATCCTCCCTCCTGAGCACCCCAGAGGAAACAACAGCAGCATGGACCATATGGATAGGATTTTCACGGAACAATCTCCCTTCGAGCCTTGCCGGCCCAAGGCTTTTGGATGTCGCTTTCATGCCCCCTGTCCAATGCCAACGCCGCCGGCACCACAGCAACAGCGCCACAGCACCGCGGCCACACCACAGCGGCAGCACGGTTCCAAAGAGAGGTTCCCACGCTCTTCATCTTTGTAGAGTTAACCTAGCCATGCATTTCCCCGGCGCAATGTATCCATTTGTCAGCCGGCTTCATTTTTTTCATTCCACTTTTGAAAGCCCCCCGTTTTGCGTGGAATGTAGAATAGAAAATGCGGTGTGGGTATTGCTGAAGTGTGTTGTGGTGCGGGTGAAAGCTGAAGGAAGGAATGTCTGGAAGTGTTGGGGTGGTTTTTTATGTGTTGGAGTTGGGCTCTTGTGTCAGCACTTCTGCACCTGTTTCTGTCACGAGGATGGTGTGCTCAAATTGGGCGGTGCGGGCCAAGTCTTCTGTGACAGCGGTCCACCCATCATTCCAGTGCTCGGCGTGTGGGCTGCCGAGCGTAAGCATGGGCTCAATGGTGAAAGTCATCCCCGGCACCATGAGGGTGGTGGCCTCAGCGGTATCCACATGGGGGATTTGCAAGCCATTTTGAAAAACGTCGCCTATTCCATGGCCGCAATAGTCACTGACGACGCCCAAGCCGTGGGCATGGGCATGGTTTTGTATGGCCTGGCCGATGACGCGTATAGGGAGGCCTGGTTTAACGGCGTGGATGCCTTTCCATAGGGACTCATGAGCCAGGCGGATGAGGTGGGTGGATGTTTCGTCGATGGTGCCTACGGCGAAAGTCGCATTGGTATCTCCGTGCATGCCTTCGAGGAAGACGGTGACGTCGATGTTGAGGATGTCACCGTTTTGGAGAGGTCTGCCATCGGGGATGCCGTGGCAGATAATTTCATTGGCCGAGGTACAAATGGATTTGGGGAAGCCGCGATAATTGAGTGTGCTGGGATAGCCTCCCAAGGCTATAATGGCTTCGTGGGCGATGGCGTCCAGCTCGTCGGTGGTTATTCCGGGTTGGATGGCGGCGCCGGCCAGTTTCAACACCTGGGTAGCGGCCAGGCAGGCTTTGCGTAGCCTGGAGAGCTCTTCCGGGTTCAGTGTTTTTTTTCCGCTGCCTCGTCCGGGGCGTCCATTGAGGGCATAGTCTGGCGCGGCAATATGGGGGGGGACCATGCGTCTTGGGCTTATTTCCCCGGGTTTTATGCGTGTTAACTCATTGCGTTTTCGCTCTTCGCGCCATTCTCTGTTGTCGGACTCTTTGTGGCAGCGTTTATATTTGAGGCCGCTTTTGCACCAGCACAAGTCATTGGGTCGGGCATAAAAGCGCAAGGGTGTTTTGTGAGGGGGCGTTGTCATGGCAGAAGCTGAAACTTCTAACAGGAAATGTTGTTGAGGGCACACGTTTTCTGCGCTTAAGCGCATGAGTTTTAGCCAGGGTGAAGCCTGAGGTGCTCAGGTGGAGTTGAAGTGGCCTGGCAAAGTGCAGAGCCCAAGGAAGGCCCTATCGACGGATATAGCGTTCGCTTAAAGCGCGGCAGAAGTTGCAGAAGGAGGCTTCTGTGCTGGCCTGGGGAAGGGTCCATGGGGGATACATGGCGCAGCGTGGATCCAAGCAATGGTGAAGTCCGAAGTTATGTCCCAGCTCGGCGATGGCGAGGCGAAAAATTTGTTTTTGAAGGCGTTCCAATTCTTCATGGGGAGGGAGGCTGAGGAGTGCGCGCATGCCTTTATATTGGCTAAGCCCGGAGGTATGCAGCTCTCCGGTGAGGAGTTTGCGCGTTTGTAATTTGCGTTGAGTCAAATAGAGGGTGCGGTCGCTGGGCAATCCGTCGATTTTGGGGGCGGTGTTGAGCAGGAGGAGGCCATCGACGGGGCTGTTGGGCTCTCTATTTTCCAGGGGCCATGGGACGCATCCTGCTTGCTCGCAGCCCAGGCCGAAGGAGGTATACAAATGGCGTTGGAGTGCGCGGAGGAATTTGGGCTCATATTCTTCGAAGTGGGCAATGCGGATCATAAGGCCTTTTTCTTTATAGAGGTGCGGGAGGCGGCTTTGTCTGTTTTAGGTGCGGCTTTGGTTTTGCTTGCTGAGGAGGGGGCTTCTTTTTTTGTTTTAGGTGCAGGCGTTTTTTTGGCTAAAGCCGCGGCATTTTTTTGAGGGGAGGTTTTGCTTGTTTTGGGAGGGTTGTTGGCTTTGGTTTTATTTTTTTTGGTTTCTTTTTGAGGAGCAGCGCGTTGTTTTAAAGCGTTTATTTCGTCTGCACTCAGGCTTTCTTCCAACTCTTCTTCTTCGGGTTGCTCTTCGGTTTCCTCTTCTGTTTTTTCGAGGAATTCGTCTTCGTCCAGAGAGAGCAAGTCCTCATCCATGGGGGACTCGAAGGCGAGTTGAAACTCCTCAAGGGTACGGCGTGGGCGGGCTTTGCCGACGGGGAAGAGGACGAGGTCGATGGTATCTTCGGCCTCGCAGGGCTCCATTTGCAAGGAGGCGGCCATCTCTTCGACGAGCATGCTGCGGGCGTTGTTATAGAGCTCTCTCTCTTTGGTGGGCAGCGGTCGCAACTCGGAGAGCACCTGGAGTGCTTTGACGACTTCAGCCAAGCCCATGAGGCTTCCCCGCGCCATGTGCTCCGTATTAATGCGCGCGCGCGTTTTCCAATCCAACGAGGCTTTGTCGCTGTCGGATTTGAGGAACTCCAGCACAGAGAGCACCTCCGCATGCGTAGCCACCTTGCGCAAGCCGATTTGGAGGGCCTTTTCTGTGGGCACCATAACTTTGGCGTCATTGTTGAGGCGGACGAGGTGGATGAAGAGCAACTTTTGGTTTGCAACTTCTTTCTCTTCAATGCCGGTGACATTGCAGAGGCCTTGGTTTGGATAAACAACCGTCTCTCCAATAGAAAAGGGGAGTGGAGTGGAGGGGGCCATGTTTGCCTTTCAAAAGGGGCTTTCGAAGATACCGACAGTATTTGGCACTTTATGAGAGGGGATATTGAAAAACCAGGAGGTTTTTTCCAAACAGCTGGATGAAAAGTGGAAAAAAGTGGAAAATAGTGGATAAAAAAACCAAAAGAGAAGCAAAAGAAGCAGAGGAAGAGAAAGAAGAAGGAAGGGCAGACCGTGTTTCGCGGCGTATACGAGCACCAAATAGACTCCAAAGGTCGCACCAGCTTTCCCTCCAAAATGAGGGAAATTTTGCTGGCCTCCAGTGAGGACAAACTCATTGTGACGACGGCCTTGGATGCATGCCTACACGCCTATCCCCTCAAGGAGTGGGAGCAGTTGGAGCAGGCGCTTGGAAAGCGCAACCCCATGGAGTTGGGGGTGAAGACGCTGATGCGCCTTTATATAGCCAACGCGCAGGAATGCCCGCTGGACAGGTTGGGGCGCATATTGCTTCCACAGGCTTTGCGCAGCCATGCACGGCTGGAGAAGGAGGTGTTGTGGGTAGGCATGGTGAGGCTCATTGAGTTGTGGTGCAAAGAGGGTTGGCAGGAGGCGCAGAGAGAGGCGCGCGAGGCGGTGGAGTCCGCTTCTCTGTTGAATGTTTTGGCGGAGTTACGCCGCAGTTAAAAGGAGGTTTTGTGAGTGCATTGCCCTTGGTTTTTTCCATTGAAGCGGATGGGGTGGCCATTGCACGCCTGGAAGGAGAAATAAACCGGGATGACATGAAGGCGGCGCTGGATGCTTTTTCGCGTTTGGTGGCGCGCGGCATTTTCGAGTTTGTTGTCGACTTTTCAGAGGTTTCCCATGTGGACTACCGTGGGCTTTGCGCATGGGTGCCCTTTGCACACTCCCTCAAAAAGCTGGGTGGGGAGATGAAGGTTTGCGGCCTCTCCCCCTATATTTATGCCATTTTTTGCTCAGCGGGGGTGCAAGGGGCCTTTGAGTATTATGAGGGCATTTGGCCTGCGCGCGCCTCATTTGGCGGCCTGGCCATGGCAGAGGGGGCAAGGCTTTGGCCTTGAGAGGGTTTGGAAAGCCATGGACACCAAAGCGTATTGCTCCAGGAGGCCTTAAGCATGCTGAAGCCTGAGGCGGGAAAAAGCATTGTGGATGCTACCCTGGGGGCAGGTGGGCATGCGGAGGCGCTGCTTTTGCATGGGGCGAGGGTGACAGGGGTGGATCAGGACGCGCAGGCCTTAAGTTTTTGTGAGCAGCGCCTTCAACGCTTTGGCGCTCAGTTTAGGGGTGTGCACGGAAATTTTGCCGAAGTTTTGGAGGAGCTTTCAGAGCCTTGTGATGGGTTGCTTTTGGATTTGGGCCTTTCTTCGCGCCAGCTGGAGGCGAAGGAGCGCGGGTTTTCTTTTCAGCACAATGGCCCTTTGGATATGCGTATGTCCCAGAAAGGGAAGACGGCGGCCGAGCTTGTGGCGCTTTTAGACGAAAAAGCCTTGGCAGGCATTTTGAGTGTATTTGGCGAAGAGCGCTTTGCGCATGCCATTGCACGCGAGCTGAAGCGAGGGCTTCCGCAAACCACCTTGGAGGCTGTCTCTTGCATTGAGCGCGCTGTGCCGCGCGCCATGTGGCCTCGAAAAATTCATGTGGCGACAAAATCCTTCCAAGCTTTGCGCATTGCCACCAACAGAGAGTTGGAAGCCCTTCAGTCGGCTTTGGAAAGCATACCCCGGTGCCTCAAGGTGGGCGGTGTTGCCACCATCATCTCCTTCCACTCTCTGGAGGACAGGTTGGTGAAGCAAAAATTTTTGGCACTCAGCGGGAGGAGGCCACTTTTGGCCCAAGAGGCCCGTTTGCCCATAGCTGGCGAGTTTGTGAAGGAGGCAGCCTTTTTGCTTTTGACGCCCAAAGCCATTCGTCCTTCAGAGGAAGAAGTCCTTCAAAACCCACGTGCGCGCAGTGCGAAGTTGCGTGCCATTTTAAGGTTGGTGTGAAGATGGCGTTGGCTATTTCCAAACGTTATGGCCTGACGTTGAGTGGTATTTTTGGGGAGGTGTTGCCCTTCGTCCTGCTCTGGGGTGCCGTGGTATGTTTAGGGGTGGTTTATGTCTCTTCCCACGTTATGGCGGTGAAAATGGGTTATGAGCTTTCCACTTTGGAGCAGCAGAACCAGAAACTTCAGCGGGAGCATGCCATACTTAAATTGGAGTTGACGACGCTGAAGTCTCCCCTGCGGCTTGAAAAGCTGGCCAGAGAGCGGGAGGGGATGGGAGCTCCTGGGCCAGGCAGCGTTATACGCCTGGAGCCTTTATGAGTTTGAGAGACGCCAAACGCATTGCTGCTCACTCCCCTTTTGAGAAGTCTCCCGCGCGGTGGATGCGCTTTCGCGTGTTTTTGGCGGGCCTCTTTTTTTTGTTGGCCCTTTCAGGTGTGTGGAGCCGCGCTGCTTTTTTGCAAATTGAGCAAAATGACAGTTTGAGGAGCATGGCTGAAGAGCAATATGTGCGGGCCATTGAAATACCGGCCAAAAGAGGCCTCATTGTGGACCGGCATGGGGCCGCATTGGCCCAGAGTGTGGACATTGACTCTATTTGGGTGGATCCGCATTTGCTGCCTTCGCTCCCCGAGTCCGCCAAGCTTTTGGCGCAGAGTTTGAAGTTGGATGAGAAGGAGTTGCTGGCGCGCCTTTCGCGCGCGCGCCGCTTTGCGTGGATAAAGCGCCAGGCCACCCAAAGCGAAGTGGCCAAAGTCCAAGCCCTCCATTTGCCCGGCCTGCATTTTGCCAAGGAGCAAAGGCGCTATTATCCGCACAGGGAGTTGGCCGCTCACCTGGTGGGCGTGGTTGGCCTGGATGGACATGGCTTGGACGGCCTGGAGTTGCTCTATGAGAGGGAGCTTTCGGGGGAAAACATTCGACGTGAAAGCATAAGGGATGCGAAGGGTCGCAAGTTGGCGACCAACCCGCTTGAAAACTGGAGTGTGCTGGAAGGGGCCAAGGTTTTTCTCACCTTGGACAGAAACATTCAGAGAGTTGCCGAGAAGGCCATTGCCAAAGCGGTGACAGAAACCCAGGCCGTTGCCGGCATGGCTGTGGTGATGGATGCCCAAAGCGCGGAGCTGTTGGCCATTGCCAACCATCCGCCCTTTAACCCCAACCTGGCCAAGGAGGTTTCCAAGGCCCACATGCGCAACCGCGCTTTGGTGGACTTGTTTGAGCCGGGCTCCACTTTCAAACCTTTTGTGGTTGCAGCGGCCATGGAAGAAAAGCGTATTGCGGCTGACACGCTGTGGGACTGTGAAAAAGGGCGCTGGCGGGTTGGAAAAAAGGTTATACATGACACACACCCTTATAACCAGTTGACAACACACCAGGTTTTGCAAGTATCCTCCAACATAGGCATTGGAAAAATAGGCCAGGTTTTGGGGCGTGAAAAATTGCATGAATATGCGAAAAGTTTTGGTTTTGGAGAAAAGCCGCGCACGGGTTTGCCCGGGGAAGCCAAGGGTTTATTGCCTTACCCTCAGGCCGAGGTCTCCCTGGTCAACCAATCCTTTGGGCAGGGCTTAAGTGTATCAGTCCTCCAAATGGCTGCAGCCTATGGTGTTTTGGCCAATGGTGGCCTATGGAAGCAACCTTATGTCGTTTCAAGGGTTGTAGACTCAGCAGGAAATGTTTTATTGGAAAACCAGCCTCAGGTGGTTCGGCGTGTTATATCAGAGTCGGTGGCGAAGTCCGTTGTTTCCATGTTGGAAAGCGTGGTTGAGAAAGGAGGAACAGGCACTCAGGCCAAATTGGAAGAATATCGTCTTGCAGGCAAAACAGGGACAGCCCAGAAGGCAGATTTGGTGGTGCGAGGTTATTCAGATAAGCGCATTGCTTCTTTCATGGGGGTGGCGCCGGCTGACCAGCCCCGGGTGGTAATAGCTGTGGTTATAGATGAGCCTCAAACAGAAGTATTCGGCGGCCGCGTAGCAGCCCCGGTTTTTCGTGAAATTGCAGCAGAGCTATTGCCTTATTTGGGGGTTTCTCCCATAAAAATACCACAGGCGGCTTCTCCTGTGGCAGTGTTGGCGGATGCTCCTGAGGTGTTGCCAAAGTCTGCGGTGGTTGAGGCCATTGAGCGTATGCAGGCAATGACAGATGAGGATGAAGAGGAGGGGTGGGTGAGAGTCCCAGACGTTCGAGGGCTTTGGGGGCGACAGGCAGTTTATGAAGTGTTGTCATCGGCGTTGACGCCACAAATTTATGGGAGTGGAAAAGTTGCCATGCAAAAGCCACCTGCTGGAGTTTTGGCCCCCAAGGGCACACAGGTTTTATTGGAATTAACAACCTCTATTTCCACAACTTCGCGCTGAAGCGTTGAAAGAATTCACACATGAAGCTGAAAGAACTCTTGGCAGGCACAGGTGTAGATCCTGCCCTAAGCTCAAAGGTTAAAGCTGAAATTCAAGGGCTTTGTACCGACTCACGCCAAGTGAAGGAGGGTGAACTCTTCATCGCCCTTCCCGGCGTACACACAGATGGAATTGCTCACATTGCTGAGGCCATTAACCGCGGTGCGGTTGCTGTACTCAGCGAAAAAGAGTTGGGCGAAACAAAAATACCTGCGTTGGTGGTTTCCTCCGCACGCAAGGCATTGGCCGTTTTGGCTGCCAATTATTATGGACGCCCCGCCGACGCTTTGGACCTTATTGGTGTTACGGGAACCAACGGCAAAACGACGGTGGCCTGGCTGGTAGAGTCCATTTGTGCGGCAGGCGGCTCTTCCACAGGGCTTTTAGGCACCATTGCCAACCGCTATGCAGGCAACTCCTTTGAGCCCAATTATACGACGGCAGAGCCCATTGAGTTGCAAGGATATTTGCGGAAAATGGTGGACGCCGACATAGAGACAGTGGTGATGGAAGTGAGCAGCCATGCCCTCGCTCAGGAGCGCGTGCATGGGCTGACATTCCGCTCCGCCGCATTTATGAATTTGTCCAGAGACCATTTGGACTACCACAGGGACATGGAGGAATATTTCCAAGCCAAGCGCAAGCTTTTCTCCGAGAACTTGTCCTCGGGCGGCGTGGCCGTTGTTTCAGCAGAAGACAGCTATGCCTTGCGCATTTTCAACGAGTTTAGGGTTGGACGCCGCACGGCCTGGAAGTTTTCCATGGCAGAAAGCGCTGAGCTTTTTGCTGCCAACACAAGCTTCAGCGCCGAAGGTATTGTGGCCACACTCAAAACACCTGCCGGGGACATTCCCATAAAAAGCCACCTCATTGGTGCACACAACCTGGAAAACATTCTAGCAGCAGCAGGTTTGACATTGTCCCTGGGCTTTTCACGCAAGGATGTGCAAGTAGGCGTTGAAAGCATGAAGCACATTCCCGGTCGCATGGAGAAGGTGGTGGCCCATGGCGTGACGGCCTTGGTGGATTTTGCTCACACAGAGCTGGCCTTGCGCAGCGCTTTGCTGTCCGCTCGAAAAATATGCACAGGAAAACTGACCGTGGTGTTTGGTTGCGCAGGCGAGAGGGACCATGGAAAGCGGCCTTTAATGGGAGAGGTTGCCGCAGAGGTTGCTGACCTGCCCATTTTGACGACAGACAACTCCAGAAGCGAAGACGCTGAAGACATTGTTTCAGAAATTGTGCCGGGGCTGGAGAAGCACAACTTGAGAAGAGTGGGGGTGGCCAAAATCCGCTCCGGCGAACGCGGCTATGTTATTGAGCTTAACCGCGCCCAAGCCATCCAAACAGCCATTTCCCTGGCCAAGCCGGGTGACGTCATCCTCATTGCAGGCAAAGGCCACGAGCGCCACCAGGAACAAGAAGGGATACGCGAGCCTTTTGATGACCTGGAGGAGGCACGCAAGGCCCTTCAAGGAATTTCCTGAGCATGGCCTGTTTTTCCCTGGCAGAGGTGCTGTGGACAACCCAGGCCATACGGGCATGCTTGGGCCGCGAAACTTTGCCTCCCAGCACCCCTGAGGCAAGCTTGCCTCAGGCCCATGCCTCTCATGAAGTTGTGTTTTCCAGCGTGTCCACCGACACGAGGACACTCCAACCTGGCGCCCTCTTTATAGCCCTGCAAGGGGCCAACCATGACGGGCAGGCCTTTGTTGCACAAGCCGCCCAAAAAGGGGCGAAGGGGGCTGTGGTGCTCCACCGTTTTGTGCCACAGGCCCCTCTCCCAGCGGATTTTTTCTTGTTGGAAGTGGAAAACAGCCTGAAGGCCCTGGGCCAACTGGCCCACCTCCACCGCACACGCAACCCCATCCCCTTAGGCGCCATTACGGGCTCCAATGGAAAAAGCACCACCAAAGCTTTGGTAGCTTCCATTTTGAAGCAACGCGGCAAAGCCCTGGCCACCGAAGGCAACCTCAACAATGAAATAGGCCTCCCCCTCACTTTGTTGGGCCTCTGCTCAGAACATTGGGCCGGCGTGGTTGAAATGGGAATGAGCGGCCCTGGCGAAATTTCGCGCCTTGCAGCCATTGCCGCACCCCAGGCAGGGCTTATTACCTCCATACACGAAGCCCACCTTGAAGGAGTGGGCAGCCTTGAAGCCGTTGCCCAAGCCAAGGGTGAGCTGTTTGAAGCCCTTCCCGCAGAAGCAACCGCCCTCATATGCGCAGATGAGCCCCATATTGTGGAACAAGCCAAACGCTGCAAAGCCCTCAAACTCCACTATGGCAAAACGGCAGATGCAGACTTAAGGCTTGCCAAGGTGGCTTTGCTGGGCCTGCAAGGGCAACACCTGCACTGGGAGTGGAGGGGGCAAACCCTAGAAGCCCACTTGCATGTGCTGGGGAAACACAATGCCCTCAACGCGACAGCCGCCTTGGCCATGGGCCTGGCTTTGGGCTGCGAGGTGGCCGAGTGCCTGCGCGGCCTTGAGGCTGCCCGGGCCATGCCGCGCCGCCTGAGTGTGCGCCAGGGGCATGGGGGAACGCTGATCCTCGATGACTGTTATAACGCCAACCCTGCCTCCATGCAGGCCGCTATATACACGGCTGCACAGCTGGCCTCGCCCAAACGCCCCATATTGGTTTTAGGGGATATGCGGGAGCTGGGCGAAAGCGAAGCCCAAGCCCACTCACTCATGGGAGCATTGGCCGCCCAATATGCACGGCTGGCCATTTTCATCGGCCCTCGCATGCACCTGGCCTGGGAGAAGGCACGCCCCCACATGGGAGAGGCAGCCTTATGGTTTGAAAAAACTCCAGAGGCGACAGAGGGGCTTTTGCCCTTGTTGCGCCCAGCTGAGGTGGTGTTGGTGAAGGCAAGCCGCAGCATGCGCCTGGAGCGCATTGTGGAAGCACTCTCTTTGAGTGAAGGAGAAAAAGAAGGAGAAGCTGCATGCTGTTTGCACTCTATACCCTCTTAGAAGGTAGCGAGTGGGCCCGCTGGCTGAATTTTTTGCGCTACCCCACCTTCCGCATTGTGGCCGCCGGCGTTACTGCCCTTGCCCTGGGCATGTGGTTGGGCCCCAGCCTCATTAAAAGGCTACGCTCCGCCCAACATGGACAAGACAATGTGCGTGAAGACACCCCCGAAGGACACCAGAAAAAAAAAGGTACCCCCACCATGGGCGGTACTTTGGTGTTGGGCTGTTTTTTCCTGGCCACTTTGCTGTTTGCCGACTTAAGCTCCCGCCCCGTGTGGGCCGTTTTGTGGATAAGCGGCACCTTCGGCGGCATTGGTTTTTTGGATGACTATTTGAAGCTCTCCAAACGCAACTCCAAGGGTTTGGCAGGGCGCTATAAACTGCTTTTGCAAACCCTCTCCTATGCGGTGGCCATGGCCTTCATCCTCTGCTCCTGGGAGGGCGGAGCGCCGCACTTGCTTGTGGATACCAAACTGGTGGTGCCCTTTGTGCCCACGCGCTGGATGAACCCGGATTTGGGTTGGTATTATGTGCTTTTTGGGTGGCTGCTGGTGGTGGGCACCTCCAACGCCGTCAACCTCACCGACGGCCTGGATGGCCTCGCCATTTCCCCCGCCATTGTTTCCGCCATGGTGTTTGCGGTGCTGTGCTATGTGGGCGGAAGCACCGTGGCCATTGCGGACTGGGCGCCCGGCGCCGAAGGCCAGCGCCTGGTGGGCCTCCCCATCCACCAATACCTCGGCATTGCCCCGGTGGTCGGCGGGGCAGAGTTGGCGGTGGTGTGCGCCAGCATGGTGGGGGCGGGCATTTCCTTCCTTTGGTTTAACACCTACCCGGCCTCCATTTTTATGGGAGACGTAGGCTCCCTGGGCTTGGGAGGCGCCCTGGGGAGCCTCGCCATGCTCAGCAAAAATGAGTTGGTTTCCGCCATCATCCACGGCGTATTTTTGGTGGAGGCTTTGTCCGTGGTGCTGCAAGTGCTTTCCTTCAAAACAACAGGGCGCCGCATATTCCGCATGGCGCCGGTACACCACCATTTTGAGTTGAAGGGCTGGGCAGAGCCCAAAATTATTGTGCGTTTTTGGATTATGTCCATAATGTGTGGAGGCGTGGCGTTGCTGGCATTAAAACTGAGGTAGAGAGGTTTTTTGTCTTTCATGCAGCATTTTAAGCTTCCTTCAAAGGCCTTGGTGTTGGGCCTGGGAAAGAGCGGGCGCTCCGCTGTGCAACTCCTTCGCCACAAAGGCATAGAGGTGTTGGCGGTGGATGAAAACCCCGCCCTAGAGGTAGAAACACTGTGGGCGCTGGGCGCAAAAACAAAGCTGGGCCCCTTGCCTTCGCATTTTTGGGAGGACGCAGAGGTGGTGGTTTTAAGCCCCGGGTGGCCCCCCGCCTCCCCTGCATGCCAAGAGGTTTTGAAGCAGGGCCTTCCCCTCTGGGGTGAGGTAGAGTTGGCCTTTCGCTGTTTGCCTGAAGGTGCAGGCCCCCTCTTGGGCATTACGGGTACCAATGGAAAAAGCACCACCACCGCCTTGCTGGGCCACCTCCTCTCCCAAACCGCCTCCCCTGTTTTTATAGGCGGCAATTTGGGATGCCCCTTCTCTCAGGCCTGCACCCAAACTTTTGCGGCACATGCGGTGGAGCTTTCCAGCTACCAGCTGGAAACCTTGCATGAGGCCTGTTTTGTGGGCGCCGCCTGGCTTAACCTCTCGGACGACCACCTGGCGCGCTATGGCACCCTGCAGGCCTATGCCCAAGCCAAACTACACATTTTTGAGCGCCCTCCTCCCGGAGCCTATGCCGTTTTAAATGCGGATGACGCACAGGTGTGGAAGCACGCCGCCTCCCTGCAACAGCAGGGGCGTGCCCTGTGGGGCTTTTCCTTGGCCAAGGACAAAGCCGAAGGCGCCGCAGGCTGGGCCCAGGCGGCGCCGGGAGGCATAGCCTTGCATACCCCGCAAGGCAGGCATTTTTTGCCGCTGTGCAACCGCGCTTTGCGCGGGCGCCACAACCTTTGCAATGCCATGGCCGCCCTGTGCATGGCCTGCGCGCAAGGGTTGCCCGTGTCGGCTTTGGCCCAGGGACTGAGCTGTTTTGAGGGCCTTGCGCACCGCCTGGAGTTTATACGCGAGGTGGAGGGCGTGGAGTGGGTGAATGACTCCAAGGCCACCAACATGGAATCCACCCTCGTCGCCCTCGAGGCTATAGCAGCCCCCATGTGGTTGATTGTGGGTGGACTTGGGAAAGGTGCCTCATATCAACCCCTTGTAAATGCTTCGCGCAAAAAAGTGTTGGGAGTGCTCACTGTAGGAGAAGATGCTCCTGTGTTAGCAGAAGCTTTTGCCGGAGAGAAGGATTTGTGGGCATGTGGAACGCTTGAGAAAGCGGTTTTGCAGGCGAGGCGTTTGGCCAAGCCTGGCGACGTGGTGCTGCTCTCCCCAGCCTGTGCCTCCTTGGACCAATTTAAAAATTTTGAAGAGCGCGGCCAGCTGTTTCGCCAATATGTGGAGGCGCTGTGAGTGAGGTGAAAAAGCCAAGCTTTGATGGGTGGCTGCTCATGGCCGTGCTTGCACTCTCGGCGATCGGCCTGGTGATGGTTTATTCCTCAAGCGCCATTTTGGCCCATGAGCGTACCGGGGACAGTTTTTATTTTTTGAAAAAACAGTTGGTGGCCGCAGGGGCAGGTTGGTTGGCTTTGGTGCTGGGGCTAAAGCTGGGCTACCGTCGGCTGGCGCGCCTGGCCTACCCCCTGTTGCTTTTGGCCATTGCGCTGATGGTTTTGGTATTGGTACCGGGCATTGGCGTCAAAGCGGGCGGTGCCTACCGTTGGATGCGCCTGGGGGCTTTTTCTTTCCAACCCTCGGAGTTTGCCAAGTTGGTTTGGGTTATTTATTTGGCCTACTCTCTGGCCAAAAAGCGCGAGAAAGTGCGCTCCTTTTCCATTGGTTTTTTGCCGCACCTTCTCCTTGCGGGCTTGTTGGTGGGCCTGTGCATGTTGGAGCCTGACTTTGGCAGCTCCGTGGCGCTGTTGTTTTTAATGTTTGTTATGCTGTTTGCGGCGGGAACCAAGCTTTCCTATTTGGTGGGCTCCGTGCTTTTGGCCATTCCCTTTGCCTACCATGCCATTATTTCCTCTCCCTACCGCTACCAACGCATTATGTCCTTTTTGGATCCGTGGGCCAACCGCCAAGGGGCAGGCTACCAAGTGGCCGAATCCCTCATGTCCGTAGGCTCCGGCGGCCTGTGGGGCCTGGGCCTGGGCGAGGGGAGGCAAAAATTGTTTTTCCTTCCAGAGGCGCACTCTGACTTTGTATTTGCCATTTTAGGCGAAGAGTTGGGCCTGTGGGGCATAACACTGGTTATTCTCCTTTATGCCATTGTTGTGTGGCGCGGAATACGCATTGCATTAAAAGCTGCAGAGCCTTTTGGCTGTTATGTGGCATTGGGCATAACGGCATTGTTTGCATTCCATGCCGTTGTTAACATGTCCGTTGTTTTGGGGCTGCTCCCCACGAAGGGGCTGACTTTGCCTTTTATTTCCTATGGAGGCTCCTCCCTCATGGTGTGTTTGGCCGCGACAGGCATTTTGCTGTCCATTGCTCCAAGCACGGAACGGCAGCAGCAAAAAAGCGGCGTTGCTGTCCGCCGCCCCAAACCTTCACCACGCGTGGCTGAGGTACCACTATGAAACTTCTCGTTGCCGGCGGAGGGACAGGGGGGCACATTTTTCCGGGCATTGCCGTCGCCGAAGAGTTGACGACGCGAGCGCCCAACAATGAAGTTGTTTTTGTAGGCACCCAACAAGGCATTGAAGCCAAAGTTGTCCCCCAGGCAGGTTTTAGGCTGCGCACCATTCCTTCTCGGGGCTTAAAGCGGGTGGGGTTTTGGAAAAAGCTTAAAGGGCTGTTGCTGCTGCCCTACTCGTTTTGGGCGGCCCTCAGGGTTTTGTGGGCGGAAAAGCCGGACATTGTTTTAGGCGTAGGCGGCTATTCCTCCGGCCCCCTGGTGCTGACGGCGGTGTTTTTGAGGATACCCACGGCCATACAGGAGCAGAATGCGGCAGCAGGGGTGACAAACCGCATTTTGGGGCGCTTTGTGAAGGCCGTGTTTTTGGCCTTTGAGCAGGCGGCCAAGGATTTTCCCGCACGCAAGGTACATGTGGTGGGCAACCCCGTGCGCCGAAAACTTTTTGACAACTATTTGCGCTCCAGCTCCCCCCACCCCGGCTTTAATGTGTTGGTGTTCGGCGGAAGCCAGGGTGCCCGAAGCATTAACATGCGCATGCGGGAGGCCCTGGCCTTTTTGGAGGACTTGAAGGGGGAGCTGCATTTTGTACACCAGACGGGGAAGAACGACCTCACCGACATAAAAGCCGCCTATGCCGAGCACCATTTTTCCGCAGAGGTGTTGCCCTTTATTGACGACATGTCCGCTGTTTATGCGCGCTCCGAGCTTATTATATGCCGGGCAGGGGCCGTCACTTTGGCGGAGTTGACGGTTTGCAAAAAGCCCTCCATTTTAATTCCCTTCCCCTATGCGGCGGACGACCACCAGACGAAAAATGCCAAGGCCATGGAAGAAGCAGGGGCGGCCGTTGTTTTTTTAGAGGCCGAGCTGACGGGAGAGCGCCTGGCGGCAGAAATTCGGTCGCTGGTGGGGGACGCAGAGCGGCGTAACAGAATGGAGCGCAAAGCGGGGTTGATGGGGAGGCCGGAAGCAGCGAAGGAGTTGGTGGATATGTGCACCACGCTTGTTTATGGAAAAAAGAAGCTGCTTGTTTCAGGAGAGAGTTGATGAACAGCCGTTTTAAAACGAGGCATTCCGCCCGCGTACATTTTGTGGGCATAGGCGGAACGGGCATGTGCGGCATTGCCGAGGTGCTGGTGAATTTAGGCTATGTGGTTTCAGGCTCCGACATGAAGCGCACAGAGGTGACAGAGCGCCTTCAGGCACTGGGTGCCGTGGTGAGCCAGGGGCACCGCAAGGAGAATTTGAAAGAGGCCGACGTGGTGGTGGTTTCCTCCGCCATAAAGAGAGACAACCCGGAAGTGCTGGCGGCAAGAGAGGCCAAAATTCCCGTCATTCCACGCGCAGAAATGTTGGCCGAGTTGATGCGCCTCAAATATGCCATTGCCATTGCCGGCTCCCACGGGAAGACGACAACCACCTCCATGGTGGCAACCGTTATGAATGCCGCAGGCTTGGACCCAACGGTGGTGGTGGGGGGCAAGGTGAATGTGCTGGGCTCCAACGCCAAGCTTGGCAGAAGCACATTTATGGTGGCTGAGGCCGATGAGTCCGACGGCTCCTTTTTGCGCCTCTACCCTTCCATTGCGGTGGTGACGAACATAGATGCAGAACACTTAGAACACTACCACTCCCTGGACACACTCAAAGAGGCCTTTATAACTTTTTGCAACAGCATTCCGTTTTATGGCCTCAACGTGCTGTGCCTGGACCACCCCAACGTGCAAAGCCTTTTGCCCAAAATAGAGAAGCGCGTGGTGACATATGGCACCGCACAAAGTGCGGACTACCACTTGTCCGAAGTGCGCTTGGATGGTTTTTTGACACATTTTAAGGCGGCCAGGCGCGGGGACTCCCTGGGGGAGTTTAGCGTGAAAATGGTAGGCGCACACAACGCACTCAATGCCATGGCGATGATTGCCATTGCCGATGAGTTGGACATTCCCCTTGAAACCGTACGCAAAGCCCTGAAGGAGTTTGAGGGCGTGCAAAGGCGGTTTACCGTACGCGGAGAAGAGAAGGGCATTGCGGTGGTGGACGACTATGGACACCACCCCGAAGAAATAAAAGCCACCTTGCGCGGGGCCAAAGAGGCCTTTAAACGCCGCGTGGTGGTGGCCTTCCAACCCCACCGTTATACGCGCACCAGAGACTTGCTGAAGGAGTTTGCCTGCGCCTTTAACGATGCTGACGTGTTGGTGTTGCTCCCCATTTATGCGGCGGGAGAAGAGGCCATTCCAGGAATAAGCAGCGCGTTTTTGGGGCAGGTGGTTGCCGAGCACGGGCACAAAGAGGTGGTGGTGGCCAGCAGCCAGGAAGAAGCCATAGAGTGCCTTTGCCACTGCACACAAGCTGGAGACATGGTGTTGACTTTGGGCGCAGGCAGCATAACGCAGCTTGGCCCCATGTTGCTTGAGCGCTTAAGAGGTGTTGGATGAAAGCCTTGCCGTGGTTGCCGGGGGTTTTAGAGTGCCTTAGCGCAGGGGAGGTGTTGCTCAACGCCCCCATGTCCTCACGTTGCACCGTCCGTACAGGAGGGGAGGCGGCGGCCTTATGCAAACCTCAAAGCACAGAGGCTTTGCTCTCCCTGCTCCGGTTTTTGCAGAAGGAACATATAGACTTTTTTGTGCTGGGCAAAGGTGCCAACCTCCTGGTAGGCGACAAGGGCTTTGAGGGTGTGGTGCTGAGCTTAAGCGAGATGCCCGCCGAAGAAGAGGTACAGCTTTTTGAAGAGGGCGGCGAGTTGACGCTTTCAGCAGGGAAACCCATTGCACAGCTGTTGAGTTTGGCTTTGAAGCAGGGCCTGGTAGGGGCAGAATTTTTGTCCGGCATACCCGGCACACTGGGGGGCGCATGCGCCATGAATGCGGGGACATGGCAAGGGGAGTGCATGGCTTTGGTGAAGGCGGTGGAGTTGGCCACAGCAGAGGGTGTGGGCTGGGTGGATGCCCAACAACTCCCCCACGGCTACCGCTATACCCAGCTCCCCCCAGAAAGCATTGTGCTGAGGTTGCGCTTTGCTCTCCCCAAGGGAGATGTGGCGCTTTCCAAGGAAAAAATACGCAAAGACTTGGCGCACAGAAGACATACGCAGCCCCTGGCATGGCCAAGCTTTGGCAGCGCATTTAAAAACCCCGAAGGAGAATATGCAGGCCGGCTTATAGACTCGGTGGGCCTCAAGGGCGCAAGGTGCGGCGGCGCACAAATTTCCACCCGGCATGCCAATTGGATTATAAACCTGGGCACGGCAACAGCCTTGGACATTGTCCGCTTAATGGAAATGGTTGCCTCGCGCATAGAAGCCCAGCACGGCATAAAGCTTGTGCCCGAAGTGAAACGAATGGGAGTTTTTGAATGAAGAAAGAAGAAATAAAGCAAAAGCGCATTGCCGTGCTGAAGGGAGGGCTTTCCCGGGAGAGGGAGGTGAGTTTGAAGACAGGAGCCGCCATAGCCGGTGCTTTGCGCAGCCTGGGCTATGAGGTGGTTGAAATTGACGTGGGCGTGGACTTGGCGGCGCGCCTGCTGGAGGCAAAGGCAGAAGTGGCCTTTATTGCCTTGCATGGCCGCTTTGGCGAAGACGGCTGCGTACAGGGGCTTTTAGAGTGCATGCGCCTCCCCTATACGGGCTCCGGTGTGTTGGCCTCTGCCGCCGGCATGGACAAAGTATTTTCCAAACGCATTTTTGATGCTTTTGGCATTCCAACCCCCGCGTGGACTTTTTTTGACAGCCATGAGGCCGCCCAGGCAGCCCCCTTGCCCTTTGGCTTTCCGGTGGTGGTGAAGCCCTCGCGTGAAGGCTCCTCCATTGGGGTTGGCATTTGCAAGGATGAGGGGGAATACAGGGCAGCACTCGAGCAGGTAGCGGGTTTTGAGGGGCAGGTTTTGGTCGAGCCGTTTGTGAAGGGCCGCGAAATACAAGTGGGCTTTTTAGACGGAGACATATTGGGCGCCATTGAGGTGGTGGCCGCACGCGCTTTTTATGACTATGAGGCCAAATATTCCGCAGGCAGCGGCACCCGCTATATTTTTCCAGCAGAACTGAGCCCCAAAGCCCAAGAGCGTATTTTTGAAGTTTGCTTAAAAGCCAACCAGGCCTTAGGCTGCGAGGGAGCAACGCGCTCAGATGTGCTGCTGACCGAAGGCGCAGAGGTTTTCCTTTTGGAAGTTAATACCTTACCTGGGATGACCGAGACGAGTTTGCTTCCCAAAATTGCAGCGGGGAAGGGCTTGGATTTTGGGGCCTTATGTGAGCGCTTGCTGCTGGGGGCCCGCCTCAAGGCCTAACAGGCTGCTACAGCGACGTTGTTGTGGCAAAAAATTTGCGCCCAAACCCAACTAAGGTGACAATGTGGGTGTGCACATTGGGTTAGCCGCATGAAGGCCTCGACGAAAAAGAACCGCTGGAAAAAAAGCAGCCCCCGTCAAGTGGAGCAGAGGATTGCCCGACGGCAGAAGCTGCGTTTTTGGACGCAGCTGTTGTTGGGTTTTGCGGTGGTGAGTGCGCTGGGCCTCTGGGGTAGCAGGGCCTTATGGCATTGGGCTTTGGAAACGCCCTTTTTCGCGTTGAGTGAGGTGGCCTTTGAAGGAAACCAGCGTGCAACCCGAGAAGAGTTGATGCGGCTTTCAGGGCTGAACGAAGGCGAAAACCTTTTGCAGTTGGATGCGCTGCGCGTGCAGCAAGCCATGCTGACACACCCGTGGATAAAGTCCGCGATGGTGAAAAAACATTACCCGAGAGGGCTGCAAATCCACCTGATAGAATACCAGGAAATAGCCATATTGGCCCTGGGAGACTTATATTTAATGGACGCAGAAGGCAAACCCTTCAAAAGGATACAAGCGAATGAGCGGGTGGATTTGCCTTTGGTGACGGGCATGCATAAAGAGGCTTTTGTGGAGCACCCTGAGCAAAGCCAAACGGTGTTGAGGACAGCTTTGGCGGCATTGCGTGCTTTTAGGGCAGAGCACCAGGGGTTGGAGGGGCTTTCTGAAATAAGGATGGAGGGTGGGGAGGCAGCGCTGCTGTTGAGCTCAGGGCAAGAGGTTTTATTGGGAGAAAGTGGTTTTGAGAAAAAAATTCGCAAACTAAAACGTGTGCAAGAAGAGTTGGCGCAGAGAAAGCTTTTGGCGCAAACCATAAGGTTGGACAACAGAGTGAGGCCTGAAAGGGTGACCATTCAAGTGGCGAGGGCCCTTCCTGAGAAGGAAGGCGCTCGCTGATTTTGAGGCTTTCCTCGAAAGAGGAGAGCAGCGGAGAGAACATGGCAAAGCAGAAAGCCGGAGAAATTATTGTTGGGTTGGACATAGGCACAACAAAAATATGTGCCATTGTCGGCGAAGTTACCGAGGAAGGAATTGACATTATTGGCATAGGCATGCACCCCTCCACCGGCCTTCGCAAGGGTGTGGTTGTCAACATAGAAAGCACCGTGGCCTCCATTCGTCGCGCCATTGACGAAGCTGAAGCCATGGCCGGCACAGAAATTTCCACCGTCTACACGGGCATTGCCGGCGGCCACATTAAG
Source organism: Cystobacterineae bacterium (assembly GCA_009782175.1). Lineage (GTDB taxonomy): Bacteria > Myxococcota > Myxococcia > Myxococcales > Myxococcaceae > WRKR01. Next base: position 26,411 of record WRKR01000031.1, read on the forward strand.
GGTTTTGGCAGCCGCGGTGTGGTGGCGCTCAAAGACAAGGAGGTGCGCGAAGCCGACATTGCCCGCGTTATAGAGCAAGCCAAAACCATTAACATTCCGGTGGACAGAGAAGTCATCCACGTGTTGCCGCAGGAATTTATTGTGGACGACCAGAGCGGCATAAAAGAGCCCTTGGGAATGTCCGGGGTGCGGCTGGAAGCAAAAGTACACATCGTCACCGGGGCGGTGGCCTCGGCGCAGAATATTGTGAAGTGCGCCAACCGCACGGGTTTGAATGTGGCTGACATTGTGCTGCAGCCTTTGGCCTCCAGCGAGTCCGTGTTGACGGAGGAGGAGAGAGACTTAGGCATTTGCCTGGTGGACATAGGCGGCGGCACAACGGACATCGCCATTTTTTCCGGTGGAGCCATTGCGCACACGGCTGTTATTGCTTTGGGTGGACACAACCTCACCAATGACATTGCAGTAGGTTTGCGAACCCCCGTGCACGAGGCAGAGAAAATAAAGCAGAAATATGGTTGTGCATTGGCCTCCATGGTGGACAAGCAGGAGATGATAGAGGTGCCCTCCGTAGGAGGCCGTCAGCCGCGGGTGATGGGGCGACAAATTCTCTGTGAGATATTGGAGCCGCGGGTGGAGGAGATTTTCCAGCTGGTGCAGAGTGAGGTGGAGCGCAATGGTTTTGCGGAGATGCTGACTTCAGGCGTCGTCATAACGGGCGGCTCCACATTGCTTCCGGGGATGAATGAGTTGGCGGAGGAGATAATGGGCGTTCCCGTAAGGCGAGGGACTCCTGCGGGGATAGGGGGCCTGGTGGATGTGGTGCGTAGCCCCATTTATGCAACCGGTGTAGGTTTGGTGGTTTATGGAGCCCGGCATACGGACAGGCGGCTTTTTAGAATACGCGAGGAGAATGTTTTCAAAAAAGTCAAAAGCCGCATGAGGGATTGGTTGCAAGAAGTATTTTGAGGAAGAGCGACATGGGCTGGCTAGAGAGGTGTGTCAAAAACTTTTTTTCTCACCCAACCCGAATAGAATGTGTGCACGGGTGAAAGTTCCGTTTTAGCGCGAGAGGAAGTCGAACGATGGAAGTACATATGGATAGCGACAAGCAGACGGCCAAAATTCGAGTCATCGGTGTTGGTGGAGCAGGGTGCAATGCAGTTAATACCATGATTGCCAACAAGCTTGAGCGCGTGGATTTCATTGCCTGCAACACGGACATTCAGGCTTTGCAATTTAATGAAGCCCCCATACGCATTCAAATGGGGCAGAGTTTGACGAGGGGTTTAGGGGCGGGGGCCAACCCGGAAGTGGGACGTCAATCTGCAACAGAATCGCGCGATGAGATTGCCCACTATTTAGAGGGGGCAGACATGGTATTTATTACGGCGGGCATGGGAGGCGGCACAGGGACGGGGGCGGCACCCGTTATTGCCGACATTGCAAAATCCATGGGCTGCTTGACGGTTGGCGTGGTGACAAAGCCTTTTTTGTTTGAAGGCAACCGGCGCAGAAAGGCTGCGGAGCAGGGCATTCAGGAGTTGAAGGCGGCTGTGGACACGCTGATAACCATTCCGAACCAGCGCCTGCTGACTTTGTCGAATGAGCCCATGCCGCTTTTGGATACCTTTCGCCGGGCAGACGAAGTGCTTTTGCACGCGGTGCAAGGCATCAGCGACTTAATCCAATACCATGGCTACATTAATGTGGACTTTGCGGATGTGAAAACCATTATGAATGAGCAAGGCCTTGCCCTCATGGGCACAGGGCGCGCCAGCGGAGAGAAGCGAGCGCTGCGTGCCATGGAGCAGGCCATTTCCAGCCCTTTGCTTGAGGATGTGAGCATTGATGGTGCCCGGGGGATGCTGATTAATATTACGGGTGGGCGCGACATTACCTTGCAAGAAGTGAACGAGGCCATTTCCCTGGCGCACGACTCAGCGGACCCTGAAGCCAACATTATTTTTGGCTCCCTCATTGACGAGACGGTGAAGGATGATGTGAAAATTACCATTATTGCGACGGGCTTTGTTGGGCGTGAGAACAAAATGCTGCGCCCTCCCCAAATGCAGGCAGAGCAACGCCCCGCTGCAGGTGCCGTTCGCCTTCCCCTCGCGGCAAGCGCAAGCTCCACCCCCATTCCCCTCGCACACGAAGAGTTGGTCAGCTTAGTCCCCTCCAAAACCTCCGCTCGCTCTCTGACGGGGGAACACCGCACCGCCGCCCCACGCCTTTATACGACGAAGGAGGCATTGCCTTTGGATGAAGACCAATATGACATTCCCACCTTCCTGCGCAGACAAGGCCACAACGAATTGCCCTGAAGCCATGCCTTGAAAAGCGACACCTGAGGGGGCCGCACCCCCCCGCTTGTGTTGCCGCCAGCCGACCCTAGGGCCGTGTCTCCTTGTTTCCCCCAAGAGAAAGGGGGCCTTGCCATTTTCATTTTGCACACTCCAATGCATGGCCAGAGGGTGCTTGTTAGCTGTTGGTTATGCGACAAAGCCTGGTATTTTTTCTCGTGGCACTTGGGGGTGGGCTATACTCATGCGCTGAAACGGCTGAGAATGCCAAGGGTGCTTGTGATGCTGTTATAAAAGCGGCATGCAAGAAGGCTTTTGAGTGCGCGCCCCCCGATGAATTCGAAAGCGTGGAGGCGTGTATTTTCAAAAGCATGGAGACGCAATGCCCGGAAGTAGAAATTAAAGCAGCCGAAGAAGGCTGCAAAACGCAGGGGAAGAAGGTGGATTTAAGCTTTGTTGAGCATTGCGAGGCGGGCTATAGGGAGGCCACGTGTGCGGACTATAGCCTGGGCGTTGCTTGTCATTTTGCCATGCGCTGCAAATGAGGCAAGCTTCAGTCTGCCTCACCCTGTGCTCACCCTGTGGGACGCCATAGCTCTCTTTAACCTTTAACAGGCCCTAGACCGTTTTCACTTAGAACTGATTTGATTATCCAGACCGGTTTCAATTTGGCATGAGGTCGAGGCGGGCGAGGCTTTTGTGAGGGGAGTGCACTTAAGTGCATGACCCGAACAAAAACGAGCCCAACGAAGAGATCATGTCAAAGTGAAACCGGTCTAGTGGGCTGCTGGCGGGTTTTCATTTTTCAGCGAGGCCAGAGGGTCCGCGGCGCCAAAGGGTGAGGTGGTGTCGGTATGGACGCCAAACGAGGCCATGGTTAAAAAGTTGCGCATGCGCTCATTGGTTTCTCGAAGGCGTTGCGCCAGAGTGCGCACCAAAGTCCACAGCAGCGTATAAGCAATTTCCTTGTGTGTGAACATGACTTCATTGAAGGCGTGGTTGCTCAACTCATAGAGGAGGCAAGGGGAGTGGGCAATGGCGAAAGAAGAGCGAGGGCTATCATCAATGAGGGCCATTTCCCCAAAGTGCTGGCCTGTCTCTATGAGGGCCATGGCCTCTTCGCCTACGCCGTCAATAATTTGGGAGAGGCGGACTTTTCCCGTGGCGATGATGAACATAGAGTCACCTTTTTCGCCTTCGGAAAAAATGCTGGCGCCGGCGGCATATTCACGTGCTTTGAGTACCCGTTTAATGGTGCTGAGCTGGCGAGAAGTGAGCCCTTCAAAAAGAGCGACTTTTCGGAGGATTGACAAGTCCATGGGAAATAACTCGTAGCATGAGTGCACTTGAGATAAAAGTCAGAAGCTTCAAATGCCCTGTGGCAGAAGCCAAGAAAAAAACCATGGAGAAAAACCCATGGGGAAAAGACAAAAGAGAAAATACAAAAAAAGAAAAAAACAAGGGAGGAAACCATGCCCCATGAGATGCCGCTTCAAAAAGTAGTTATTATAGGCTCCGGGCCGGCAGGCTGCACGGCCGCCATTTATGCAGCGCGTGCCGCCATGCAGCCTTTGGTTTTTGCAGGCGGCCCCAGCTTGTCAGACGCCCAGCGCGTCCCCGGCGGGCAGCTGACAACCACGACGGAGGTTGAAAATTTCCCTGGGTTTCCCGAGGGGGTTGAAGGCCCAGAGTTGATGCAGCGCATGCACCAGCAGGCCAAGCGCCTGGGCGCCCAATGGCTTTTAGAAAATGTGCAGAAGATAGATTTTTCGAAGAAGCCCTTCCTTATAGAAGGAGAGAGCACGCGTGTTTTGGCGCAGACGATAATAATTGCGACGGGGGCTTGTGCGAAGTGGCTGGGTGCCAAAGGGGAGGACACCTATAGGAACAAGGGCGTTTCTGCATGTGCAACCTGTGATGGCTTTTTTTTCAAAGGCAAAGAAGTAGCGGTGGTGGGTGGAGGCGACACCGCCATGGAGGAGGCCTTGTTTTTGGCCAATTTATGCAGCAGGGTGACGGTGGTGCACCGCCGCGAAGCGTTTCGCGCCTCGCAGGCCATGCAGCAGCGCGTGCGCAAAAACCCCAAAATAAAAATGGCCCTTGGGGTGGTGGTTGAAGAAATTTTGGGCAATGGCCAAGAGGCCACAGGGCTTTTGTTAAAAAACCTCGAGACAGGGGTGCAAAGCACTTTGCCTGTGCAAGGGGTTTTTATGGCCATAGGGCATAGCCCGGTGACAGAATTGGTGGAGGGGGTGCTTCAGAAGCAAGAAAACGGTTATTTAAAACTAAAGCCAGGCTCCACGCATACCAGCCTTGAGGGTGTTTTTGCTTGTGGAGATGTTGCGGATGCGCGTTACCGCCAGGCCATTACGGCAGCGGCCACCGGGTGTATGGCGGCTTTGGATGCAGAGCGTTATTTGATGGAGCTGAGCTGACAGCAGCTATACCTGAGGCCAACTTTTTCTCCTTGGCTTTTTGTCACAAAGCAACCAGAAGGCGAATGTATGATTGAGTGGATGTTTCGGAAAATTGTTGGCACGAAGAATGACCGTGAGCTGAAAAAGGCTTGGCCAAAAATAGCTCGCATTAACGAGCTGGAAGCCCAAATGAAGGCGCTTTCAGACGATGCGTTTGCTCCCTATACCAGCCGGTTGAAGCAAGAGGTTGCCAATGGTCGCCCGTTGGATGAGGTGTTGTTTGAGGCTTTTGCTTTAATGCGCGAGGCGGCTTTGCGCGTTATTGGCCAGAGGCATTTTGATGTGCAATTAATAGGCGGCTTGTTTTTGCACCAAGGTTGCATTGCCGAAATGCGCACGGGTGAAGGCAAGACGCTGACGGCAACCTTGCCGAGTTATTTGAATGCGCTGACAGGGCGGGGTGTGCATGTCGTCACGGTGAATGACTATTTGGCCCGTCGCGACGCGGAGTGGATGGGGCGCATCCACAGCTTTTTGGGACTCAAGGTGGGTTGTGTGTTGAATGGGCTTTCGGACAAAGAGCGTCAGGAGGCCTACCGCGCGGACATTACGTATGGGCAAAACAATGAGTTTGGTTTTGACTATTTGCGCGACAACATGAAATACCAATTGGTGGACTATGTCCAACGCGAGTTGAATTTTGCGATTGTTGACGAGGTGGACTCCATTCTCATTGACGAGGCGAGGACACCTCTCATTATTTCAGGCCCCACCGAAGATGCGACGGACCAATATTACCGTGTGGACAGGGTTATTCCGGGGCTTGTTGTGGATCAGGACTTTGTCCTCGACGAGAAAGCCCGCACGGTTTCCCTCACAGATGCGGGCATTGAGAAAGTGCAAGAGCGCCTCAAAGTCCACAACCTCTATGCGCCGGATCAGCTTGAAACCCTGCACCATGTGGACCAGGCCCTGCGTGCGCATATGCTTTATAGGCGCGACAAGGACTATGTTGTCAGCAACGGCGAGGTTATTATTGTGGACGAGTTTACGGGGCGCCTCATGCATGGTCGCCGTTGGAGTGATGGTTTGCACCAGGCCATTGAAGCCAAAGAGGGTGTCACCATTGAGGCTGAAAACCAGACCTTGGCGACCATTTCATTCCAAAATTATTTCCGCATGTATTCCAAGTTGTCCGGCATGACAGGAACGGCCGACACTGAGGCTGAGGAGTTTGCGAAAATTTATAAATTGGAAGTCCGCGTCATCCCCACCAACCGGCCCATGGTGCGCGAGGATTTGGATGATCTGGTCTATCGCACGGAGCGAGAAAAATTTGAAGCTGTGGCTGATGAGTTGGAGGAGCTCCACAAAGCAGGCCAACCTGTTTTGGTGGGGACTGTCTCCATTGCCAAGAGCGAAATTGTCTCCCAATTCCTCAAAAAGCGAAACGTTCCCCACCATGTGTTGAATGCCAAGCAACACCAACGCGAGGCAGATATTGTTGCCCAGGCCGGACGCAAAGGCGCTGTTACCATTTCCACCAACATGGCAGGTCGCGGAACGGACATTGTGTTGGGTGGCAACCATGAGGCAGCCGCCAAAGCCATTGTAGGGGTTTTTGAGCCTCCGCTCCCTCAGGCCAACCAGTCTCCAGAAGAATATGCTCAGGTGCTTTCTCTGGCCCAAAAAAGTTATGGTGAGAAGTTGTCCAAGGAAGAGGCCAAGCAAAAAGCCATTGCAGAGGAGGAGCGCAAAGAAGTGCTTGAGGCAGGGGGCCTGTTTATTTTGGGGACAGAGCGGCACGAGTCACGACGTGTGGACAACCAGCTGCGGGGGCGTGCGGGCCGTCAGGGGGATCCGGGTACCTCTAAATTTTTCTTATCCCTGGAAGACGACTTAATGCGTATTTTCGGCTCCGAGAGGTTGATGGGGCTCATGGAGCGCCTGGGCATGGAAGAAGGCGAGGTGATAGAACACCGCTATTTGTCCAAGGCCATTGAAGGTGCCCAAAAACGTGTCGAAGGCATGAATTTTGACATACGCAAAAACACGCTGGAATATGACGACGTCATGAATCAGCAGCGGAAGACCGTCTATCGCTTGCGCAAGCAAGTGCTGGCTTCAGGTGCGGGCATTCCTCTGGTGGAATATGAGGAAGACAAAAAGACGCAGCTGAAAACCCGAACGGAAAAATTGCTGAGCTATGCGGACTTAAAAGAGATGGTTTTGGATGCCATTGAGGATGTTATTGTCAACTTGACAGACACTTATGCTTCTTCCAAAAACCCGGATGCGTGGGAGTTGAATGCTCTGCAAAGGAGCGTCAAAGAGACATTTAACGTGGAGATGGAGTTTCAGGCCAGTGGACGGCCTGAAGAGCTACAAGAGCAAATATATCGCGTGGTCGAGAAGAATTTTGCAGATCGCGAAGCGGATTATGGGGAGAATTGGTTCCGCTTTTGTCAAGTGCGCTATTTGGCGACGATCGATCAACAATGGAAGGACCATTTGCTGGGGATGGACCATTTGCGGCAAGGCGTCGGCTTGAGAGGTTATGGCCAAAAAAACCCCAAGCATGAGTATAAACGAGAAGGTTTTGACGGTTTTGTCCGCATGCTCTCAACGACGAAAGCGCAATTCATCTCCCAAATATGCAAAGCTCAACCGCGCAACGCCCAAGCGGATGCGGAAAAATTGCAAGAGCAACTCGAAAGCAGACGCAGAGCCACCATGGCTGCTCAAAACGCCGCCGCTTCCGCCAAGTCCGAGCCCAAAGCAGGGCAAGTCAGCAAAAACGCACCATGCCCCTGCGGCAGCGGCAAAAAATACAAACGCTGCCACGGCTCCGAATAATTTTTTTGCCCCTCAAGGGTAGGCCATGAAAAACAAGCTTTTTTCTTTTCCCAAGGCAGGTGAGCTTTGGAGAGACTCACTCCAGTGGACTTTTCCCATATAAAAGTGTTGTTTTTTTTGGCCTGGGCTCTTCTGTAGTTGAGGGGGAAATAGAAGTTGAAGCTAAAGCTGAAGCTTCAACTGAAGCCATGGTTGAAACCACAGCTGAAGCCTGATCATGCGCAGCTTTAGCTTCCCACAAGTTTTGGAAGAGCTGCTCCAACTCTTTGGCGTGTTGCGTTTCTTCAACAATGGCGTTGTCTACAAACTCGGCCAAAGCCATCAAGTGTAGCGTTGCTTCAGGTTGCCCTCTGTCCGCAAAACGTATTGTTTCTTTCAACTTCCTCCCTATTTTTTCTGCATAGTGCGCACCGGACACCGCAGACAAAGCTTCAAACTTTTCTCTCAACAAAGCAGCGCCCTCAAAGCCTCTATTTTGGAGGCGCCTTAACATGCCTATGATGGCTTCCACTTTTTCATTCTCAGTTTTGTGCATGACGCCCTCGGCGCAAGAGAAAAAACAACTCACGTTGCCTCTGAAAAAAAAGTTTCAACTCCAGTGAGAGGAGCGCCTCAAAACTTCTGCCACTCCCCACGGCTTAAATTTGCTTAAGCGTTCTGTGAGCCCGGCCCACATGGCGTCCATTTTCTCTTTGGGTATTTCCGTGTTGTTTTTTTTGGCTTCCTCAAGCGCTTTGAGAAAGCACTGCAGCTCGTGGCTGAAAACCGCCAAATACTTCCTGAGGCCAGGGTGGCCTTGCACGGCGTCCAAGCTTGCCTCAGCAACCAAAGCAGCAATGCTGTGCAAATAATTTTTTCCCCCGGGCAGCTGAATTATATGCATCGCCTGGCAATAAACACTCGCCGCATCCCAATAGCCGCGTATACGCAGCTCAATAAGCTGTTGCTCCAGGGTTTTCACAACCTGCCCTTCCTCGGCATTGAGGAGCGGCGCCGCTTTTTCTTCACTCATAAAACCCTCCTCCCTCTGAAAAAACGTAGAACAGCAATGCTGCTCTCCAAGGGAGAAGCTGGGCGTTTGGGGAGCCAAAATTATGGCGGCCCAAACGAGTTAGAACACCGGATATTCTAGGAAAACCGGCAACCTTTCGGTTCCCGCCTGGGCCGCCATACATCGGCGGCCGTCAGAACGAAAAAGTGCCGCGCTACTGGGAGTGCCTTTTCGCTCCTAGAATAATTAATGGGGTTCTATGCCCAGCCGCACCCTTTTCGCGCAGCAAGAGGAATATAGCATTCTTTGTTTGTTTGAGGAAGCAAAATATTTCAGAACAATTTTTTCGCCTGGCGGCGGGCATTTTAAATGAGGGGGGTTTTTGTTTTTTTTCCTTCCAGGGGGGGGAGTGTCGCCTCCGGCGAAGGGTTTTTTCGCCCTGCGGGCGCAGCTTGCCTTCGGCAAGTCACTTTTTTTGTATGAACAAAAAAAGTAACCAAAAAAAATCACCCTGCCGGGGGCTTACGGATGGCCCCAGGAAGGTTTTAATACGAGCAACCGTCGGCGCACTAAACTCTCTA
>WRKR01000032.1 GCA_009782175.1 Cystobacterineae bacterium
CTCAAAGCGCTTGAGGAAGCCAAAAAAAACAACACGGAAATACCCAAAGAGAAAATGGACGCCATGTGGGCCGAGCTCACAGAACGCTTGAGCAAATTTAAGCCGTGGGGAGTGGCAGAAGTTTTTAGGCGCTCCCCTCACTGGAGTTGAAACTTTTTTTTCAGAGGGCGTCATGCACAAAACTGAGAATGAAAAAGTGGAAGCCATCATAGGCATGTTAAGGCGCCTCCAAAATAGAGGCTTTGAGGGTGCTGCTTTGTTGAGAGAAAAGTTTGAAGCTTTGGCCGCAATATCCGGCGAGCACTATGCAGAAAAAATAGGGAGGAAGTTGGAAGAAACCTTGCGCTTTGCAGACAGGGGACAACCTGAAGCAACGCTACACTTGATGGCGCTTGCCGAGTTTGTAGACAACGCCATTGTTGAAAAAACGCAATATGCCAAAGAGTTGGGGTTGCTCCTCCAAAGTTTGTGGGAGCCAAAGGCAGCGCATGCTCAAGCTTCAATGCTGGTTTCAACCACGGCTTCAGTTGAGGCTTCAGCTTCAGCTTCAACTTCCATTTCAACTTCCATTTCCCCCGCAAATACAGAAGAGCCCAGGCCAAAAAAAACAACCCTTTTATATGGGAAAAGCCCACTGGAGTGAGGGGGGCGCAAAGGGAGAAAAACAAAACAGCATTTTAAACTTGTTGCTGGGTGAAAGCGCTCTTATTCCTTCACGGACATGGCCCATATGAAGGCGGCACTCATTCCGGGGAAGACGGCCAAAGCCAGGAGGTATACGGGCACGAAGGAGCTGAACAGCAGTGCTCCGAAGGAAATGGCTGTGGTTATATAGGAGAGGCTAACGGTTAAACTCGTCAAAAAGCCCTTGGGCCCGGACGCGGGGTGCTCTGTGAGATAGAACATAAAATCCAAACTCAGCCCGAGGACGAGTATAAACCCTGAAACACTGAAAAAAGAGAGGGGCTGGCCCACAAGGGCATAAACAGTCAGGCTTGCCAGGGCTGCAAAGAGGGGGGTAGCCATTATTTTAAAAGTTTTCAGCAGGTGGCGATAATAGAGCGCCACCCCCAGCACCAGAAGGCCGAAGGCCACACCCAAAAGCCCCATAATGGTGGCTGTCAACTTGTCCAATTCCGCAGAAATATCCTCCGCCTTGTTAATGGCGGTGGCCCACTCATATTCAGCAACCAGGCCCTTGGGGGAAACACTCAGGCCGGCCTGTGTTTTGCCCAAAGGGAGCAGCATGGAATGCCAAGCTTTCCCCTCAGCCGTGGGCTGCAAAAGGAGGTTGGAAAGCAACTGGGCAACCCAGGGGGGCACAGCCGCAGAAGAAGCCGCCATGCCCTGGGGAGCGGCCAGGTTTTGGGGGAGCGCATGCTGAGTGGCCAGCGCGGCATATTCCTCCTCCAGCAGCTGGGCGTTTTGGGGCGAAAAGCCCAGCGCCTCATATTGGGCAGGGGCCAGGGGGAGCAGCGCCGCGGCAGCCGCATGGCGCGCCTTTTGGGTTTTTATGGACGGAATAAAACGAGAAACCCCCCAAAAGCCGCCTTCAAATGCGCCGCCTTCCAATGCTTTGTCCAACGCCGAGAGGAGCAACTCCTCATTTTCCAACAACTCCTGCAGAGAGGCGCCGGAAACCAGAAAACCGTTGCCTGTACCATAAGCCATTATGGCGGAGGCAACCCTCTCGTGCTCCAACAGCTTTGGCGGAATGGCATAGAGGTTGCGGATGTCATTTTTTATGTGGAGGCCAGGCCCCAAAGCATGGCTTGCCAGGAGGGCCACCCCACAAAAAAGGCCAAGCCCCAGGGGCAAAAGCTTTTTGGTTTTGGCTGAAAAATATTTTTTCCCGCCCGCATAAAAGCCCATGGGGAAGTGGGTTTGGGCTGTATTTGTTTTTTTGCCTTTGCGGAGGGAGGGAATGAGGCAGGGGAAGAGGCCTGTCGTCGTCAAGTAGGAGCTTAAAAGCCCTATGGCAGAAAAGAGGGCAAATTGCCGCAAAATGCCAAAAGGGGCAAAAAGGAAAAGCAAAAAGCAAATGCAGGAGGAGAGGAAGCAGAGGGAAACGCCCTTAAAGAGGAGGCGGCCTATGGCCGGGCTTTCCAGTCCGCTCCCATGCCTTTGGACAAAAAAATGCATGCTATAGTCCACACTCAGCCCAATGAGGGAAATGCCAAAACTCAGGCTCAGCAGGTGTATACTCCCCAATAAGAGGAGGGACGCGCACAGCCCTGTGGCTATGGAGAGGGCGGCTGCAAAAACAATGGCCAAGGCCGGCAGGGGAGAGCGGAAAACCCACAAAAACAACAGCAACAACAGCAGTGTTGTTATGGTGCTGAGCAGGCTTATTTCTCGTTGGGCTTTGTTGGCGCTTTCAAAACTGTGGAAGGGAATGCCTGAAAAAACAAAACGCACAGCCCCCTCTCCCTCTGGGGGCGCCTTCTCCAAGGCCTCTGTCTGGCGGTATATTTCTCGTACACCGCCGCCTTTGCTGATGGAGGCGCCTGCCTCGCTGAGCCTCCCTTTCAGCAATACGTGGTGCTTGCCCTCAAAGGTTGCACTCAAAACCCCCTCCCGCAGAGAGAGGCCTCCTGTCAACAGCGAGGAGTTTAAAAAATGGCGCATCCCTCTCTCGGCCAGGAGGAATGGATCTGCCTCTATATGCTCCATGCCGGCAACATGGAAAGCACCATAGGCCCAGCCCAGGGCCTCCTCCGCAAGGCTTTGGGCTTTTCCCTGTTCAAGCAAGGCAAGGGTTTGAGCATCCAACAACGCATAGCGGTATTTGTGCAAAAAGGCCGAAAACTCCAGCAGGGTGTTTTCCTCTATAAACAGAGAAAGCTCTTCAAAAAGCGCTTCGCCTTCGGCAGCTTGGGGTGCTGAAGCTTGGGCCACATGGGGTTTGAGGGCCTCATAGAGTTTTTCTGCCCCCTCTTTGGCCAAGCCAAACTCTCCACTGGCGGTGAGGATGATGAAGTTTCGGTTGTGGTGCTGGGCAAAAAGCTGCTCCGCCTCCACGGCCTCCTTTTGAGAGGAGGAGTGAGGCAACATGGCCATCAGGTTCGTATCTATGGAAGGGGAAAACCCCAGCCCAGCGGAAAGCAGAAAAGCCAGGGCAAGGCCTATATGGAGGAGAAGCCAAAAGCTAAGGAGCAAAGAGGGCTTTTTCATCAACACTCAACTCAGCGGGGAAGGAGTGGTTATATAACTCATACACAATGCTGTTGCCGTTATGCTCATAAAAAACCACTTGGCGCAAAACAGCATTGCCCCGCATAACAATGGCTTTGACGAAGGCCTTGAGGGTGCTCTCTTTGGGCAAAAGCCCCAAATGCCACATGCCGTCTTTTTCTATAAAATACAACTCAAAGCTTTGAGAGAGTATTTGGGCGTTTCCGCCAAAAAGCGTGCTCATGGTTTGGGAAATGCGGATGAAGGTTTCATTGCCTGAAGCATCCATTCTCGTCGTCCTCCCGCCGCTGCTTTGCACCACAAAGTCTTTCCCCACCGCCGTGAGGGAAGGAAAGGGTATACGCGTATCCCAAACCATTCCCCGCTGAATATCTATGGCAAAAAACCCCTGGGAAACCAGGGAGCGGCCCAGACGGCTTAAGTGGTTGGTTTGTACAAACGCTCCCTTAAGCACCTTGTGTTGGGCCATGGCCTGGCAAACCTGCAAAAAACGAGGCTGGGTTTGGGCACTCAAAGGGTGGCTGAATATTTCTTCCTTGGCTTGGAGAGGAGGCTCCACCTGAGCAGAGGGGGAGGCCTGAGTTTGAGTCCCTGTTGGAGTTTGAGTCCCTGCCTGGGCGGGTGGTTTGGGCTGAGCAGGCATGGTTGTTTGAGCCCACAGTGGCCCAGGGGAAATAAGGAGGAGGGTGCAGAGGGTTTTTATGGAGGTTTTTATGGAGGTTTTTATATATGGCGGGTGCCAAGGGTTTTTATGGAGGGGTTTTGTCATGTTCCGCCCTTTCTCCTGTTATATTTTGCCCTGTTATATTTTGCCCTGTCGTATTGTGCCCTGTCGTATTGTGTCCTGTTTCTTCCCGGGGTGTTTTGAAGAGTTTTGCTTTTCGCGCTTCCACTTTTTGAATGAGGAGGGGGGGGCAGACAAAGCGGGACTCATTTTTTGAAAGCTCAAAGGCCATTTGCGTCGTAACCCCTTTGGCGGCGAGCTCTCCTTGGGCATTAAAAAGCTCATAGCTGATCCGCAGTCTGTTTTCATATTCTTCCAAAACGGCTTTGGCGCGCGCTTTGTCGCCAAAACGCAAGGGGCGGATAAATTTAAGGGAGAGGTTTGTTACTGGGAAGACGAAGCCTGAGTCCCGCATGGCCAAATAGCCATAGCCAATGTCATCCAAGAGTGCGCAGCGGACTTGCTCCAAATATTTGGCATAGTTTCCGTGCCACACAATTTCCATCATATCCACCTCATAAAACTCCACGCTGAATTCTATTTCAGCGCTCAGTTGAGGCTCCGCCGTTTCAGCCACAGGCATATGCAATTCCTTTTTCACCCCCAAAAGTCATAAAAATTATACCATTGGTAGGGGTTTTCCAAGAGGTGGGCTTCCAGGAGGGCGGCATAGTGCCGGGCCCAGTTTTCCATGGTTTTGTTTCGCTCTTTGCGAGAAGCGGGGTGTATCCCCTCTATGCTGCCCAGCCTGTGCACGTGCATATTATATTCCGGCCTGGGGGAGAGGTTTTTTTGCCTTAAGGCGAAGACGGCATAAACGGGGGCTTCGAGGAGGGCGGCCAACAAGAAGGGGCCTTTGGGGAAGGGGGCCTGTGCGCCGAGGAAGGGCAGGGAGAAGCAGTTGTTTCTGTTTTGAGCTGAAGTCCTGTCGGCGGCGATGACGGCCAGGCCTCCGCGCTCTATTTCTTCTTTGAGGAGAATAATGGAGTTGGGGCCGATGGATTGGGCGTGGATGAGTTTGAGGGAGGAGCGCGGGTTTAAGGTGCTTAACAGGCGGCTGAAGAAGGGGCTTACATTATCCAAGACGGAGCTTACGGCTATTTCCCTGGAGACGCCGGTATATTGGTGGTCGGCCAAAGCCCTCAGCAACTCCGCATTGCCCAGGTGAGAGCAAAGCAAAACAGCTCCCCTCCCTTTTTCCAGCGCCGCCACCAGTGTGGCCACCTCCTCACCTTGGAAGTGGATGCGCCTCAAAGGAATTTTCCCCCCCCAGGCCTGGGTTTTTTCAATAACCGTCAAAGCAAAAGCCACCATGTGTTTGAGGGCTGACAGCTTGCCCACCTCCCTGGGGTGGGTGTTTTTTTTGCGGCCTTTGCTGCCAGAGGTGCCGCCACCCAGCATGGGGCCCAAGCCATGCTCAGTGGAGGCAGTGCCCCACTCAGCAGGAGGGTTGAGGCTTTTATGTTGGAGGGAGGAGGCATAAGCCGCATAGCGTTGGAGGAAGCGTTTGGATTCAGCCTTTGCATTTTTGGAGAAGAGGAAATAGCAAAACCCTATGGGGTAGGCCATGAGGCGCAGCAGGAAAGAGGGGAGGGTTTTGAAGAGAAGAAAAAACAAAACCATGTGCCAGAGGCCGGCTTTCTCTTTGTGTTCCGACCAATGTTTTGTGGTTTGGGGGTTTTTCGCCTCAGTATTTTTCATTCCAGTGTTGGGGGTTTTATTTTTCTAAAGAGGAGCAGAGGGAGGCGAAGGAGCATGCCGCAGAAGAGGCGGCTGAACATGAGGGAGATGCGGGCATTGTCTTTCACCAGGCGGAAGTGGGAAATGCCGTCCTGGGGATAGCGGACTTTCACCGGGTGGAAGATGAGGGGAATGCCGGCCCAGGAGAGGCGCACCAATATTTCCGGATCAAAAGCCATGCGGTTGTCAATATAGCTGTGCTGCATAATGCGGAGGGTTTCTTCCACGGGGTATACTCTGAAGCCGCACAGAGAGTCGACAATGGCACCCGACAAACTCACCACCTTCGCCCATGCATTGGAAATATTCCTCCCTTTTTTTCGGAGCAGGGGCGCACTCTGGTCAAACTCTGGAAACCCGCAGATGGCGGCCCTGGGCTGTTGTGCCGAAGCCTCCAGAAAAAACCCCGCCCGTGCAGTGTCATGCTGGCCGTCAGCATCCACCTGCA
Organism: Cystobacterineae bacterium; assembly: GCA_009782175.1. Classification (GTDB taxonomy): domain Bacteria; phylum Myxococcota; class Myxococcia; order Myxococcales; family Myxococcaceae; genus WRKR01. The sequence continues at coordinate 6,108 of WRKR01000032.1, forward strand.
GCACATGAGAGAGGCCCATTTCCCGGGCCCTTTTCAGCCCTGCCCGGAATGCCGCCCCCTTGCCACGGTTTTTGTGCAGCCTCAGCGCGGAGCTTTGGGGAAAGGCAGACAACACCTCTGCCAGGGCTTTTTGGGTGGGCTCGTCGCTCCCATCATCCACAATGAGGATGGGGAGCCCATGGGGCTGCAAGCTGGCCACGAGCGCGTGGAGGGGTTGTCCGTGGTTATAGAGGGGAATAAGGAAGCCCTGCCTCACAAGCCTTTCCTTTCACAAGCCTCATAGCCAATGGCCCCCGTGGAATAGAAGGTATTCTGGTCAGGGGACTTCAGGGCAAAGCGCACAAAGCTCAAGTTTTGTTTGGCATTTTGGGCAGGTTTTTCAAGTTGCAACTCGAGGTGGAGCCTCATGTTGGGAGAAACCATGGTGCTGAATTTAAGGCGTCTGGCACTGTGCACGCTAGGTTGTACGCCAGGTTGTGCAAGGGGCATGTGGGGGCCAAAAAGCTGTTTTGCACAAGCCTCTATAAGCTCAAACTGGGCGACGGCGGGGAGGATTTGGAAACCGGAAAAATGCCCATCAAAATAGAGGGAGCTGTCAGGGACAGCCAAGGCCACCAGTGCCTCATTTTCTGTTTGCCTTAGCACCGTTGCAAAAATGCCCTGGGGCAGAAGAAGGGTTTTGAGCTTTTCGTCCTTGGCGGGAGGCAAGTCATTTTCAGAAGGCTGAAACAGCTGTTGCAGGGCTTGTTTCTGTTGTTTCCCCTGGGGGTTTTTGGGCAGCGCTTCCACATAGCGCCAGCGTTTGGGGATGAGGGTGTTTTCAACAAAGGGCTGCAAATATTCCCTGAAATATTGGTTAACCCGAAATTTTTCAGCTCCTTTAAAGTGGGCTTTTCCTTTTTCATTCAAAACCACGGCGGCGGCCAAAAACTGACGTTTGCCCTCCAGCGCCACCACGGCCGCCTCTGCCACCAGTGGGGAGTGCAGGAGCCGGTTTTCTATTTCTGTCAGGGAAATACGTTTTTCTTCAATTTTGACAACCATATCCGCCCGGCCTTCCAGGAGAAAGCGCCCATGAGGAAGCAATTGCACCTTGTCTCCGGTGGCAAAGCCCTTTGCATTCTGAATATAAGGGGATTTGACAAGCAGACAGCCCTCTGCGTTTTTCTCAAGGTGGACTTTCTCAAAAGGCCTCCACTCGGGGCCTTGCTTGGACTGGCGCCAGGCGATGCCGGCCGTTTCTGTGCTGCCATATATTTCCACGGGCCAAAAGCCCAAAACCTGCTCTGTTGCCGCTGCCGTTTCCACAGGCAGTGCCCCGCCGGAGCTAAAAACCCACGGGGAGCGAAGGCCAACCCCCCGCTTGTCGCTTTTTTCGCCGCCGCCAACGGGCGTTTGAGAGGGTGCTGCCTCCTGTGTCGGAGGCGCCAAGGCCTCCACCGCGCGTTTGAGCAGGGCCGGCACCGTCACAATGAGATAAGAGTCGTCGTTCAACGTGGTGAAAGTTTCTGGAAATTCAATACGCTCCCTGCGGAAGGGTATACCCGCCACAAAGGGCAACATAACGGAAAAGAGGAGGCCATAAATGTGCTGGGGGCTTGTGGTAGAGCACACTTTGCGCTTCAAACATTCTTCTCCCCATTGAGAGAGGACAAAGGCATTGTCATTTTCCAGCTCCTTAAGCCTTTGTTTGACAGGTTTAGGCTTTCCGGTGGTGCCAGAGGTATAAATAACAATGCATGCCTCCTCGGGGTGAATGGTGGGGAAAGCCAGCTTGGCGTCGGCAGTGCTGGGCTGAGCAGTGCTGGTCTCAACGGTGTGGGCTTCCACAATGCGCGGTACATGGAAGCTGCATTCCAGCAAAGCCAGGGCTTCTTCTGTGTCGCAGAGCAGCGCCAGGGAGGCTGAGGGCTTGTCCGGGGTGGCCGAGGTGGTCGAGGCATTGTCGGCGGCTATTTCCGCAATATAGGCTTTGGAAATGTTGGGGAGGAGGAGCACTTCTTTTTTGCATTGCAACAAAGCCGTATAAGCCAGGAGGAAATACCAATAGTCATTGCAATGGAGGATCCACCGTGTTTGGGGTGTGGCTTCAATGGTTTTGCGGAGTGCTGCGGTTTGGGCCAAAAAGTCCTTCCAGGTTTTGTATTGTTTCTCGCTGAAGGTACCGGAGAAGCAGAGCACGGCATCGGCTTTTCTGGAGTTGGGGGTGAAGGCAGAAAGTGGAATGGCCTTGGGAAGGGTTTTGTCCGTCATTTTTCTTAGGGCGAGCTCAATAGCAAAAAATGTCCCTATGAGTATATAGGAAATTCCGCCATTATAGAGTGCCCAGGCCGCGTCCGAAAGCCAGAAAACGCTGAAGAGCGAAAAGCCGCCATTGCAGACAAAAAAGAGGCACCATGCAATGGTCACCTTGCGGCAATAGATGGCGACACGTTTTTCTCCGAGGGAGCCTTGTAGGGTGGGCGTGGGTTTCATTTTGTCTGCAAGCAGAGCAAAACGAAAGGCCATGGAAGGGGGGAGCTTTGGGCGTGGTTTTCCTTTGGGCGGCACCAAGCTATAGGCAAAAACAGCCAGGAGGAGGGCATTAATGCAAAGAGGATAAAGCTTGAGGGCGAGGGGCGAATGGCTAAAAAAGCAAAAGGCGCCTATGCCCAAAAGCAACAGGGCCTGGAAGAGAGGAAAAGGAAAAACCTTCTCCTGGGCTTTGGCAGTGTTTTTTTTTTGCCGGCGGTGGCCTCCAGAAAAAAGACAAGGCCGAAGGCAAGCAAAACCAGGGAAAAAACCTTCAAGGGAATTTCAAAGACGACAAGGCCGCAGAAAACCAGAAGGGGATATAGCGCCGCCGCTATGTAAAGAAAAAATTTCACGGGACGGGAGGACAAAGCACGTCCACCACATTTTGAATGGTTTTCACATGCTTAAACTGCTCAGGCTCTATTTTGCCTGAAACATAAGGCTTCATTTTAACAATTAAATCCACCGCATCAATGGAATCCAAATCCAAGTCCGAAGCAAGGTTTGCCTCTGGCCTAATATCGCTTTCTTCAAGCCCAAATTCCGAAACAAGCACTTCTTTGAGTTTAATAAAAACCCCATCCTTCGTCATTTTCCAGTCTCCGCTCCAGCCTGTGTCATAATATATGCTGCTAAGGCGTCCACTGAAGCAAAGTGTTTCCTGTTGTCTGCACTTTCCGTAGAAAATTTAATACCGAATTTTTTCCTGAGGGCAATCCCCAGCTCCAAAGCATCAATGGAATCCAACCCCAGCCCCTCGCCGAAAAGGGGATCAGCGTCCACAATGTTTTCAGGTTTAATATCCTCTAATTCCAAGGCACTGACAATGAGTTCCTTTATCTCCAGCTTCAACTCTTCCATGCGGGGCCATTCAATAGATCAATTCAATAGATCAATCAACCCCCATCTCAACCTGTGCCCCGCAAAACCCAGGCCTCAAAAACCAAGCCTCAAAACCCAGGCCGCAAAACCCAAGCCTCAAAACCCAGGCGCAAAACCCAGGCCTCAAAAACCATAGCTTCCACTGGGTGCGGACAGGCCTTCAATTGTGTGCTAGCCCCCATAACATGGATGAGAGCGCCTATGAGAAAGACATTTCTGCCGTCGCCGCAAAATTTGAAGCCCAAAAAATTGCTTTTGCACCCCTGGCTTTTCAGGCCGTGCGGGCTTTGCGGGACTTAAATATACTTCGCGCTGTGGAAAAGGCTGGAAACTTAGGGCTCAGCCGGGAAGAGGTGGCACAGCAGGCAGGCATTTCCACCTATGGCGCCGGGGTGCTCCTCGAAATGGCATTGGGCCTAGGTGTAGTCAAATGGGCCAGCACCCCAGCTCATGTCTGTAACACCCATAGGGCTGGTGCGTCTACAATTCAACAGCCCATGGAAGGCCCTGTGGAATGCCCTGTAGAACGCCCTGAAGAACGCCCTGAAGAAGGCCCTGAAGAAGGCCCTGAAGAACGCTTTGTAGAACGCTTTGTATTGGGAAAAACCGGTTGGTTTCTTTTGGAAGATGAAATGACTGAGGTAAATTTCAATTTTGTCAACGACCTTTGCTATCAGGGAGCCTTTAGGCTTAAAGAGGCCATTCAAACGGGCAAACCTCAAGGGCTTGAGGTGTTTGGCTGTTGGCCGACCATTTATGATGCATTGGCCTCTTTGCCCAAAGAGGCCCAAAAAAGCTGGTTGGAGTTTGATCATTTTTATTCCAGCATTGCCTTCCCTGAAGCCCTGCCTTTGGTGTTTCGCCACCCCAAACCCTCCTCTCTGTTGGATATAGGCGGGAATACGGCCAAATGGGCGGTGCTGTGCTGCAAGTATGACAATACCATCCAAATAACCGTGGCGGATTTGCCTGGCCAAACAGCCATGGCAGAAAAAAATGCGGCCGCCGCAGGCTTTGCAAAACGCATTTCCACATACCCTTGCAATGTGTTGGCTCCTGGCTCAGCCCTGCCCCAAGGCCATGAGGCCATTTGGATGAGCCAATTCCTCGATTGTTTTGCCCTGGAGGATGTGACAAAAATTTGCCAAAAAGTTGCCGCCGTGTGCACCGCCCAAACCAGGGTTTATGTGTTGGAGCCCCTTTGGGACAAACAGTGTTTTGAGGCGGCGGCTTTTTCCCTTCAGGCCACAAGCCTCTATTTTACGTGCATGGCCAACGGGCGCAGCAAAATGTACCGCTATGAGGAGTTGAAACAAGCCATAGAAGCAGGCGGCCTTTCCTTGACGGAAGAGTGGCACAACTTGGGCTCCAACTCTTATTCCCTCCTGGGCTTTAGGCTGGGCACATGAGCTCCACAAAGTTTTTTGAAGGCTGCCAGGTTTTGCGCTATAGCGCCTGGCGCCCAACCCCCAAAGAGCCTCTGCCGGACATCAGCTTTGTGGACGCTCGCCTGCGCCGCCGGATGTCCATGCTTTCTCGCATGAGTGTGCGCGTGGCCCATGGCCTTGGGCCCTTAGGCAAAAATACCTCACTGTATTTTATTTCATTCCGAGGAGAGCTGAACCAGCAGTTTGAGGTGAATAGAATGCTCATTGAAGAAGGAGAAATATCCCCCGCCGCCTTCTCCCTTTCCGTATTCAACACACCCCCGGCACTCTCTTCCATGGCCCTGGGCCTTCATGCAGGCTATAGTGCAGTATACCCCGAGAGAAACCGCTTCTCTTCAGCCCTGCTGGGGGCCGCCTCTTTCCATGCCGCTTCCTCCCCCTCAAAACAACTGGTTTTGGTTTATGCCGACGAGGTGCCCCTGAAAGAATATGAGCGCCTTGAGGAAAACCCCCACAGCCTGGCCTTCGCCCTGCTCTTGGGCGCCACCCCCACGGCCAAAGCGCAGAGCGCGGCAACACAGGCAGCGCCAGCGCATAGGCAAGAGGAGGCAAGCTTCTCCCTGTCCACACTCTCCTGGGAGGACTGCGAGAGCCCTCAGCGCTTTTTAAAAGCTTTGGAAGCGGCAAGCTTGGAAGCTGCACAACAAAGAGGGCAGAATGGAGCCTTGCATGTTTGAGCGCATTTCCCCCAAGCGCAGTCCCTTTAAACGCAACCCTTTTCAGCGCATTGTCTATGCCTGGCGGGTTTTGGCCAAGTGGCTTTCTTTTGGTATTTTCGGCCTGGGTACGCTGGTGCTCGTGGTGGTTTTTTTTCCGCCCATGCGGCTTGTTTTTCACCCCAAAAAACGCTTTCAGAAAAATGCCCGCCTGCTGGTCTCGCTGAGCCTTCGTTTCTTCGTTAGGGTGATGACTTTTTTGGGAATTGTAAAGTTGGAAGCCGGAGACAAAACCGCCTATAGAAACTTGAAGGGCAAAATTGTCGCCGCCAACCATCCCTCCCTCTTGGATGTTGTTATGCTTATTTCCCTCATCCCCAATGCGGACTGCATTGTACGCAGCAGCCTGAGCAAAACCGTCGTTAATGGCATTATACGGCAGCTTTATATCCTCAATAACTTGAGTTTTGAGCAATTGCTGGCCGATTGCACCGCCTCCCTCAATGAGGGGAATTGCATTATTATTTTTCCCGAAGGCTCCAGGACGCTAAGGAATGCTCAGCCCCTTTTTAAAAAAGGAGCTGCCAGAATTTCCCTGGCCTCAGGTTGCAACATTGTGCCCGTGCACATTGGGGGTACGGACAAATATGGCATTGGAAAGAAAGATCCATGGACGGCTTTTAACCCGCAGGAAAAATATATTTATCAACTCCAGATGAAGGCAGAGCTGTCCCCCGAAAAATATTCCACAGAGCCTCATGCTTTGGGCGTTAAACACTATAACCAGGAATTATATCGAACCTTGTTAAACCAGGGATAGGGCATGAATGGGCGGATTTGGGAAATGCATGGGTGCAGTCAAACAATGAATAGGCAAAGCCAAACAATGAATGATGGGCGGTTTAGGGCAATGCATGGGCGAAGTCAGACAATAGACAATGGGTGGAGAAATGGGCGGCGTCAAAGTCATGGATAGAGCAGAAACCTTCCCTCAAAAAAACAAAGCACGCTGTTTTTTCCTCACCTTTGTTTCTCGCCTCTTCCTCGCCTTCTTCTGTTTGCTTGTTTTGGAAGGCTGCAAAACCATCGGCACGGCCAACACCCGCGCGTTTCCCCCTGGGGTGGTCGTTTTTAGTTTTGATGATGGGCCCAATGCGCATGAGGATACTACCCTCAGGCTTTTGGAAGTGCTGGAAAAACACAACATCCGCGGCTGCTTCTCCCTCTTTGGCGTCAACGCTGAGCGCCACCCCCACCTGGTTAGACGCATCCTCGCCGGAGGCCACCGCATTATCAACCACGGCTATGTGGAAACATGGGCCGTCTTCCTGGATGCGAAAGCCTTTAGGGCCAACCTCTGGGCAGGAGAAAGGGCCATTGACCATGCTCTCAATGGCCTCAATGGCCTCAATGGCCTTGCACCCCAAAACAAGAGCCCCCCAATATCCCCGACCACAACACCGCTTGCACAAGGCCCTGCACAAGGCCCTGCACAAAACTCTGTACAAAGCCCTGCACAAGGCCCTGCACACAGCTCTGCGCAAAACTCATTTGTTGAAATGCCGCGTGTTGAGGAAGCGTCGCTGCCTTTGGTTTATCGTCCTCATGGGGGGTTTTATACGGGGAAGCAGAGGCATATCTGGGAGCAACAGGGCTATAAAATGGCGCCTTGTACGGTTCGCATCTATGACGCTGTTATGGGTGTTGCTGACAGGGACAGAGCCATTGCGCAGGCTGTCAGCAAAATTGAAAAGCAAAGGGGGGGAATACTCCTGCTGCATGACAGCAAGGATTCCTATGTGACGATGGAAGCACAAATGGCTTTAAACCCCCAGGGGCCTTTCAACCGCAGTTGGATTCCTGAGGCGGTGGAGGAGATGATCTCCATTTTGCAGGAAAAGGGCTATTCCATGAGCGGGTTTGATCCCTTCGAAATACCGGGGGTCCTCCAATAGGCTTTTATCCCCTCCACGCTTCTCCCAGGGAAACCTTGTTTCCAGGAGGCAAGGCTTATAACCTTCCAGCATGCTGACTCGCATAGGCATTTCACTTGAAAACGCGTTGCTCTCCCAATTTGATACGCTCATTGAGCGCCGAGGTTATGAGAATCGCTCCGAGGCCATTAGAGATCTACTGCGCAAAGCCCTGGTCAGCGATGCTTGGGAAGGCGGCGACGAAAACCAAGAGAGGGTGGCTGCCGTTCTCATGGTGTTTGAGCATGATGCCTCCAACTTGACTCAAAAACTCACGCACATTCAACACGGCCACCACGCCCACGTCGTCTGCAGCCTCCACGTCCACTTGGATGAGCGCTTCTGCCTGGAAGTGCTGGTTCTGCGCGGCAGCGCCCATGAGGTGCTCTCCCTCGGAGAAAACCTCATTGCTACCAAAGGCGTCGTCTGGGGACGCTGCCTGCCAGCTACCACCGGAGAAGAGCTTCAGCCCAGGTATGAACACCCTCATGCCCACCCTTAAGCTTTGTCTGAAGCTTTGTTTTAAGCTTTGTCTGGCCCCCCACCATGGGTGTTGGGCCCGTTCCCAAGCCGCAAAAGCCCGCAATGCCCCTTCCAATGTTGCTGCCAAAAGGCAGGCTCATGTGTGGCTATAATGGAAGTGGCCGCATATTCCTCTAACACTTTCAACATGTGCAGGCGCATGGCCACATCCAAATGAGACAAAGGCTCATCCAACAACAACAGGCGCGGAGAGCGTGCCAATATGCCGGCCAATGCCACCGCCTGTCTCTGCCCCAGAGAGAGGTTTTGTATAAGGCTGTCCCTCAAAGCCATCAGCCCTAATTTTTCAAGCCAATGCAAAGCCACCTCCTTCGCCTGTGGCCCAGAAAGGCCATCATTGCAAGGCCCCATGGCAATGTCCTCCCAAACCACCGGAAGCAACAGGCCATCCTCAGGGCTTGCCCACAAAAAACCCAGAGCAGCTCCAAACTTTTTAAAATTTTTGGGCCCACACTCCACACCCTCCATCCACAACTGGCCAGGGCCCCATACCAAACCCGAAAGCCTCAGCAAAAGGCTGGTTTTTCCAGAGCCATTGGGCCCTATAAGCATGCACAGGCCCCCCGCCGGTACCTCAAAATCCAAAGGGCCAAAACTGTTGCAAACCGCCCCCGGCCAACGGTGCGCAAGCCCCTTGGCTACCACCGGAATGCCTCTCACTTTCTCCCCCAAAGGCCAAGCAAAAACGCGCCAAGCCCCAACAGCAATGCCGGACTGTCCCTCAAACCCAGCTTGGGCAACACAGGGCTAGCCAGCCTCCCTTGAAAGCCCCTCAACTGCATGGCCCAGGCCAACTTGTCCGCCTTTTGGAATAACTCCGGTAAAAAACCCATAAACAACAACCGAAGCCCCCGCCAACGGCTTTGGGAAAACCCACCCCTCAGTTTAACCGCCCAAAAACGTTGCTGCAGCCGGGCGGCCATGCCTTGCATGTGTTTGGCTGCAAAACTGAAAAAAACAACAAGAGGGCGCGCAAAGGGCAGACGGCTTAAAGGGGCAAGCAGAGCAGAAAGCGGAATAACAAAGGGAAGGGCCGTGGCAAAGGCGGCTATGGCAGCGCCCATGACGGCAAGCCGCAGGGCCTCCACAGGAGAGGAGAGTGCCAAAAGCGCCAAAAGCCCCAGGCCTGAGAGTGCCGGAAAAAAACGCAGCGCCCAACGCCGAAGAGGCAGCCTGAGCCACAAGGCCCACAGCGCAAACAAGCCAAGGCAACCCAGCGCCGGCTTTGTGCCCAACATGGAGGCCACAACCGCAGGCAACACAAATACCAACTGCGCATAGGGGTGGTGGGGTGCACCGGCACTCATGCTCCGCCCCCCACCAAGGCTTGGGCTTTCCATAGCCCCGCATAGAGGCCCCCCGCTTGGAGCAGCTCCGCATGGCGACCCTCTTCTATTATTTGGCCCTCATCCATAACCACAATCCAATCCGCCTCCTTCACCGTGGACAAACGGTGCGCTACCATCAACACCGTGCACTCCCTCATCAACGCCTCAAGCCCCTTTAATACCACCGCCTCACTCTCCACATCCAAACAACTCGTCACCTCGTCCAGCAAAAGCACTGAAGGCCTGCGCAACAAAGCACGCGCAATACACAAACGCTGACGCTGCCCCCCGGAAAGCAGTGCACCCCTCTCGCCTATTTCTGCATTGAGGCCCCCTTTCTCTCTTATAAACGCCTCAGCCCCTGCAAGCCTTAAGGCCTCCCACAAAACCTCATCCGCTGCCTCCTCTTGCCCCAAACACAAATTCTCCCGCACAGTGCCGGACAACAACAAGGCCTCCTGCGGTACCCAAGCCAACTGCCTGCGCAAACTCGGCAAAGCCAACGCGCCCAGCGGCCTCCCATCCCATAATACCCGCCCCTCTGTGGCCTCTGCAAAACCCAATAGCAGCGAGAGCACGGAGCTCTTGCCTGCGCCCGTGGGGCCTACAAGGGCGGTTTTTTGGCCCCGCGGCAGCTTCAGGGAAAAACCCGCAAGGCCCATGCGACCGTCGGCAAAACGCAAGGAAACATTCTCAAACACCAGCGCATTTTGCAGGGGCAGCGCTTCTTCCCCTTCGGCAGAAGCTTGCGGCGCACACAAAAGCACCTCAAAACGCTCCCAGGCTATGCTCCCCATGGAGAGTTGGCCAAAAACCACGCTGAGTGCGCGCAACGGCTGGTATAACAATAAAAAACTGGCCAAAAAGGACAAGAGGTGCACGGCCAAAGCCGGCTCCCTCGCTACGGCCGGGGCACCTACCCAAATGCAGAGGGCCGCCCCCAAAATACCCAAATATTCCGTAAAGGGGCTGATGGCACCCCTCAAAAACAAAGAGTGCCGCATGGCCAACATAAAGCGAGCGTTTTCCACGCCAAAACGCTGTCTGAGCTGCGGCTGCATGCCATAGGCTTTTATAATGTTTAAATTGCAAAGCGTCTCCGCAAGCAAAGTGTTCAGCGCAGCCAAACTGCCCAAAGTGTTTTTGGCTACCTTGCGTATGGAGCGCTTAAACCTCCCCAAAGGCAATACCACCAGGGGCAAAACAGCAAAGGCCAACAAAAACAAACGCCAATCCAAATAGGCACACAGGCCAAGCAAAACGGCCACCTGCGTCAAATCCTTGGAGAAAGAAGGCAATACCGCCGTCAATGTGGCCTCTATGTGCCCCAAATCCGCCAAAAAGTGTGAAACCACCTCCCCGGAGTGGCGTGCCTCTGCCCATGCGGGGGGAGCGCGCACAAGCCGCGCATAGCCGTGGACGCGCAAGCCATAAACAACACGTTGCACCAGGGTTTGTACCCACCCTGCACTCAAAAATTGGGCCACTGTGCGTGGAAGCGCAATGAGTATAAGCAAAAGCGGTATTTTCCACTTCATATCCGCGAGGGTTATTTCCCAGGGGCCCAAGGGTGTTGTTTTTCCCAAAAGTATGCTGCTCAGCAAGGGCCCCAACACCCAAGCCCAGGCCCCCGCGGCCAAGGCCGCCACCAGCGAGGCCAATATTTGCATAAAAAGCAGGCCTTTATGAGGGGAAAGCCAGGGCCACAAGGCTTTGAGAAAGCCCAAGGGGCGGGCCCTGGCCGGTGGTGAGGCGGGAGGCATAGGGCTTTTTGCCACAACAGAAGCAAACTCTAAAGAGGTATTGCGGGCTTTGGGCCCGAGCGGGCATGGGGCAGGGGGAATGGGTGGAGGAAATGGGTGTCATCCATTTTTTTGTTGGCGGCTTTGTGCGCACACGGGTATGGGGCGAGGCATGTCGTCACAAAAGCGAGACTATTATGAAGTGTTGGGCGTCCCCAAAACTGCGACGGAGCTTGAGTTAAAAACGGCCTTCCGAAAAATTGCCTTGGAGCACCACCCGGATAGAAACCCGGACAACCCCGCCTCTGAAGACATTTTTAAGGAGGCAGCTGAGGCCTATGAGGTGCTCTCCACCCCTGAAAAGCGCGCGCGCTATGACAGGATGGGGCACGCGGGGCTTGGCAGCAACGGCGGTGGCTATGCCGCGGACTTTGGAAGCATGGCGGATATTTTCGCCGAAATTTTCGGTGATTTTTTTGGCACGCGCAGCCGCGGCCCCGCGCGCGGTGCGGATTTGCGCCTGGAGTTAAGCATCAGCTTTGAAGAGGCCGCCTTTGGGAAACAAACCGAAATAAAGGTGCCCAAAACACGCGCCTGCGCCGCTTGTGAAGGCAGTGGCAGCAAAAGCAAAAAACGCCAAAGCTGCCAGCAGTGCGGTGGCAGCGGCCACATACAATACCGGCAGGGCTTTTTTGCCTTAAGCAGGACGTGCTCCATTTGCCATGGCAAAGGCACCTTTGCCCAGGATGCTTGCACCTCCTGCCAGGGCGAAGGGCAGGAGCCTTATGAGGCCAAACTCGACCTCAGTATACCCCCGGGTGTTGACCATGGCACACGCCTGCGCCTCCAAGGGGAAGGCGCTTCCTCTGAAGAGGGTGGCCCCCCGGGAGACCTTTATGTTTTCATCCACGTCAGAGAGCACCCCCTCTTCATCCGCAATGAGAGCGATGTGTGGTGTGAGTTGCCCATTTCCATTGTGCAGGCAGCCTTGGGCGCAGAGCTTGAGGTGCCTACCTTGGATGGGCCCGTTAAAATGAAAATTCCCGAGGGCACTCAAACCGGCACCATTTTTCGCCTGCGCGGCAAAGGCATTGTACGCCTGGGCAGCCAGTCCCGGGGAGATCAGCGCGTGCGTGTTATGCTCGAAACCCCCATGCGGCTTAGCCCCAAACAACGCGAGTTGCTGGCCCAGTTTGCCGCCGAGTGCGGTGAGGAAGTGAACCCTCAAAGCCGCAGCTTTTTCCAAAAGGTGAAAGATCTGTTCGACAACAAATGAGGAGCCCCTGTTTTTTTGAGGCTCGCTTGTTTTGAAACTTGCTTGTTTGGAAACTCGCTTTTTTTGAAACTCGCTTTTTTTGAAACTCGCTTTTTTTTAAAACTCGCTTTTTTTAAAACTCGCTTTTTTTTAAAACTCGCTTTGTGAGGCTCGCTTCAGCGCGCCTCAATTCCCCCACCCGGAGGGCGAAAAACAAAAGTGGCCAAGGTCGGACTTGAACCGACGACCTGCGGATTATGAGACCGCCGCTCTAACCAGCTGAGCTACCTGGCCGAAACACCTGCTTAGGCCCCCAAAGCCTAAAACGCGTTTTGGCTTTTTAGCTGGAGTTGGTGCTTAGCGCAAGGTTTTTAAGTGGGAGCGCTTTTGGGAATGAAAATGGACTTCACTTATGCTCTGCTTTGTTTCGGTGTTATGAAGCTTCCTTAAAAGTTTTGTTTGATGGAGATGCATTTGACGCCCCATTCTGTTGCAAGTCGGCTGTTGGTTGTAGGGGAGCAAGAAAACATTTTGCATGCGGTTTGCCGGGTGATGCAGCCGGGGGGTTGGGTTGTGCATACGGCATTGAATGGGGAGGAGGGCCTGGAGCTGTTTAGGCAAGTAGAGCCTCAGGTTGTCATTTCCGCTTATCCCATGCCCGACATGGAGGGGATGGAGTTTTTGTTAAAAATAAGGGCGATGGATCCAAAGGTGCAATGCATTGTATTGGCAGCGCTGGGGGAGCAGTCCGTTAAAAGTGCGGTTTCCAAGGGACTGGTTTTTCGCTTCATCTTCAAACCATGGAATGAGACGCAGTTTTTTTTGACAGTGCAAAGTGCCTTCAAACAATATGCGCTGGAGAAAGAAAATGAGCACCTCTTTGGTTTAACACACCAACAAAACGCTGATTTGAGAGCATTCAACCTCATGCTTGAGCAGAAAGTTTTGGAGAGGACGCAACAGCTGAGTGTTGCCAAGCGTGAATGGGAAAGCACCTTTGACTCCATTGAAACGCCCTTGGCCCTTGTGGACACCGACAGCTTGCGCCTGCGTCGAATTAACCGCGCTTATGCGCGACAGGCACAGCGCGCCGTGGGCGAGGTTTCAGAGCGCCAACGCTGTTTTGCCTTCCTTTTTGGCAGGGAGCTGCCTTGCCTCAACTGCCCCTTGCCGCAAAAGCAGAGCCTTGGCCTTGGACAGACATTGCAGGCAGAAATTCGGCATAACGATAGAATTATTAACCTTTATTTATATTCTATGGATGAGGGGAAGGTGGCTATTTGCTCTTATAGAGACATATCCGAGGAGCGCGCCATGTATAAGCGGCTGGCCGAAGCGGAGAAGATGGTGGCCGTAGGGCACCTTGCCGGTGGGGTTGCGCATGAAATTAACAACCCCCTTTCGGGGATTTTGGCCTTTGTGCAGTTGATGAAACGAGAGCGTGGGCGCAGCCAGAACGATCTGGAATTGTTTGGTTTAATTGAAGAAAGTGCCTTACGTTGCAAGAGGATTGTGGAGAGTTTGCTGCAATTGAGCCGCAAACCTCAGCTGGAGGACAAACGTCTTGTGGATTTTGGGCGTTGCGTAGAAGATGCTGTTGTATTGTTTCGTGCACAAGTGATCGATCTTCCCAAAGTGAAGGTGAGATCTGCTTGTGAAGCCAATCTCCCGAAAGTATATGGTGATTTTGGGCAGATTGGCCAAGTGGTGTTAAGTCTTTTGCAAAATGGGCTGCATTCCCTCAAGGACAATGTTGGGGTTTTGGATGTGAAGGTTGGCCTGAAAGAGGATCAGTGCTTTTTCAGCATCAGTGACAATGGAGAGGGGATTTCAGAAAAACATTTGCCGCACATTTTTGAGCCTCATTTTACGACGAAGCCCGTGGGCAAAGGAACAGGTTTGGGATTGTCTATTGCATACAGAATTGTCAACGACCATGGCGGAAAGTTTGAAGTGAAAAGCGAAGTAGGGATAGGGACAACATTTTGGGTTTTTTTTCCTGCGCAACTCCAAAGAGGCGATGAGAGATGATGAGTTGGGGCAGCACAAAAGTGCTTGTGGTGGATGATGATAAGATTGTCCTTCGAGCCGTTAAGGAGGTTTTGCAGCAAGATGGCTACCAAGTGACGGCCATTGATGATGCTGTTGAAGCGCTTGCTGCCATAAAGGATCTGGGCATTGATGTGGCTGTGTTTGATATAAAAATGCCCAACCTCTCAGGGATGGATTTGCTCAAAGCCATAAAAAAGACTCGCCCTGATGTGGAGGTGTTGATGATGACGGCCTATGCCACCGTAGAGACGGCGGTTGAGGCTGTGAAGATGGGCGCTTATGACTATTTGACCAAGCCATTTGAAAACATCGACCTGTTGTCGATGTCCGTTCGCCGCGCTGCGGAAAAGAAAGCACTTTATAACAGGACTTGCGAGCTAGAGAAGGCACTCAATGCGCGCAACCAATTTGAGAATTTGATTGGCCAGTCCAAACAAATGCGCCAGGTTTTCAAGTTGGTAGAAACGGTGAGCCACTCCACAGCCACAGTCCTCATTCAGGGCGAAAGTGGAACCGGCAAAGAGTTGGTGGCTCAGGCCATCCACTATAGGAGCCCTCGCAAGGACAAGCCCTTTGTTGCTGTTAACTGCTCAGCATTGACAGATACGCTGCTGGAGAGTGAGTTGTTTGGGCATATTCGAGGTGCTTTTACGGGGGCCATTGGCAACAAGAAAGGCTTGTTTGAGGCTGCCGACGGGGGGACCATTTTTTTGGATGAGATTGGTGACATTCCTGTGACGACGCAGGTGCGTTTGTTGCGCGTGTTGCAAGAAGGAGAAGTGAAACGCGTAGGGGCCAATGAGTCCACGCGTGTGGATGTGCGGGTTATTGCTGCTTCCAATGTGGACTTGCAGCGCGCCAAAGAGCAGGGAAAATTTCGAGAGGATTTATTCTACCGGTTGAATGTTATTGCCATTACTTTGCCTCCTTTGCGTGACAGGCCAGAAGATGTTCCCCTGTTGGCCCACCATTTTTTGAAGGTATATTCCGAGAAACTCAAAAAGAGGATGACAGGAATTTCCCCCAAAGCCATGGAGGCGTTGACTTGCAACCACTGGGCAGGGAATGTGCGTGAATTGGAGAATGTTATTGAGAGAGCCGTTGTGCTTTGCTCCAAGGAAGTGGTCGATATAGAAGACTTGCCCAGTGAAATTTTGCAGCCGCAGAAGATGGCCGGAGACTTTGAAATTTCCAGCTTGGCGCACCTGCCTTATGCACAAGCCAAGCGCCTTTCCAGGCGTACATTTGAGCGGCGCTATTTGTCTGCCTTGCTTGAGCGCAACAGCCATAACATTTCTTCAGCGGCCAGAGCTGCCGGGGTCGATCGCTCCAACTTCAGAAGGCTGCTCAAACGATATGACATATTAAGCAAACTCGACACGGAAACCTCAAAGGGTTTTGGACTCAAAGAAGAGCCTGAAGAGACAGATGTTGTCAGCCAAAGTTGGTGAGCGTTTTGATCCAAAGAGAACAACTGTTGCGCCAGGGCCTTTGCGAATTTTTTTTGAAATTCATTTAAGGTGCACAACAGAAACCCACGCCAAAACCTCAAAAAAAAAAGCCCAAGGTGGTTTGCAGGAAAGTCCATTTTTAGGGACATAATGCCAGACAAAAAATGAATATAACCATTAGAGTTTGCTGATATTTAAGGCTTATGGTTTGGCCATAAGCGGGTGTGGCAAGTGACATAGACAGGCTCCCTTTTTTTCCTGTCTGCCTCACTCAAATTCAGCAAGCTGAGGCGGTGTTTTGGCGCTGTATTTTGCTCTGGTGAAACCGCTCATCCACGCATATAGGGATGCTCATGTTGCCAGACAATGCGCTGTGCCTTTCTATTGCGGGGACGGACACGGATGCCGGAAAAACGGTGGTGACTGCTGCATTGGCGCGCGCTGCCGTGGCTGCGGGTTTGCGCACACTCATTATAAAGCCTATACAAACCGGCAGCATTGTGGATGCCCAGGGCAAACTCCAGGCGCCAGACATTGCCCTATGCCGTGAAGCCGCGCCCGGGGCGGATACACATGCTCTGCTGCAGTTTGCGACGGCCTGCTCGCCTCAGCTTGCGGCCCAATTAGAAGCCTTGGATGAAAAACCTCTGAGGGCACACCCCCTGGCTGAGGAAATAGGGAAGGTGGTGCGAGAGTGGGCTTTGGCCACAACATTCTGCACAAACGCCCCCGGCCCTTGCCGCAACCTGGTTTTGCTGGAAGGCGCGGGGGGCCTGCTTACGCCCTTGAGCCACAGGGAAACTTTGGGTGAGCTGTTTGCCCTGCTGGGCTGGCCCGTTTTGCTGGTGGTTGCCAACAGGCTTGGCGCCATTAACCATGCCTTGTTGAGTTTGGAAGCGCTGCGCTCCCGCCATTTGCCCTGCCTGGGCTTTGTTATGAATGAGGTGCGGGAAGCGCAAAGCGAGTTAGAGCGGACCATCCGCGGAGAAAACCCGAAGGCTGTGGAAAGCCTTGGCCACAAGCCCTGTCTGGCGAAGCTGCCCCATGTGCCAGGCTTAAATGCACCCGAATTTTCGGCCCGGGAAGCGGCCTGGAATGGGGCCGCGCGAGCGCTGAGCCCAGTGCTCCACGCTGTAGGCACCTGGCAAGGCTTTGCACCTAAAACCACAACTCAGGAAAAGCGAAGCCAGGAAACCGTTAGCAAAGAAACCGCGGCCCAAGAAACCGCGGCCCAAGAAACCGCGGCCCAAGAAACCGTGGACCAGGAAGGTGTGGCGCTCCTGCGTTTTGACAGAGAGCACCTCTGGCACCCCTATACTTCGCCTCTGCGCCCTCTCCGCGCTTGGGAAGCTGTGGGCAGCAGTGGAGCGCGCATTCGGCTGAAGGGCGGTCGAGAGTTGGTTGACGGCATGGCTTCCTGGTGGTGCGCCATCCACGGCTATAACCACCCATGGCTTATGCGGGCACTGCAAACCCAGGCGCAAAGCATGCCGCACCTTATGTTTGGCGGTTTAACCCATGCGCCTGCCGTACGCCTGGGGCAAAGGCTTTTGGGGATGGCCCCGCCGGCGTTGAAACATGTTTTTTTTGCTGACTCTGGCTCTGTGGCCGTGGAAGTAGCTCTCAAAATGGCCCTGCAATATGGGCAGGCAAAAGGGGAGACGCGGCGCACCCAGGTGATGACGGTGCGGGGCGGCTACCATGGGGATACCCTGGGGGCCATGAGTGTTTGCGATCCGCAAGACGGCATGCACGCGCTTTTTTCCGGCATCCTCCCTAAGCAGATTTTTGCCCCCCGCCCCGAGTGCCGTTTTGATGCACCCTATAACCCCGCTGCAGAGCAGGCTTTTGCGAAAATACTGGCCGCGCATGCCGATCTGGTGGCTGCGGTTATTTTGGAGCCCATTGTACAGGGCGCAGGTGGCATGTGGTTTTATCACCCGGCGTTTTTGCGCGGCGTGCATGCCTTGTGCAAACAGCATGGCTGCCTGCTTATTTTGGATGAAATTGCCACAGGCTTTGGCCGCACAGGCAAGCTGTTTGCCTGTGAGCATGCGGACGTGCAGCCGGACATTCTCTGCCTGGGCAAAGGGTTGAGCGGTGGTGTGATGACTTTGGCTGCAACCCTTGCCACACACGAGGTTGCCGAAGGCATTTCTCAAGGGGGCGGAATGCTCATGCATGGCTCAACCTTCATGGCCAATGCGCTGGCCTGCGCCGTATCAGAGGCCAGCCTGGAGTTGATTTCTGGTGGAGGCTGGCGGGCAGAGGTGGCCCGTCTGGAGAGGGTTTTGCGCCAAGGTTTATCTCCTTGCGCTTGTTTGCCCGGGGTGGTGGACGTGCGCATACTCGGAGCCATTGGCGTGGTAGAAATGGAGTCAGAGGTGAATGTAGAGCGGCTGCAAGCCTTTTTTGTGGAGCAGGGCGTGTGGATACGCCCTTTTGGCAGGTTGGTTTATCTCATGCCGCCCTATATAATAACGGATGATGAGATAGCCACCCTCTGCACCGCCATCCACCGTGCCTTAACTCAAGAGGCATGGAGGTAGCCCAGGCCATGGCATTTGCGCTTTTGCTCCTCTATGCTTTGCTCATCCTCGGGGTGGGCCTTGTTGCTGTCCGCCGCACGCCTGAAAGCTTCTACCTCAACAACAGGGAGAGCGGAGCCCTAAGCGTGGGCTTTTCCATTTTCGTTTCCTGCATAGGTGCGTCCGCCACCATAAGCGTTATTGGTATGGCCTTTGCCGTGGGCACGCCGGCCTTTTGGTGGTTGGGCTCCGGGGCGGCCGGGTTGGTGCTGCTTTCCCTGGCGCTGGCCCGCAAAATACGCAGCAGTGGGGCTTATACGCTGCCGCATATGGTGGAGGCCTTTTTGGGGCCCTCGGTGCGGCCACTCATTTCCGTGGTTGTGGTGGTGGCCTGGTTGGCCATTTTGGCAGCGCAGTTTTCAGCCTTAAGCCGTGTATTTGCCTCGTTGACGGGCCTTTCCTCGCTGCCCTGTCTGCTGATTGGCCTGGTGCTGGTTTGCGGCCACACTTTTGGCGGTCAGTCAGCCATTATGCGCACAGATCGCATTCAGGCCCTGCTCATTATTTCTTCTCTGGTGCTTGTGCTGCTCTGGCTGAGCAGGCACAACCCCGGCTGGGTTGGAGCTGTTCAGCCGCAGGTGGTGAATGCGGGCTTCCCCCCGGAGAAGCTGCTCTATTATTTTGTGGTTGTGGGGGCCAACTATGTGGTGTGCCCCATGTTGTTTGGGCGTATACTTTCGGCCAAAAACGAGCGTAGTGCTCGGCTTGGCGGCCTCGTTGGTGCGGCGGGCATTGCTTTGTGCTCCGCTTTAATTGTTGCTGTGGGCCTCTCCTGCAAGGGGCTTATTCCGGAGCAAACCCCGCAGGATGAGGTGTTGACTTCGGTGTTGGGCACCGTCATGCCCTATTGGATGCACCTGGTGGTCTCCTTCGCCCTGATCAGCGCCATTGTTTCCTCGGCTGACTCTTGCCTTGTTACGGCGGCCACGGTGCTCAGCTTTGACTTGCTGGGGCAGTTGAGGCGCAAGGCGGATGGTGGAAAAGCCCTTGCACCCCTGGGGGCCGGCTTCCTGGGCGAAGTGGCTTTGGGCCCCAAGGCCGCGCCATTTTCTCTGCGCAGGGAGTGGGCTTGTGTTGTGTTGCTCGGTTTGGCGGGGGCGGCACTCAGCCTGTATGGAAAAAGCATTCTGGGTTTTTTGATGATGGCCTATGACATGTTTGCCTGCGGCGTGGCCATGCCCGTCAGCATAGGCTTGCTCCTGCATGGGAAGCGGCGCATTCTCCCGCGTTTTGCCCACGCTGCTGTGGTGGCAGGTGGCCTGCTCGGCCTGGTGGCTGCACTGAGTGAGGAGCCACTGTGGAGCTATGCAGGCATGGCCACATCCGCTCTGCTCACCCTGGGGGGTATACGAAAGAGATGAGGCCTAAAATGCCCCTATGAGGGAGCCACCTCTGTTTTCTTCTGTTTTCAAATGCAGGTGCTGTGCCCCCGGGCCCCTTTCCCTTCACCCCAACACACCTTTGGTAGAGGGGAGGTTTTGGGTACCATCGGGTTGAATGGCCTCCCTCAGGGCGCGCCCCAATGCCTTAAAAACAGCCTCCACCACATGGTGGTAGTCCTGCCCCCGCACAATGTCCACGTGAATGTTGGCCTTGGCCGCCCCCGCCAGGGCCCACAAAAACCCCTTCAGCACGGACAACTCAATGGTGGGGCTATAGACGCCTTCAACCTCGCCATTCCATACCACATAAGTGCGACCACCCAAGTCCACGGAGACGCGCACCAGGGCCTCATCCATGGGCACATAACTGTGCCCCATGCGCTCTATGCCACGGCGCTCCCCCAGCGCCTCGTTAAGGGCCTGGCCTAATATAATGCCTACGTCCTCCACGGTGTGGTGGCTGTCCACCTCCAAGTCCCCCTTGCCTGAAAGCTGAAGCCCCATGCGGCCATGCTTGGCCATGGAGTGCAGAAGGTGCTCAAAAAACGGAAACCCCAGTTGCAGGGCAATGTCTCCCCCGTCAAGCGCCCAGGTGGCTGTGAGAGAAGTTTCTTGAGTTGTGCGTTGTGCAGTGCCAATTCGTTTCATAGGTTTTTGGGGGGGAAAGCGAGAGGGTTAGGGTTGAAGAAGCTTCCATAACAAAGCCTCAAGGCCAATGCATGCGCCCTGCCCTCCGCGCCCAAGCCTTTGCTGTACCTCTGCGGCGGAGGCACCGGCAGGAAGGCACCAGAAGAAGTGCAATTGGGTGGAAGTGAGGGCCTGTGCATGCATAGAGGTGAGGCAGTCGTCCCAACTGTCGCCGACGAAGAGGGCGAAGCGGCTCCCTTCAAGCAGAGGGAGGAGGGCGTTGGGGTTGGGCTTTTTGACAGTTTCGCAGCTGACGAAGGCTTGGGGGGAAAGGCCAAAGGCGGCAAAGGCCGCAAGCGTTTGCTCCCTCGTGCGCCCCGTACAGGCATATAGGGGAAGGCGTGCGGCCACCTGCCCAAGCAGGGAAGCCTCCACGAGGGTTATTTCCTCATGGGCAATGTGTGCATAGAGGCGCTCGCACTCGGCGCTTAAGTCACCCGGGTCGTCCCCGCCGACGAGTTGAAGCACACAGGGAAGTCCCGCGTCGGGGGTGAGGAGGGCGCTTAAGGGGCGCATGTCGCCACTGCGCTGGCGGTAGCGGAATACCCCCAGGGCCGCCCGCGCCAAATCCCAGTCGTCGTTGAAGCCGCCGGCCCATTTGAAAGCGGCAATGTCCTCGTCGCTTAAGGTGGCGCCCTCGCGCGACAGAAGCTTTCTCCCCACGGCATAATAGGAGGAGGAAGGGTCCACCAGCACGCCGTCTATGTCCAGAATGAGGCGATCCACCTGCCCAGGAAAGCTTCCAAAGAGTTTGCCCTCCTCGCTTTTTCGCCCCAAGCCATGCTGCGCGGGCGCGGTGGCGGCCTTCCCGTCTGCGACGTTCGGCACTATAGCCTCCCCGGCTGCTTGGCATAGGCGCGCATGGCCGTGAGGAAGGCCTCGTTGTCGGCCTCATTGCCGATGGCCACGCGCAGGGCGTTGGGCCAGGAGCTGCTCATGTTGCGAAGCAGCACGCCGTGCGAGAGGAAATGCTGCATGGCCTCTTTGGCGTTTTTGAGTTGAATGAGAAGGAAGTTGGCCTGCGAGGGGACAAAGCATATGCCCAACTCAGCGAGTGCTTTGGAAACCCGTGCCCTCTCTCTCTTCACCAGGGCCACACGCTCCTCCACAAGTTTGGGTTGCTCCAAGAGTACGGCGGCGGCAGCGAGGGTAAGGGAGGAGACATTATAGGGGAGGGCCAGCTTCTGCATTTCCCTGCAAAAGGCTTCGGGCCCGAGGAGGTAGCCAAAGCGCAGCCCCGCAGCGGCCCAGGTTTTGGAGAAGGTGCGAAGCAGCACGAGGGGCACATTTTCTCCAAGGCACGGGGCGAAGTTATTGTCAGCAAACTCGACATAGGCCTCGTCGGCGACAATGAGGGCGCCGGAGCTAAGGAGGCCAAGCAGGGTGGCTTTTGAGACGACAGCCCCGGTGGGGTTATTGGGAGAAGTAAAAAGCACCATGCGTGCGCCCTGGGCGGCTTTGAGGAGGGCGGCCTCGTCAAAGAAGGCATTGGGGAGGGCGGGAATGCGGCATATGGCGGCGCCGGCGGCCTCAAGGTGGGGTGCATAGAGGGCGAAGCAGGGGGTGGGCAACACCACTTTGTCACCGGGGCGTACAACGGACTGAATGAGGAGGGCGAGCAACTCATTGGAGCCGTTGGCCAGCATAACGCCGTCGGCCTTCCATCCGGCATAGTGTGCCACGGCCTCGCGCAGGGCCTTGGCGTCATAGGGGGGGTAGCGGTTCCACGCCAGGGAGGCGAAGGTTTGGCAGAGGCTGTTTTTGAGGCCCTGGGGAATGTCGTCGGGGCTTTCGTTTTGGTTCAGCTTAACGGGGGCGGTGGTGGCCCCCTCAAGGCGATAGAGGGAAATTTGGCGTATTTCATCTCGAATAAAGCAGGCCACCGCGGCACCCTCTTCGGCGGCGGTGGGGGAGGGGCCTTCCGTCTCCAACCCCTCCATGCGTGCCTCAACGGCCTGGGCGTGGGCAATGAGGCCTTCGGCGCGGGCGAAGCGCGAGGCTTCGGGGCCTAAGGTGCGCAGGGCTGTTTCGTCCCAGTGGATGAAGTTGAGGCGTTTTTGAAAGTCCTGCACGCTTAAGGCGGACTGAAAGCGTGCGCAGCCCGAGGTGGGCAGCGTATGGTTGGGCCCCGCCACATAGTCCCCCGCGGCGGCTGGGGAGAGGTGGCCGACAAAAACGGCGCCGGCGGACTGAATGCGGTGCAGGTGGTTGGGGGCCTCATGCAGTGCCAGCTCCAGGTGCTCAGGGGCGAAGGCGTTGGCAAAGGCAAAAGCCTCGTCGAGGTTTTGGGTAACAACCACAAAGCCGCGCTGCTTAAGGCACTGTTGGGCGACGGGGTTAGGGTATTTGGCCAGGTGGGCTTCAACGGCTTTGGGCAAGGTTTCGGCCAGTGCGGCGTGTGGGGTGACGCATATGGCGGTGGCGAGGGGGTCGTGCTCTGCCTGGGCCAGCATGTCGAGTGCGAGGAGCTCCACGTTGGCGGAGGCATCGGCAACAATGAGGACTTCGCTGGGGCCGGCGTCCATGTCCACGCCGACGAAGGGGGAGACGAGGCGTTTGGCGGCGGCCACCCAGGCGTTGCCGGGGCCGGCAATTTTGGCGACGCGGGGGACGGGGCCGGCGCCGAAGGCGAAGGCAGCAACAGCCTGTGCGCCGCCCATGCGAAAAATGTCGGTAGCGCCGGCGAGTTTGGCGGCCAGTGCAATGGCGGGGGCAATGGTGCCGTCAGGCCGCGGGGGTGTAGCAATGCACAGGCGCTGCACGCCGGCAATGCTGGCGGGAATGGCCACCATTAACACGGTGGAGGGGTAGGGCACCCGCCCCCCGGGGACATAGAGGCCGACGCAGTCCAAAGGCAGCACGCGCTGCTCGCAGTTGCCGACGCGGTAGTTGTGTATTTTTTGAGGCGTGTGGAATTGGCGAATATTGTCCGCGGCTTTTTGGAGGGTTTGTGCCAATGCGGGAGGGGTTTTTGCGGCAAGGGCCTCCCATGCTTTTTTGGAGAGGGGGAGGGTGTCCAACTTGGCCTTGTCGAATTTTTCGTTAAAGCGAAGCACGGCGGCCTCACCGTCTTTTTTCACCTCTTCCACAATGGCTTTAACGGCGGCCTCGGAGGGGAGGGCTTGGGGCAGGGCTTCGCGCAGGGCGAGGAGTTGTTGTTTGTGCTGTGGGTTAGAGTAGTGGAAAATGTGCATAGCCGGCCTCGTTGGCGCGCGTAGAAAGCAGTTGAAGGAAGGCGTCAACCTCATGGCGGCGCAGCCAGAAGGAGGCGCGGTTAGCAATGACGCGGGCGGAAATGGGGGCCACTTCTTCCAGCACCACGAGGCCATTCTCCTGAAGGGTGCGTCCTGTTTCCACCAAGTCCACAATGGCGGTAGCCATGCCTGTCAGCAAAGCCACCTCAATGGTGCCATAGAGGGGAATGAGGTCGCCCATGAGGCCGCGTTGTTGGAGTGCGCGCAAGGTAGTGCGGGGGAATTTGGTAGCCACGCGCAGTTGTCCTGAGGCGTGGAGGGCAGCGAGGGAGGTGTGGGGTTTGCCGCAAAACACCATTTTGCAAATGCCAAAGCCCAAGTCCAAAGGCTCGAGGACGTCGGCCTTGCTTTCGTTGAGCACATCGGAGCCGACAATGCCGACGTCGGCGCCGCCGCGCTCCACATAAATGGGAATGTCCGCGTCTTTAAGGGGCAGAAACTCTAAGGGGCCTTGTGTGAGCAGGAGTTTGCGTGAAGAGAGTGCTTCGGCGTCGGGTGCTTGGGGGCCGAGCAGTTGCAGGACGGTTTTTTTAAGGCGCCCTTTAGGCAAGGCAATGCGCAGCATCAGCTGACTCCTGAGGGGCCGGGGGCTTGTGTGGGGCAAGGGGCTTCCAAGCTGCAGAGGGCTTCTAGATCGAAGGCGGCGCCCACGGCCACGCGTTGTGCGCCGAAGCGTTGGGTGAGGGCGTCATAGCGTCCGCCGCCGGCGACGGCTTTGGGGACGCCCTGAACGAAGACGTCAAACACCAAGTCATTATAATAGGAGGGCGTACGCACGAGGGCCAAGTCCACGCCTACACATGGTTGAGGGAGGCGCGAGATGAGGGCTTTAAGGGCCAGAAGGGGCATTTTGCACGGTGGGGGGAGCATGTGCTCTGCGCGGGAGAGGACGTCGGCTGAGCCTGCGAGGGAGAGGAGGGCATGGAGGGCGGCGGCAATATTTTCGGGGAGTTTATTGGTGGTACAATAGAGTTGGAGTTGGGAGTGGCTTTTGCGGGAGAGGGCGAGGCGCAGGGTTTCGTCGGCGTGAGGGAGGAGGGCATGGAGGATGGCGTTGCTGCCTAAGACGACGAAGGGGGAAAGCCCGAGGGCCTCCAGGGCATGGAGGGCGAGTTGTACCACCTGGAAGGAGGCCTCTTCCGGGGGTGCGTCAAAAAGCTCGACGCCTGCCTGATAAAACTCTCTAAAGCCGTTGCGATAGCGGAAGACGGGGCCCACATAGGAGAGTTTGAGGGGGTTTTCCTGTTTGGCATAGCGGGAGGCGGCCATGCGGGCGATGGGGCCGGTGAAGTCCGCGCGCAGGGCCAAAATTTGTCCGTCGGGGCCAATTATTTTGGGCAACTCTTCGCCGGCGAAGGCGAAGGCGAAAGCATCATCCACCAGAGGCGGGTGGACCTCTTCAAAGCCTGAAGCCTCAAAGCAGGTGAGGAGTTGCCTTTCAATGCGGCGAAACGCAGCCGTAGCGGAGGTGAGGCGATCGCTGCTGCCCGAAGGCGGGAAAGGAAAGCATTTCATAACATTCAAAAAGGCAAAGGGCCTATTGGGGTGCTGAGGGCCTGTGGGCTAACACATTTATGTGGGCCAGAGAAGGGCCTTGTGCAGGGCTTTCTTTTATACAGGGCTATGCAGGGCTATGCAGGGCCTCCTTGTGCGGCCCTGGGGCCTCAAGAGGTTTTCTGCTCAACGCATATGTTTAGAGTGTGTTCTCCTTGCTAGGGCCCAAGGAAGGCAGCGTGCCCTTTTTTTGCAAATACATGGGCGCCAAAGTGTGCTAAAAAGCGGGCCATGTTTGGAGGACTTTTTTTTGCGTTGAGTGCGACGCTTTTGTCTCAGCCCTATGTGGAGAAGTTGGAGCGCATTGAGGTGAGTGCTGTTTCTTTTTTAAGGCCGGTCGACTGGGTAATGCCAGAAGCGCGGGAGGGGGCTGCGCGTTTTGACACACCGGAGGGGGATGCTTATATTGACATAAAAATAGTGGAGTTGGATCCCTTTGAAAGCCCGCATACGTGTTTGGCGGCGATGATTCAGGCGGTGACGTCCATAGACGTTAAAGGTTGGCAAAGCATTACCATACATAAATACCCTGCGGCGCGTTATGTAGAAACCAAGCCTGGAGACACAACAAGCATTCCCTCGGCCGAAGAAGCAGAGCGTCTGGCCAAAGGCCAAACCGTGGACATGCGTGTGACAGAAATTAACATTATGGGGTGCAACGGTGCCCGCAAGTGGTTTTTGGTTATGTCAGCCAAAACGCGGGATGCGAGCAAATATGGCCCTATTTTCAGGCGGGTTATGGAGTCCTTCCAATACCACGTGCAAGCAAAATCCGGTGCAAAGCCCAGAGCCAAATAACCTTGAAGTGTTTTTTTGCCTGCACGGCGGGCTATTAAAAATAGGTTTTTTCTTCGCCCTCTGATTTTTCTTCGCCCTCTGAAATAGTATTTTCACTTCGGGGGCCACCGAGTCCAAGCACCGTGGCCCTCAAAGGTGCCGTCTCCCCCAGGGGAGAAACCAACCTAGCGCCGCTCTCGTTTGCCCAGGCCATCGGCAATAAAGGCCAGCACAAGCGAGTTAAGAGAGACGCCTTCGGACTTCGCGCGGGCAGAAAGCTGTGCGTGAATGGTTTTGGGCACGCGGGTGACAAACTTTCCGGAGGCGATGCCACCGCTGTTGGGTTTGGGCACAGGAAACCCCTCGGCCTTCAACGTCAAAAGGGTACCTTTGAGCGCGTCTCTGCCGTTGGCAATTGCCTCCTCCTCGGTGTCTCCGTCGGAAATGCACCCAGGAATGTCCGGGAAGGAGATGAGGAAACCTCCGCCGTCTTCTTCGCTCAGTGGCCGAATTTCAAATGGGTATTTTGTGAGTCCTCTCATGGCCTAGCTTCCTTCAATCAGCGCAACAAACATGTTCACATAAATGGGTTTAATGGGGCGACGCGCCGGCACTGGCAACACCTTTCCGTCTTCCCGGATGAACACGCAGTGGCTTGTCCCTTCTTGGCGCCACTTGACGCCATGCTGCTTGGCCACGCTTTGGAGCTGCGCAAGGCGCCAGTCTCGCGGGTTGTTCCGCATGGACTCAAGCAGCTTTTTGGCCGTGTTCATACTTCAATTAGTATCATATATGGTACTATCTGTCAATTTACTACGAAAGTCGAACATCCATCAACGTGAGCAGTGGACAATTGCCTCCGGGGTGGATTTAATGAAGGCAATAAATGGAGGGGGAAGTTGAGCGTGTGGGCCCTCACAGAAGGAATCCTC
Source organism: Cystobacterineae bacterium (assembly GCA_009782175.1). Taxonomy (GTDB): domain Bacteria; phylum Myxococcota; class Myxococcia; order Myxococcales; family Myxococcaceae; genus WRKR01. The sequence continues at coordinate 33,126 of WRKR01000032.1, forward strand.
TAATGAAACCGTTTGCCGTCAGCGCCTTATGCGCTCTCATGCTGGGTGTGGCCTTGGTTTCCTGCTCCTCTTCCAAGCCGGAGACGGAAATAACGCAACCCCCAGTCTCGCTTCCTGGCCCGGAAGACACAGCCTATCCCCCGGACGCCCCTCGCCTGAATGTGGATATTGTTTATGAAAATTCAGCACTTACGCCCATGGCGGAAGGGGCATATGACGGGCGCGCCGGCGCTTTCACCGTCGTTGTCACCGGGTTTGAAAACAGCACCGACGCAGCCAACGCGGAGCTGAGCATAGGCACCCTGCATGGGCTGTGGTTCACCGTTGCAGACTTGCCTGTCTCGGAAAACAGCAGGGTTTTTCAGATTAATGTCCGCTATGACGGCACCACCACCTTCCCCGAGGGCTTCGCCAATGTCCGCCTCCACCTGACAAACATAGAAGGCTATGCCCTTGAGGACGGGACTCAAACTCTGCGCATTTCCATTCGCGACGGCCAGGCAAGAAACCGTCCCATCCCCGTCAGCCAGGACAGCCTCCGGGCCTTTAACAGCTATGCGAATACGGAAGAAGGGCTGAAAAAGCACTATAGGTTGGTAGAAAATGTCACCCTGCCCCCGCCTCCGGCCAATGAAAGCAACTGGACGATCATAGGCTCGGCTTCTGTCTATCCTCCCTTTTCTGCCTCCCCTTTCACCGGCAGCTTTGATGGCGGCGGCTTCTCCCTCTTCGGCCTCCGCGCCCAGGACTTCATCAACGACTATCAAGGCTTGTTCGGCTATATAGAAGGCGCTGTCATAGAAAACCTTGGGCTCATAGACGTATGGGTCGTTGGCAACAACTATGCCGGCGCCCTGGTGGGGGGGAGCGATGGTGGCACCGTGCGCAACTGCTATGCTGCGGGCGATGTCAACGGTTCTTCTGCCTTCAGCACCCTCGGCGGCCTGGTAGGAGAAAACCGGGGGAGGGTGCAAAACGCCTATTTTTCAGGCAATGCCAGCAGTTTCAGCAGTGCCGGGGGCGCCGCCTCCGGTGGACTGGTAGGAATTAACCATGGCATGGTGCAAGACAGCCACGCCACGGGCACTGCCAGCAGCGGCTATGCAGCCGGTGGCCTGGTGGGGATAAACCAGGGCACAGGCACGGTGCAAGGCAGCCATGCCACGGGCACGGTCACCGCTCGACTATACTATGCCCATGTCGGTGGCCTGGTGGGGGAAAACTGGGGGAGAGTGCAAGACAGCCACGCCATGGGCGATGTCATTGGAGGCGAGCCTTATTATGGCAGCAACGGCTCTGCCGGCGGCCTGGTGGGGGTGAACCACGGCGGCACCGTGCAAAGCAGCTATGCCACGGGCCGCGTCAGCAGCGGCACCGTTGTCGGCGGCCTGGTAGGGAACAACATCGGCACCCTACAAAACAGCTATGCCAGAGGCAGTGTCAGTGGCAGGGGGGAGTATATTGGCGGCCTGGTAGGAAGCAACAGTGGCACGGTGCAACACAGCTATGCCACAGGCAGTGTTGCCGGCCTCTATCGTTCCGTCGACGAGTATTATTATGCCTATTGTGCTATCGGTGGTCTTGTAGGGATGAATGTCGGCACGCTGCACAACTGCATGGCGCTGAACGCAACTGTCAACAGCACCGCCGGCACCAACATAGGCCGAGTGGTGGGAGCCGGCAATGGCCCTTTGTCGGACAACCGTGCGCTTGACAGGATAATAGACAGAGATGGCAACGCCCCATGGCTCAATATAGACGCAGCCGGCAAAGACGGCGCAAACATAAGTGTCGAGGAGCTGCAAAGAGCGGGCGGCTTTTCCAGCGAATTCCATGAAGAGCCATGGACATATGTGGAAGGCCGCCTCCCGGGTTTGAGGCAGCCGGTGGATATGCCTTCGTACCTTGCTCCTCCATGAAGGAACACAGCTCAAACCCATGCACTCAAATGTCAACAAAACCTGACATTGTGTCATGTTTTAAACGACAAAATGTCAATATTTGCTGACATAATATCAACAAAAGACTGCACTGTTGGGGAATGAAAAGCGCGCCCTTTCGCCCCAAAGCTAAAAAAATATTTTTTTGAAACTACGCTCAGCAATAAATGCTCTGTTGTATATAGGCCGAAACAGCCCCGACAGCCCCGGAAAAACAGGAATGAAAACCACTCAAAATTTAAGCCCACAAAGGGAATTCCCCCTGAAACGCTTTTCCATTGGCACGCTTTATTTATTGCCGTGTGTATTGCTGAGTGCAGCCTTGAGTGCCTGCTCTTCTT
>WRKR01000033.1 GCA_009782175.1 Cystobacterineae bacterium
ACATGATCTCTTCGTTGGGCTCCGGTTTCGCTCAGGTCATGCACTTAAGTGCACTCCCATCGCGCCTGACCCTCGGGACTTAGGCCTCGCCCGCCTCGACCTCATGCCAAATTGAAACCGGTCTGGAGAATCAAATCAGTTCTAAGTAAAAACGCTCTGGCCTTGTCTGACAAACTTTAACTCACTTCAAACTCAACACTTTGGCCACCCGAGGGCTATGTTTTTCTACTCTGCTCTCCCCCCCTCATTCCAGTGGACTTTTCCCATATAAAAGTCCGGTGGAGTGAGGGGGGCGCCACTTTCAGGGGAGTTTATGCTCGCCGGCCCAAAGTTGCGGCAAGGTTTCGCGCTCTCTCACCAAAAAATGACAGCCTTTGTCCACCATTATTTCTGCGGCGCGTGGGCGGGTGTTATAGTTGGAGCTCATGGAAAATGCATAGGCGCCTGCGGAGCGCACAGCCAACAAATCCCCCTCTTTAAGGGCCAAGCGGCGCTCCTTGCCCAAAAAGTCCGTGGACTCACAAATGGGGCCCACCACTTCCCAAGGCTTGGCCGCAACATCTTCACGCTTTCGCACGGGCACAATGTCCATCCACGCCTCATAAAGCGCCGGGCGGATTAAGTCATTCATCCCCGCATCCACAACGGCAAAATGGAGGGTGTCGGCTTGCTTTAAACATTCTACGCGCATTAACAAAATACCCGCATTGCCCACAATGGCGCGCCCTGGCTCCACAATCATTTCATAGTCATTCTGAGGGCCAAAAACAGAGTGCAGCATATCGGCATGCGCACAGGGGGAAGGCGGCTTCTCGTCTTTATAACGTATGCCCAGGCCGCCTCCAATATTCACCATGTGCAGGTGTATGCCTTCTGCCGCCAATGCCTGAAGCATATGCTTCAAATGCACCGCCGCCTCCCTATAGGCGTCCAGCTCTGTCAACTGCGAGCCAATGTGGCAGTCAATGCCCACCACCTCCAGGGCATCCATTTTCTGTGCAAGGCGATAAACCTCCATGGCGCGAGCAATGGGAATTCCAAACTTGCTGTCCTTGAGGCCCGTCGCAATATAAGGGTGGGTTTGCGGGTTAACGTCCGGGTTGACGCGCAAAGCCACGGGAGCTTTTTTTCCCATGCCCTGGGCAATGGCATTCAGTTTGTGCAGCTCGGATTCGGACTCTATGTTAAAGCAGCGTATCCCCACCTCCAATGCGCGGCGCATTTCATCTTCACGCTTCCCCACACCCGTAAAAATAATTTTGTCAGCCTTCGCCCCCACCTGCAAAACGCGCTCCAACTCGCCCAGGGAAACCACATCAAACCCGGCCCCCATGCGGCACAACACGTCCAGCACCCCCAAGTTGCTGTTGGCTTTCATCGCATAGCACACCAGGTGCTTTTGCCCTCGGAGCGCCTCGTCAAAAGCACGGAAATGCTGCTCCAAAGTTGCGCGGGAGTATACATAACAAGGCGTCCCATAACGCAAAGCAATCTCTTCCAAGGAAACCTCTTCGGCAAAAAGCACGCCGTTGCGAAGCAAAAAAGAGTCCAACGCCATTCTCCTGGTGGTGTATAAAACAGACGAAGCCTTCTGTTTTCTCAAATATAGCCTGGTATCTCAAACGAGCGACGCTTTTGTGGCGGCATGCACTTGCCTGAGCGTTTTTGTTAACTTCTAATTTTCAAGGGTTGTGCGCAACATTTTTAGAGACTAAAAGCAGCGCAAAATGAAAATATTGAGTGTGCGAAAATGAAGGCGTTGAGCGTGTGGGTTGGACTTTTTGGACTTTCGGCCTTTGCAAACCCTCTTCCACCCGCAGAAGCAATGGCAGAGCCTCCTTTGCCTTCGCAGTCCACACCACCGGAGGAAGCCTCTGGGCCGCCCCAGGCAACTTCTGAGCAGCCTCAGGAAGCCTCGTTGCCTCAGCTGAGCAAAAGCCCTGTCCTGCTTGAGTCTGCCCCGGCCACCTTCCCTCTTGAAATGGAGGCGGAGCAAAAAAGCGGCACCGTCATATTGGAGTTGGAAATTGATGCAGAGGGGGGGGTCCGCAAGGTGGTTGTTTTGGAAAGTGCAGGCCCGGCCTTTGACAAGGCCGCTGTGGACGCTGCGTGGAAATACCGCTTCTCCCCCGCAGAGGTGGACGGAAAACCCGCCCCCGTCCGCATCCACTACCGCTCGGAATTTTTCTTCCGCCCTCAGGCAGAAACACGCCCTATCGCCGGCCCCATGGGAGCGTTTTCCGGAGAGCTTGTCGAGCGCGGCACACGCGCCCCCATTGCACAGGCCCTCGTCGTCCTGGGTGAAGGCGAAAACGCCCAGGAAGCCTTCAGTGACGAAGAAGGCCGCTTCTCTTTTGCACAACTTTCGCCCGGCACATGGAAGCTTTCGGTTTCTTCCGCTGAGCATGAGCTCTTTTCTGCCGAGGAAACCATCCTCCCGGGAGAGCGCACGCAGGCGCGTTATTTCATCCTGAAAAAAACATATGGCGCCTTCCAAACCACGGTGCGCGGCACCAGGGACAAACGTGAGGTTTCTCAAGTCAGCCTCCAACAGGAGGAAATACGCCTTATTCCCGGCACCCAAGGAGATGCTTTTAAAGTGGTGCTCAACTTGCCGGGAGTGGCTCGCTCTGCTTTCTCCATGGGCATGCTTGTTGTGCGCGGCTCCCGCCCCAATGATACGCGCGTCTATATTGATGATGTCCATATTCCGCTCCTCTTCCACTTCGGCGGCCTCTATTCCACCGTCAACTCTTCGCTGCTGGAGCGCTTGGATTTTGAGCCCGGCAACTTCGGCGCCGCCTATGGACGCAGCACGGGCGGCCTTGTTAAAGGAAATATACGCCCCCCGGCTTCAGACGGCTTGCATGGCTATGTCGACATAAACCTCATCGATACTTCCGTGCTTCTCGAAGGGCCTGTGGGCAAGGGCTGGTCCGTTTTGGCCAGCGGACGAAGGAGCTATATTGACGCCTTGTTGCCCCTCGTTATGAAGTCAGACGCACTGAAGTTTACGGTGGCCCCTCGCTATTATGACTATCAGCTGCGCGCAGAGCACCTCTCTGAAGACAAAAAAAGCCGCTTCTTCGTTTTCTTCTTCGGCTCAGATGACAAAATTGAGTTGCTCATGCCCAATGCAACGGCTGACTTGGAAGGACGAAACAGCTTCGGCAACGCTATACGTTTTGGTCGCCTTGCCGTGGGGTGGGAGCGACGTTTTTCAAACCAGCTCTCCTTTAAAACACGCAGCTCCCTGGGTTATGACGTTATGCAAATAGCTCTGGGGGATGACATGTTTATGAAAGGGACACAATATCCCATCACCACCCGGAATGAGTTTGGCTTCACCTTAAGCGAGCGCACAACCTTGCGCGTGGGGGCTGACTTCTCTCTCAAACCCATTTCTGCCAACGTCCAATTTATAAGTTTTCCGAAATTTAACCAAATTCCGGACCCCATGTTTTCCAGGCAGCTGATCAGCGCAAAAGAAAATTATTTCTTCTTTGAGCCTGCCGCCTATGCAGAGGTGCAGCACACCCCCTTCAAAGGCTTTCAAGTGGTAGGAGGCTTGCGCGCTGACTATAACAGCCACATTAACAAAGCCTGGGTGGACTTCAGGCTTGCCCTCTCTCACACTTTTGCCGATCGCTTTAAACTCAAAGGGGCTGTGGGGCTTTTTCACCAACCACCGGATTATATAAATGGCCAAACGTCCATCGCTTTCGGCGACGTCAACTTAAAACCTGAAGGCTCCGTGCAAACCAGCCTCGGCTTGGAAGTGAGCCTCACAAAAGCCCTCAGCCTGGACATTCAGGTTTATGCCAAAAATGGTTTTAACATTGCCCGCCAAACCCTGGGCGGCAACTCCCAGGCGGACTTGAGTGTGGATGACAGCACCAAGCCATGGGCAAGCTTTGGCTCTTCGCGCGCCCAGGGCATGGAGCTTCTGCTTCGACACCAACTCACGGACCGCTTCTTCGGGTGGATTGCTTATAGCTTGTCACGCACGGAAGTGACGGACGTCCTCTATGGCGGCTATAGGCGAAGCTCCTTTGATCAGCCTCACAATTTAATTGTGGTTGCCAGCTATAAACTCCCTTGGAATTTTATTGTTGGGGGCAAACTGCGTTATACCAGCGGCGCCCTCACCACACCCGTCGTCGACACCATTTTTGATGCCAATGGCAACTATTATTATCCCCTCAATGGCCGCCCCAACAGCGTGCGCCTGCCGGACTTCTTCCAGCTGGACATCCGCATAGACAAGCGCTTCGTCTTCAAACAGTGGATGCTTTCTCTCTATGTGGACATTCAAAATGTCACCAACCGAAAAAACCCGGAGGTGGCCAACTATAACTATGACTATAGCAAGCGCACCTATATTAGCGGCCTCCCCATCCTCCCCACTCTTGGCATAAGAGGAGAATTTTGACATGCCCAACTTTTCCCTCCCCCGCCTCCTCCATGCACTGCTCGCCGCCCTGCTGTTGACAGCTTGCATGGAAGAAGACACCAGCCACGCCTGGAAGTTGGACAGGCTGCGCGTTTTGGGCATGTCCGCCAAGCCCGCAGCTTTGCAACCCGGGGAAACCGCCGAAGTTTCCGTCCTCGTGACGGATGAGCCTCTCAACCGCCCCACAACACTCTTGTGGTTGGGTTGCCTGCCTGACCCTCACAACCTTAACCGCAGCCCTTGTGCGGACTCGGAAATTTTGAAAAACCCCGCCCTCCTCATGGATGCACAAGGGAATATGGCTGAAAACATCCACTTCCTCGGCATGGGCTCTACAGCTTTTTATTCCGTTGCGGAAAACCTCTTCTCCATTTTCCCCGCAGAGCACCCCCAGAGAAAAATTGGTACCGTAGGCATGGTTTTGCTGCTGGTGGTGGCTGAAGCTTTGCCGGAAGAGCCTGCGCTCAGAGACATTGCCTTGCTTGTACAACGCGCCCAAAACAAACAGGTTGACTCTCAAATAACCCTCTTTCGCATTCCCGTGCGCGAAAGCGATGAGCCGGCCAACAACAACCCGCTCATTTCCACCATGACGGTTGAAGGCCTGGCCGAAGACACCCCTTCGCCCTTGCCTTTGAAACAAGGCCAACAATATGTGCTGAACCTCGTTGTCCCCGAAGAGAGTTTTGAAGACTATATAGAAATAACTTCCATCGGCAGCACTCCCAAAACGGAACTTCTATTCGCCTCCTTCTTCTCCACTTGCGGTGAGCTGGAGGACAGTGAGTTTAACCTCGCCACCTCTGTGCGCCCCAAGCTGCGTGTGCCCCAGGAGAAAGAGATGGAGGCATGCCCAAGCCCCCTCCAAAAACTCTTCGCCGTGGTACGTGATACCAGAGGCGGCCAAACCTGGTATGAGCAGCCCTTCGTCATCATCCCATAAACCTCAAAAACAACTCCCTGGCTCGAGCACTGCGCGAGCACTGTGCGAAGGCATATGCAACGCAGGAGGCTTGAGCGGTTTTATTTCCCAGAGCGGTTTCAATGGAGGAAAGCTTTAGCTCATCTCACGAAGAGCTCCTCTCAAAGTGAAAGCGGGCTAGGTGCCTAACTTCGAGCGCTCAGCGGCCAAGAGAGCAGCGCCCAGCAAGCCTGAGTTGTCTCCCAGGCTTGCCTGGCGAATGGCCAAACCATCCTGTGCCGCGCTTGAGGCCCGTTGGCGAACGCTCGCCTCAATGGCTGAGTATATTCCAGGGCAATGCACCAGCATGCCTCCGCCCAGCACGAGGACGCCCGGGTTGAGCAAAGTCACCGCATTCGCAACAGCAAGCCCAAGCTGCTCACAAACAAAGGCATAGAGTTTTTGAGCGACAGGGTTTCCTTGTTGGGCTGCCGCTTCCAACTCGGCCGCTCCGCCTTCAAGCCCCTGCTCGGCCATGCGCTCCTTCAGGTTTTTTCCTCCAGCATAGGCCTCCAGGCAACCTTGCTGCCCACACCCGCAAAGTGCCTCATGGCCACCGCTCAGTTTCATGTGCCCTAACTCTCCTGCCATGCCTTTGGCCCCCTCTATCAGCCGCCTCCGGCTGATGAGGGCACTGCCCACGCCTGAGCCTATAAACACCGTTAGGCTGTCTCTAAACCCCTGCGCGGCCCCCAGAGAAAATTCCCCCCATGCGGCCGTTGAGAGGTCGTTAAACAGAAAGGTGGGGAGGCCCAGCCGCTTTTCAAGTTTTTGCCCAAACTCCTCTTCTCTCCAGCCCAGGTTGGGTGCAATGGCCACCGTTTGCCCACGCAACATGGCCGCAACCCCCAACCCGCAAACCCCAAAGGGCATGCCCGTGCTTTCAGAAAGCTTTGGGGCCTCTTCGGCAATGAGGCTCAGCACATATTCAGGCGCCTTGTGCTCCAGTTTCAGCTTGCAAAGCTTTTTTATGTTGCCACCCACGTCCACGCAGGCAATGCGTATATGCGTTCCACCCAAGTCCACCGCCAATATGTGTGGCTTTGCCTTAACGTCCCTCGTCATTGGAGTCCAAGTTCCGCTTTTGCCAAAGCAATGGTGCCTTCAATCAACTTTTGAATTTCCGCCATGCGGCTGTCCGTGGTGGCCTCCCAGCGGATAACCAGCAGCGGCTGCGTGTTGGAAGCACGCACCAGGCCCCAGCCATCTGAAAAACGCACGCGCACACCATCAATCTCTATGCAGTCATGCCCCGCTTTTTTGAGCAGCTGGGCACAATGCGCCACCAGTTTAAACTTCTGCGCCTCATCGGCTGGTACACGCAACTCCGGCGAAGCATAGGTGGTGGGCACATCCTCCAGCAAACGCGAGAGAGGCTTTGGGGTTTTTGTCAAAATTTCAAGCAAGCGCACCGTCGCATAGGCCGCATCATCAAAACCAAAATAACGGTCCTTAAAAAAAATGTGGCCACTCATTTCTCCGGCAAGCAATGCACCGGAGGCTTTCATTTTGGATTTAATCAGCGAGTGCCCCGTCTTCCACATTACACCGTTGCCGCCATGTTTGGCAATCTGCTCATAAAGCGTCATGCTGCACTTCACTTCGCCAATAATGTGGGCCTTGGGCACCGCCTCCAAAACCTGGCGCGCAAAAAGTATCATCAACTTGTCACCCCAGAGAATGTTGCCCAACTCATCCACCACACCAATGCGGTCCGCATCCCCATCATAGGCAACACCCATGTCGGCCTTCTCGCGCTTCACCGTCTCAATCAGCGCTTCAAGGTTTTTGGCTACCGTAGGGTCCGCTTCATGGTTGGGGAAGTTGCCGTCCATTTCACAAAACAACTCTATAACCTGAAAACCCAAGTGCTTCAGCAAGGGGACAGCTGTCATGGCACCCACGCCGTTGCCTGCGTCTACCACCACCTTCAATGGTTTTTTCTCCACCTGCGCCAGTTGGAGTATGTTGTGGAGGTAGGGCTTTAAAACCTCATAGCGCCACATGCGCCCGCCACCTCGCTTTTCAAAATCCCCTTTCTCAATTTGTTCGCGCAAAGTTTGAATTTCTTCACCATAAAAGGTGGTGCGCCCCACACCTATTTTAAAGCCGTTATATTCAGGAGGGTTGTGGCTGCCTGTTATCATCGCAAGAGCGTCCACAGGCAAAGCATGGGCTGCATAATAGGTGAGGGGGGTGGGCACAATGCCAATATCAAACACGTCTATGCCTGTCTCCAAAACAGCCTTGGAGAAAATGTGGAACAGGCTTTCAGAAGAGTTGCGACAGTCTCTGCCTATAACCATGGCGCGCCCGCCTGCACGCAAAGCACGTGTCGCCAAGGCCTTGCCAATGCCCCAAACCGTCACTTCATCCAAATCCGCAGAAGCAAGGCCGCGAATGTCATATTCCCTGAAAATGTGTGCGTGCATGTTATTCCTCTGCTGAATGCATTCCTCTGCTGAATGAAAAAATAAAAACCCAATACGCCGCCTTTATACCGCTGTTTGGAGGGTGCTCCTCCCCCTCTTTGGCTGCAACAACAGGCTCTCCTTTTTTTGTTTATACAAAGGCCACCCCCTCAGAGGTATTCAGCCAGCTTTTTGTCTTGACGGAGCCTTTCAACCAACTGGCGCACATTCTGGCATTTGCCTTTGTCCAAAACAAGCAACACATCCTCCGTATCCACAATGACGAGGTTTTCAATGCCAAGCGCTGCCACCAAACGGTTTTTTGAGAAAAAAATGTTGCCCTTGCACGCCTCAAGCAGCGTTTTGGCGCACAAAACATTGCCATGGGCATCTTGGGGCTTCACCTCTTCCAGGGCCTGAAAGCTGCCCAAGTCATGCCAACCCACCTCCGCGGGGATGACGGCCATGTTGTCGGCTTTTTCTGCAATGCCAAAATCAACAGAGGTGGCTGTCATTTTTTTAAACTCGCGCTCCACCACAGCGGCGGCACCGGTTTTGCCAATGGCCTGGCGGATCCGCACAAGGGCTTTGGCTGTTTCAGGCATGTGTTGGCCAAAAGCCTCCACCATAATGTCCGCACGGAAAACAAAAATGCCCGCATTCCAAAAATAGTCCCCCGAGGCGAGGTATTTTTTGGCCGTCTCCTCGTCGGGTTTTTCGACGAAGGCCTTCACCTTATAGCCCTTTTTCCCCAAGGCCTCCCCTCGGCATATATAGCCAAAACCGGTTTCAGGGCGGCTGGGTACAATGCCCAGGGTGGCAATATGGCCTTGCTGGGCCAAAGCCATGGCTTCCGCCAGGCGCGAGCGAAAAGCTTTGGGCTGGGCAACATGGTGGTCGGCCGGAAACACGGCCACCAGGGCCTCAGGGTTTTTTTTGGAAATATGCGCCAGGGCCAAGGCAATGGCAGGGGCCGTGTTTCTGGCTTGGGGCTCTGCAAGCCAGTTTTTTTTGGGCACCTTAGGGAGCAGCTTGCGCGCCATGGCAAGCTGCGTTTTCCCGCACACCACATGGCATTGTTGCGGCAAGGCCATGCCACTTAAGCGCTCCAGGGTTTCTGTTAACAGGGCCTGGGTTGAAGCCAGCGGCAAAAACTGCTTGGGCAGAGCCTGCCTGGAGAGCGGCCAAAACCGGGTACCGGAGCCGCCCGCCATAATAACAGGGAATAAAACATTGCCGCGTCTTTTGGGAGCGCCGCGTCTCTTGGGAGCCATGTATATATAGGCTAGCACAGGCTTGGCCTTTTGGCTTTGGGCCTTTAACAAAACCAACACCCTCATGGGGCTAGGGGGGAGGGCTATGGGGGAGGCACCCCCCTCCAAAGGATACACTGAAGGCATTGCTCTATTTTCAGGTTGACCTTTGCCCCACTTTTTCAATTAGTTGGGGGATGAGCGAAATGGCCCAAGCCTCTTGCCCCTCCCATGCTGAAATGCCCGCCACGGACGCTTGCCAACGTTGTGGTGGTTTTACGTGTTTGCAATGCAAACAACTGCACCCCAGTTTGTGCCCCAGGTGCACCTCTCGCCAGGTTGTGCATACCTCCTTCTCTTTTAACAGGAACAACCTCCAGCTTTTGGATTTGCTCTCTGCCACCTGGAAGCTTGCCTTCGGTCCCCATTGGGTAGAGCTTTCCACAGGGGCTTTGTTGGCCTCCTTCCTCCCCCTTGTCGGCTTCTTGCCCTTAGTGGTGGGCGTTATTCTTCAGGGCATTATGGGTGAGCAGCCAGATTCAGCTGCGTTGATGGTGGTTATTATGCTTTCCCTCGCTCTGGTGAGCTATTTTCTGTTCTATCTCCTTCTCATCAGCTCCTTGCGCGGCCTCTGTGAAATGGCACACATGGCTTGGAATGGAACAAAACCCACCTTCAGGCCCCTCTTCAATTTTAGAACAGGCCTCAAAGCCTCTGTCGCCTTTTTTTCACCCGTCATCCTTTTCATTGTTGTTTTTTCGGCCATAGGCTTCATTGCAGGCTTTGTTGAACACGCTTCGGGCAACGCGCTCCCCCCGCTACCTCAGCTCCCCCTTCCTATAGTGTTGGTGGTTTTTGCCCTGCTCATCGCCTTAGGCATTGCGTTGATGCCCTTTGTTTTTGTGCTTCAGCCCTTTGCTGAAAAACAGGAGACGGGCATTGGAGCGGCCATAGGCCAGTGCTTCAGGCATGTGAAGGGCTTTAGGGGAAAAACCTTTCTCCTGCTGCTGGTGTGCTGGGTCATACTCATGTTCGCCTACCTGGCGGGAGTGCTTGCCTGCGGCATAGGCATTTTGCTCACCACGCCCGCAGGCATCGCTTTCATACAGGCCTACCAGGCTGGTTTCTGGAAAGCCATTTCAACGCCGGGCACCGGCGACATGCCAGGCAGCAGCGACCCGAAGGGCAACATGCCCAGCACCAGCGACATGCCGGGCAGCCCCTCCTCAGGCTATAACCCTTTTTCCCATGGCCGCCTCCCCTGAACACCACCCACAGCATAGCCCTCGCTGTGAGGTGAATGCCCCCTTCATCCAGCCCAGGTGGCTGTGTTTTAAAGCCGTGTTTTAAAGCTGTGTTTTAAAGCTTTGCCTTGAAAAATGCGCAGGGGGTTGACTATGGGCATGGGGGCTTGGCTATAAGGGTGGAATATAGCCCTCCGGTTTCAGCGTTTAACATTTGGTTATTCCCCCATGGCCACGGTGGGAGCCTGAGGAAAGCTTGAGGAAAACACATGAAAGCGGCACACCAACTCTTTTTAGGCATGGGGCTTTGCTTGTGGGCCCCTGGGGCGTGGGCACAAGCCATGGTGGAGTTTTTTGACAACAATACGCAGCACGCCAACGACCTGGGCAGGGGCCATGTGGATTTGGTTTTTCAAACGCGAACCCCTCCTGCGGGGTTTAGCTTTGTGCACTATGAGTGCTCCATGCAAATAAACCCCTTCCCCAATGGAGGCTCCGTCCCCCTCTTGTGTGAGAATGAGCCCGTGGTGCTGCCAGCTCCCGTCTGGGAGTCTTGCGCCAAGGGGCGTTGCAGTGAGGGGCCTTGCCATGAGTTGATTGTAGACTCCAACATTAACAACCGGCGCACCTGGCGCCTGCACTCGCCCATAGAGGGTCGATATACCTTCGAGGTGCGCGCTGTTTTTAACAGTGGCTCTGAGATAAGTTATGTGAATTCTGTCCCGCGGACGATGTTTCTGGATATGAAAACCAACCCCCCTCAAATAATAGGGCCCAAACACCGCCGCGTCAGCAACTGCAGCAATGTGCGCATTCCCGTCAAAACAGAAAGCCAGCCACGCGTGTGGTATACGAGAAATGGAGAATTTACTTCACTGGAAGGGGAACATGCCCTCGGAGAGCCTTGCTTTCCTCACAAAGTGCAATTCCACGTCCCCCTCCTGCTCAGTGAGTTCCACGAGGATGGGTTTGAGCCCGTTGAGCAACCTGGGTGGAATGTGGCCCCCGGACAAACCATTTATGAGAAAATACGCCTTGAGGATATTTGGCTCCACCCTGCCGCCCCGGATGTTGAGTTCAGCATCAACTGTGACTTGAGCTCCAGGCCCATTGTACGCTTCCTCAAACCCCCACCTCCCAACAGCCCCTTGCCCCTCGCTATTTTTGAGTTTGAGTCCGATATTGTGGATGCCACCTTCCAATGCTCCCTGGATGATGCCGCCTTTGCCAGGTGCACCAGCCCCCACCGCGTTGCCCTGCCTACAAACAAAAGCTATACCTTCCGCGTCCGCGCCCTCAATGCCGAAAGCCTCAGAGGCGAAGAGCAAACACACACCTGGGAACGTATTCCGCAGGCAGAGATACCAGCGTTGCCTGGTTTTTTCATCGACAACCCCCGCAACATAGGCGTCCAACACAGCTCCCTCGTCGCCATGGATGGAAGGGCTCTGCCAGGTACCCAGCTCCTGGTGTTGGCCTCCACCACCAGGGGAAGCAACGAAGAGCTTGTCGCCCAATGCCAACTGACCGTAGACGCCTCGGGGTGGTGGCGCTGCCCCATTTCAAAAATTTTATATGATGGCACCTATAGGGCTGAAGTGTATGCCTGGGATGCAGACAACGATTGGAGCAGATCCGAAATCTACTTCACCGTGCACGAAGAAACACCCTATGGCTCCATCAGAGGAAACCAGAGGCCTCCCCTGTTTTCAGAAATAAGCGCAAACAGCTTAGCCTTCCAAGTGGACTGGCCTTGGGTGGCCTTGGCGGACACCCCTCAAGCCCTGGAGTGCCGTGTGGATGGGGAGGAATATACTTCATGCACTTCCACCGAATGCTGCACAACCACCCCCCCATGCACAGGCGACACCGCATGCCTGGGCCGGTATACTGCACAGGCCCCCTTTGCTCCCGGGTTACACCGTTTTCAGGTGCGTTTAACAGACGCCACCATACGCGCAGACGAGCTCAACAACCCGACAGGCCCGCGATACCTGCAAAACGCAACACCACTGGAATATACGTGGTTTGTGGGTGGAGACGCCCAGTTCCGCCCGGACATTTCCCTGCCCTCCAAAGCAGGAGAGTGGCTGGGGGGCTCCACCTTGCTGTTGCGCGGCAAGGCAGAGCCTTTTTTGCCGCTGAGCATTTACCTCAATGACAGGCCCGTATGCGAGAGGGTGGAGGTGACGCATGAGGGCCATTGGGAATGCGAGGTTTGGGATGCGACAGAGGGGGAATATGAGGTGACCGCCAGAATTTATGTGCTCCCCAAAGACAGCCATGGCCACTATTGGATGAGCAGAAAATTCGGCTTCCTGCGGGGCAACCCCCAAACCTTCATTATAAAAAGGCCCTTCAAATATGAGCAAAGCCATGAGGCCACCTTTGAGTTTGCCTCGCCACGAAAGCAAATCGCTCGCTTTGAATGCAAAGTGGACCAAAAAGCCTTTGCCACCTGCAAAAGCCCCCTTAAACTCAGCAACTTAAGCGAAGGCCCCCACACATTTCAAGTGCGCGCCATTGACTTGGCCGGCCAAACAGAAACGGAGCCCGCTACATGGAATTGGAGCATAGGCGATATGCCCCCAAGCTCCGGCTGCGCCACCACAGCTTTGCCCCCAGCCTGGCTGGGAGGCCTTTTGGCCCTGGGGCTGTGGGCACAACACCAGAGAAAACAGAAAAAGAAATAAAAGCAGAGCAGGAAATATAAAAAGGGAAAACAGAGGGGGATAGCCTCACCCCATGCGCTTTTTGCAACACAGTTGCAATAACTGTTGCTTTGTTTCCAGCGCCTGCCTATGTTGAGGCCTTTCCGCTTTGAAGGTTATTCCATGCTGTGGCCCAAGGTTTTTTTTGCCTTTTTGCTTTATACAAGCGCTGCGTCAGCAGAAGAGCGCCCTGAGGCTGTGGCCCCTAACCCACCCCTTGAAGCAGAGCTGCAGCCCAAGCCAGAAACAACAACAAAAGCTGCAGAAAATTCAGCAACAGAAAATTCAGCAACAGAAAATTCAACACCAGAAAACTCAACAGCAGAAAATATCAACACAGAAAACTCAGCAACAGACCATGCAGCAACAGCCAATGCAGCAACAAACAATGCAGCAACAGACCATGCAGAAACAAACAATGCAGCAGAAAATATAAACACAGAAAACCCAGCCCAAGAGCGTGCTGAAAAAGAGGCTGGGCTTTTGCCTGAGGCCAAAGAGGTTTTGCCCGGGCAACTTTTAAAAGAAGAGGAAGAGGTTGCACCCCACCCGGGAGAAAGAGAAGAGGGCCAAGCAGCCCAGGGTGCAGAAGAAGCAGAGAGGAAAAGCCTGGAGAAGGAGCCCACACTCTCCACGGTGGTGAGGGGGAAAAGCATCCCCAAAAGCCGGGGTGCGGGGGATTTTCAAGTAGAGGTGGGCCCTTTGGCTTGGGTACCGAGGAATTCTGCCGCACAGCTGCTGACGCTTGCCCCGGGCATTTTGCTGACCAATGAGGGGGGAGCCCTGCATGCAGAAAGCATTTTCCTCCGGGGTTTTGATGCGCGAGAGGGGCAAGACATAGAGCTTTGGGTGGGGGGCTTCCCCATTAACCAGGCCGGCAACATCCACGGCAATGGCTATGCGGATTTGCACTTTATTATTCCCGAGCTGGTGGATTCCATCCGCGTGCTTGAAGGCCCCTTTGACTCGAGGCAGGGGAATTTTGCAGTGGCAGGCAGCGCGGAATACCGCCTGGGGCTTGGGCAAAAGGGGATGACTTTTAAAGGAAGCCTGGGCAGCCACGGCTTGAGGCGTTTGCTGGCCACATGGCGGCCCACCTCGGGGGATGGGCAAAGCTTTGTGGGCGCCCAGGTTTACCAAACCCAGGGCTTTGGCCAAAACCGGGATGCGCGCAGCGGAAGCGCCATGGCACAAGCGCTCTTTCCGGTGGCGGAGGCTTCCTCGCTGCGTCTTTTTTCCTTCGCTTATTTTGGAAACTACCACTCCGCGGGCATATTGCGCGAGGACGAGGTGCAAGCAGGCAAGAAGGGGTTTTTTGACAGTTATGACGTGGGCCAGGGCGGGGACTCTGCCCAACTGGGTTTTTTGGCAAGCCTCACAGGACGAGAGGGTGCATTCCGCCATGAGCAGCGCATGTTTTTCGGCTTTAGGAACATGCGCCTTCGAGAGAATTTTACGGGTTTTGTTTTCGACCTACAGCTGCCCCAACAACCCCTCCATGGCCAACGCGGTGATATGCTGGACAAAACCTCCAAGTCCTTCATGGCAGGCGCCAGTGGCTATGGGAGAATGCGGACTCAACTGTGGGAGCTGCCTCTGGAGTGGGAGCTGGGCTATTTTGCACGCGTGGACAGGGTTTCTGGACAGCAGACAAGGTTGCTGGCCGGCACAGACATTCCCTACCACGTGGACAAGGACTTGGACTCTGTGCTGGGCGACATAGGGCTTTATGTGGATGCGGAGTTGAAGCCCTGGCACCTGCTGAGCCTGCGCGCAAGCATACGCTGGGAGCTTTTGGCCTATTCCGTGACAGACAACTGCTTTGTCAAAGAAGTACGCCGCCCCTCCTCCACCAACCCCCCTTTGGATGAAAGCTGTTTAAACCAGCGCGATTTTGGCCTCTATAGAGAGCGCTTTCAAAACTTAAGCACCGCCGGAAGCATTTTCATCCCCAAAGCCAGTGCCCTGTTGGGGCCTTTTTTAGACTTCAGTTTGATGGCTTCCTATGGGCGGGGGTTTCGCTCTATAGACCCTGAATATATAGGGCAGGACTTAAAAACACCCTTTGCAACCTTAAGCTCCTGGGAGGTGGGGGCGCTCTATAACCGAAAAGGGGAAACAGCCACTTTGGAGGCGCGCGCCATGCTGTTTGGGACGCACGTGGACAAAGACTTGGTTTTCAGCGAGCAAGCCGGACGCAACATTGTGGGAGGCGGCACAACGCGCCTGGGCACCGTGCTTTCCGGGCGGCTCCAGGGACGTTTTTTTGATTTGTCCGCGAATACCACCTGGGTGCAGTCCACTTTTGACGAGACGGGCTTGTTGGTGCCCTATGTCCCCCGCTTTGTGGGCAGACTTGATGGTGCTGTGTTTGGCGCTTTGCCTTGGGAGCTTTTGGGCAACACGCTGCTGGCACGCTTTGGCCTGGGCATCAACTGGGTAGGCCGTCGCCCCCTCCCCTATGGACAGCGCAGCAATTCCATTTTTGTGGTGGATGCCAACACCGAATGGCAGTGGCGCAACTTTAGCCTGGGCTTTGCCATAACCAACCTCTTCAACCGCCGCTATCGCCTCGCGGAGTTTAACTATGTTTCCAACTTCCAGGCCACACAGCTTTCGCCCCCACCTTTGCTCCCCGCACGACATTTTATTGCAGGTGCCCCCTTGGCCTTTTGGGCTTCCCTGTCCATTAACTTCGGAGGTGACCATTGAGAAGCTTCGTCTCAGGGTGGCTTTGGGCCTGCCTGTTATGGGTGTTGGGGGGGGCCTGTGTTTCCAACACAGAGGGAGCCCTCGTCGAATTTGATGTGGCCGCTATAGGGGATGAAGCCTCCAAAACCTTTGACTCTCCTTTGGGCTATAGGGTGCACTTGGAAAAAGCACATATTTTTATAGGCGCGCTCTACCTCAACCAAAGCGCACCGGGAAATTATACGCTGGAAACCTCATGTATACTCCCGGGCATTTATTCCGCGGAAGTCCGCGGCGGCTTGAGGGTGGATGCCCTTTCAGAAAAAAGGCAAGCCTTCCCCCTGAAAGGCAGAGGTACAACAGAGCCCTCCAGAGCAGGGGAAATTTGGCTTTCTTCCGGAGACATTCATGCACCCCATGACTCAACCCTTGTTTTGGAAGTGAAAGGCGAAGCAAGCAAAGAGGGCAGAACCTGGCCTTTTGAGGCCCAACTGAGCATTGGAGAAAACCGCGCTGAGCCACCCTCAAACCCCGCCCTGCCGGGCTCCAACCCCATTTGCAAACAGCGCATTATTAGCCCCATTCCCGTGGAGCTTGAGCTCAAAAACCAAGGCCTGCTCCTTTTAAAAGTGGTGCCCTCGGCCTGGTTTTCCCATGTGGATTTTTCAAAATTCCCCGAGGAAAATGCACCCCCCTACCTCTTTAAGGATAAGGCGGCAGCTCAGCCCGACAACGCCCTCTATGCAGGCATGCGTGCGCATTCCGGCCCCTATTTTTTTTCCTTTGAAGAGCGCTCTACAGAAACACATACAACAGAAATTTTTGAGGAGGAGAAATGATGAAAAACAAAAAAAGGGCTTGGCTGTGGCTCTCCCCCTCCCTGGCCATGTGCTTGGGGGCATGCCCCAGCACAGACAACCCAGAGGCAGATGTGCATAACCCTCCTCCCAAAAGTTTTCGCGTGCTGGTTTCTGGCGAAGAAATGCTTGCAGAAGGCATTCCCTTTGCCCACGGCAGCCACTCCATTGCCTTTGAGGACGGATGGAAACTCTCTTTTGAGAGTGCCATTGTTACCCTCGCCAAGGTGCAGCTTTCAGAAAACCCCGACATGTCTTCGGGAGACCAGGCACGGACAGGCGAGGTGGTGGCTGAGTTGGAGGGGCCCTTTGCCGTTGAGCTTAAAAGTGAGGGCGGCTTTGGCCTCGAAGGGCTCGCGCACGCCCTGGGCGTTTTGTCCAAGCAAAACAAGAAAAAGGGCTCCCCGGCCTTTGACTCACAAACCCGCTATGCCTTTGGCTATAGCCTGGTCCGCGCCACGCCTGAAGCTGTGAAAATAGGCTTTGGTGAAGACACCCAGAGAGACTATGAAAGCATGCAAGCCCAAGGCTATAGCGTCTTTGTGCGCGCAAAGGCATGGCGCGAGGAGGGCGAAACGTGCCGAGCCTCCGCAAGCTATGACTTTGGCCGCTTGCCAAGCAGCTTGGAATTTGAGCTCGGCTTCAACATGCCCGTAAGCTATAAAAACTGTGAAAACCCTGCCATTGGGGGGCTTCGAGGCGTGCAAGTGAAAGACAATGCTTCTGTGGATGCTGTCATCGCTTTGCACTTCGACCATTTGTTTTGGGAAGCCCTGCAGGAAGACGCAAAACTTCGACTGGACGCTTGGATAGCCCATAAATCCGTTGAGACAGGCCCGGCACCCCATGCAAAGCTCAGCAATGCGGATTTGGAAAAAATAGATTATTTAGCCGTCCAGGACGCACAAAAACGTGGACTCCCCTATCGCTATTGTGGAGAGGCGCAAGAGGACGAAAAAAAATCAGGGGAAATGTTGCGCTATGAGCCCGGAAGCGAAGCAGGGGGCCTTCAACATTTGCATGACTTTATCCAATACAACCTCTCTACATTTGGCCACCTTAATGAGAATGGCCTTTGCTTTCCCCAGCGGGAATATTAATTTAACTTCAACAAAGAGGAGCCGGTGCCCTCAAAAAAGGTCAAAAAGAGTTGAGTGGGCATTTGCAACTCGTCGTTTTGAGAAACTTTGGTTAGTCTCTTCTGGTGCGAGTTAAGCTTCTACCCAGTTCCTATGACGTTGAGGGGCACGTCCTCCCGGTGCAGCGTCTGACTTCCTATGTGTTGGACAATCTGCTTGCGGTGGATGCGGGCAGCTTGGCTTTGGGCCTTAGCGAGTTTCAGCGACAACACCTGCGTGACATTGTCGTCACGCACGCTCATATCGACCATGTTGCGACGCTGCCCATCCTCATTGACGAGTTGTTTTGCTCTCTGAAAGAGCCCATCCGTATACACGCCACAGGCGAGGTGGTTGAGCTGCTTGAAAGGGATATATTTAACGGCATGAGTTATCCGCGCTTTTCCAAGCTCTGCAATAACTTCGGCCCCGTCATGCGCTATTGCCCGCTGCCGCTGGGAAAACCCTTAAGCATTGCCCACCTCACCATAACCGCCGTTGCCGTCAACCACCCCGTCCCCACCGTGGGTTTAAGCGTTGCGGACCAACACTCCACCCTTGTTTTTGGCTCCGATTCCGCTGAAACCGACGACATTTGGGCCCTCGCCAACCAAAGCCCCAACCTCAAGGCCGTGTTGGTGGAAGCCTCCTACCCCAATGAGTTAGAGGCATTGGCACAACGCTCCGGCCATTTGACGCCGGCTTTGCTGAAGGCTGAATTGAAAAAACTCCACACAAAGGACGTGCAAATTCTCGCCGTAGGCCTCAAACCCTCCTATAGGGAAACCATTATGGAAGAGCTTTCCATGCTGGGGGATGCGCGCATTTCCGTCATGGACCCCGGCAAAGAATATGTATTTTAAAACTTTGTTTTTGGGTTTGGGTTTTTCCCCTCCGGGGGGGGAGTGTCGCCTTCGGCGAAAGGTTTTTTTGCCCTCCCGGGCAGAGGTTGTTTTGCAGAGGGGGCCTGCGGCCCGGCTCATTTCGCCCTGCGGGCGCAGCTTGCCTTCGGCAAGTCACTTTTTTTGTCTGGACAAAAAAAGTAACCAAAAAAAGCCACCCTGCCGGGGGCTCACGGATGGCCCCAGGAAGGTTTTAATACGAGCAACCGTCGGCGCATTAAACTCTCTGAGCGCAACTCGGAATTAAAACCTCCCTGGGGCTTGCAGATTCCGCAGCTCTCTGCTTCGCAGACTGCATCATGGGCGAATAGAATGTTGGCGCGTAGGTTGGTGAAAGTTTTTCGAGCCTCAACTCCCCTTCATTCCAAAACGTTGAGGCTCGAAAAACTTCCACCAACCATAACGTTGAGGTGTTTGGAAAATTCTGAACGCAATTTTGGGGGCTCACGGAAGGATTCCGGACGCCTCTTTTTGAGGCGGCGAATTGCAGCTTAGGGCAATGTAATGGGTGTTTGCGGAGGTGTTTCTAGACACTAATATGAGGTTCGCTTCGCTCACCTGACTCCACTCCGCACAACATGCGAGAGAGCAAGCTCTCTCGCATGCTGTGCTCCGTTCCGTCCCGCCGCCGCCGACGTGGCAAAAGTAGTTGGTGCAGCAAGGAAGAAGCTAGGAAGCAACCGACGATGAGCCCCGCAGGGCCCTCGGAGAGTGGGTTTTTTTGGTTACTTTTTTTGTCCAGACAAAAAAAGTGACTCGCCGGGAGGCGGGACGGAGTGGAGCACAGCATGAGAGAGAGCTTGCTCTCTCGCATGTTGTGCGGAGCGGAGTCAGGTGAGCGAAGCGAACCTCAACCTCCCCTCGCTGAAGGCGAAAAAAGCCGGGCCGCAGGCCCACTCTGCAAAACAACCTTGCCTGAAAGGCAGAAAAACCCTTCGCCGGAGGCGACAAAAAAAACCCTATTTAAAATGCCCGCCGCGCAGGCGAAAAAACAAAACCAACAGCGAAAAAACTCTCCTGAAATATTTTGCTTCCTCAAACAAACGGAGAATGTTATATTGCTTTTGCTGCGCAAAAAACGCAGCTGGGCTTAGTAGCTCAAGTTAAGTTTAAAGGTGGCGGGAGCCACCGGGAGATGCCGAGTGGCTCGTTGCTTTTGAGCCCCCGGTTTCTCCCCGGTGGCCTGAAGGGGAGGCCGCAAGGCCTGCCGGGTTTTTCCTTTAAACTTGCCGGTCTACTAACTCGTTTGGGCCACCCTGTGGGTGGTTGCGCGAGTTGCCCAGCTTCTCCCTTGGAGAGCAGCATTGCTGTTCTACTTTTGCAGATGGAGGAGCGGTTCATGCGTGAAGGAAAATTCAACGAAGGAAACTTAAACCAAGGAAAATTTTTAAACGACGCTGAGCGCCTGTTGCTCTGCGGCATAGGCGCCATTTTGGAAGTGCTCCAGAATGAGGGTTTTGAAGAATCCGCCTTTGTGGCGCAAAAAATTTCTTCTCTGCTTAAGTGGCCAGGCGGGGGCATGCACCTCGAAGACATTTTCACCGTGCTGTGTGACGCCATAAAAAAGGAGCACGCCTGCATAACAAAATATTTGAGCTCCCTCTTGGGAATGCTGAACGAGTCCATTGCTGACGCCAAAATGCAAGCCAAAAAAATGGAAGCCAAAATGCAAGCCAAAAAGGAAGCCCTGCTGGTGTTCTTCCCTGCAGCCACGCTGAAGCGGCCCACCGGAAAGCGGAGCTGAGCATGAAAAACGATGAAGCCTTAAAAGGGTTGAAGCTGCTGAGCGGTGCGGTGCGCCTCAAAATATTGCGAGCGCTTGCCGATGGTGAAAAAAACGTAGGCGAGTTGGCGCGCATTGCGCGTGTGTCAAGCAGCACAGCCTCTCAGCAGCTGATTGTGCTGCGCAGAGGTGGCGCGGTTGCGAGCAGAAAAAGCTCGCCGATGGTTTTTTATTCCCTTGCTGACGAGAAAATTTCTGAACTCCTCAAAACCTTGGAGCGGCTATATGCACCGAAATAAAGAGTGGAGCGTTTGTTGGCGCACAGAGCGGGAGCACAAAGCTTCCAAAAAACAAAACCCAAAAAAAACAACGGAGCAGGTAGGATTCGAACCTACGGAGGGCTTGCACCCTCTGCGGTTTTCAAGACCGCTGCCTTCAGCCGCTCGGCCACTGCTCCCTCGCTGCCTCTTGGGCCTGTTGCGGATGCTTCTGCCACCCGGCCCATATGCCCCGAAGCAGCCCGGTGGCTAGCATGGCTTAGGGAGAATGCCAACTTGAAACTGGCAGAATTTCCGTCTGTCCGCCCATGAAGGGCAGCAAGGCCTCGGGTATTCCAATGGAGCCGTCTTCTCTCTGGAAATTTTCCATGAGGGCAACCAGGGTGCGGCCTACGGCGAGGGCGGAGCCATTGAGGGTATGCACGAGGCAAGGCTTTTCACCCTTGGCGGGGCGAAAGCGGATTTTGGCGCGGCGGGCCTGAAAGTCCGTGCAATTGGAGCAGGAGCTTATTTCACGAAAGGTGGCTTGCCCAGGCAGCCACACCTCAATGTCATAGGTTTTGGCGGAGGCAAAACCCATGTCCCCTGTGCACAACAGCACAACACGGTGGTGGAGGCCCAGTTTTTCCAGAATGAGGCAGGCTTGGCGGGTGAGCTCCTCCAGGGCATGCATGCTGGTTTCAGGCGTGGCAAACTCTACCAGCTCCACTTTGGGGAATTGGTGCATGCGGATGAGGCCACGGGTATCCTTCCCCGCAGAGCCAGCCTCGGCGCGAAAGCAAGGGGAAAAGGCGCAATAACGCAAAGGCAGGCTGTGGGCCTCCAAAATTTCATCCTGGTAGAAGTTAACCAAAGGCACTTCCGCCGTGGGTATTAAAAAATATTCCCCTTCCTTCCCCGCGCAAAAAGCATCCTCCTCAAACTTGGGAAACTGGCCTGAGCCCACCATGGCCTGGCGGTTTACTATATAGGGAGGGGACAACTCCTCATAGCCGGCTTTGGCATGCTCAGCCAGCATGAAGGAGGTGAGGGCCCGCTCCAGCTGAGCAAGGCTTCCACGCAAAAAAACAAAACGCGCCCCTGAAACCTTCGCCGCCCTCTCAAACTCCAACAGCCCTAAATGCTCCCCCAACTCAAAATGTGCCCTGGGTTTGAAAGAGAAAGTGGGCGCCTGCCCCCAAACCCGTACAAGCATATTCTCCTGCGCATCCTTCCCCGGTGGCACTGAAGCGTCCGGCAGGTTGGGCAAAAGCAAAAGCTCCGCCTCCAGGCTTTCTTCAACCTTCCGCAGCTCGGCCTCTTTGTTTTTAAACTCCTGCCCCAGCGCACGCAAAGCCTCACGCTTGGCCAAAAGCGCCTCAGGCTGCTTGGCCAATACCTTCATTTCCTCGTTGAAAGCATTGCGCTGGGCCGCCAGGGCGTCCGTGGCAATGTGCAGGGCTTTGCGCTCCTCCAGCAGGGCCTGCAAGGGGGCCAGGTTGAGGTTTTGGCCGCGGGCTGACAAGCGCTTGGCCATGTCCGAAAAATTCCTCTGCAACTCTCTTATGTCCAGCACACTTGGGTAATTCTCAGAATACGCTAAGAGGTGCAAGCACCTTTGTCCGGAGGAAGCACCATGGCATTTGAGACGAAGCTTTATATCCGTTTCCACCACGTGGATTTTGCGCGCGTCGTCTATTTTCCGCGTTTTTTTGATTATTGCCACCAAGTGTTTGAGGATTTTGTGCAGGCGGAGTTTGGCCGAAGCTACCACAGCCTCATGGAGAAGGAGGGCTTGGGCTTTCCCCTGGTACACGCGGAGGCCGACTTTAAAACCCCCTTCCGCTTTGGGGAAATAGCGCGCGTGGTTTTGGAAATAAAGCACATGGGGGAAACTTCCCTCAGCTGCCTTTATACTTTTTTCCACGAGGGGACACCTCCTCAGGAGGAGACATTGTCTCAGGAGGGGACACCTCCTCACGAGGGGGAAAATGTCCTCAAGGAGGCAAAAGAGGCGGCAGCCCGCATTACCCTGGTCGGCTCCTGCATTCACCTCAAACAGTTTAAACCCACGCCTATACCCGAGGGGTGGAGAAGCATATTTGCCAAACATTGCTTATAAAAGCTAAAGCTGTTTTAACCCACCTCTACTCCAGGCTTTGCATGAGCGTGTTTCCAAAATGAAAAAAGCTTCCCCCCTACAAAAGAGTCCATTGTGAGTCGAATTCCACCTGCCTTCTCTTGTGGCCCCTTCTCCTTCGGCCCCGCTGGAGGCCTTTGTATATGCCTGTGTACAGGCCTTTGTTTTATGCTTTTGGCTTGTGGCAATGAGGCAGACAGGCTGGCCAAAAAACGTATTTTTTCACCGGAAGATCCACCCTTGGCCGTAGCCGCAGCCCAAGAGGTTTTGCCCGCAGGAGCCTTATATAACTCAACGGAGCTGGTGCAGCGCATTGTGGACATGGGCGTGGCAGAGACCACAGAGCGCCTGGGCGCACACCGCTTTTCAGCAGAGCTCCGCATGGCCTGGCGTGGCAATGGCCGCCAGCAAGAGTTGACAGAGCAGCGTTTGTTGCTCTCAGCCGCAGGCGGGGTGCACGGCAATTTTTCTGCTTCCAGCCGCAACGGCAGAGGGCAAGGGTATGACATTTTGCGGGTGGACCACCAAGTGTTTGCCAAAAGCCTCCATGGCAACTACCGCCAACGTTTGAGAGACCGCGGCATGGCTGAGCGCATGAGACAAGAGGCCTTCGGTGTGCTCAGTGAAATGGATAAACTTTTTTTGCAACGCATGAGGCTAAAACTCGAAGGCAAAGAGTTGATGGAGGGCAAAGAGGGCAGAGAGGCCTATAAATACCTTGTGGTGCTGGGAGAAAAACCACGCGCAGAAGCAGAAGCCGTTTTGCCTTTAAAGCTTCAGCCCAAAAAAGAGTTGGACCAAAGCAGCCGCCTGCGCTTGGCTTTTTTTGAGCACCGCATGCCCGAGGCCTTGGAAGGAAAACTGTGGGTGGATGCCCAAACAGCCGTGGTGTTGAAAGCAGAGTTGCAAGGTACTTTGAAAGTTGTAGAAGGAGAAACCAGCAGCACGGTGAGCATTCGCGTGTCCACACACATTGACAACATCGGCCAAAACCCTCTGCTGAGCATTCCAGAAACTTTCATCCCGGATGAGGACAAACCCCAAGGCATTGCCGCCGCCCTGGAGCGTTTTGGCTTGGGACGCAAAACACGCACAGAAGCCGACAACACCGCAAACGTGCCTCCGGATGAGGAATAACTGGGCTTCCCCTGGTGAAGACAAGGGAATTCACTCCTCCGGCAAAAAATTTGCGCCGAGGGAAGACTGCTCTACAATGGAGCTTGTGAAGGCCATTGAAAAAGGAAAATGATATGGAGCCCAAGGGGTTTTCAAAACGCAAAGGGTCATCGCTCGCTACCCTGGCGACGACAGAAATAAAGACGAATATAAACACACAGCGCTCCCTTGAGCCCGTGGAAGAGAATGCCTTGCGCATGCGCCACGGCATTGGCGCCCCGTTGCAGGCCTTGTTGCCCAAAGCCTGTGGCGACAATGAGGAGGTGGCCGATGAGTTGCTCCTCATAGAAATGCAGTTGTTTCGCGCCGCTCGCCTGCAACTCAGCCCAAAGCTTGCGCAGCCCCCTCAGCCAAGCTTTGCGCAACGCAGCCCTCAAAAGAGCAAAATTATTTCTGCGCTTCGCGCCAAAAAATAGCCCTTGCACGGGGCCACAACACCCGTGGAAGCCATACAAGCGGCCACAACAAGGGGCCACAACATAAAGCCTGCTGAGCCTTAGGGGGGGGGTTGCCAGAGGGCACTGTCCAAGCAGAAGGTGACGGGGCCCTCGTTGACAAGCTGTACTTGCATGTTGGCCTGAAAAACGCCTTCAGCAACCACAAGTCCGTGTTGGCGCAGTTGCGTGCAAAAATGGGCATAGAGTGGCTTGGCCAAGGCGGGGGGGCAGGCCTGCGCAAAGCTGGGGCGCCGTCCTTTTTGCAAGTTTGCGCACAGCGTAAACTGGCTGATGACGAGCAAGGCTTTATTCGCCTCCAAAGCGGAAAAATTCATTTTGCCCTCCCCATCCTCAAAGAGGCGCAGGTGCGCTACTTTGTGGGCCAGCAACGCAGCCGTTGCTTGCGTGTCCCTCTGGTCTATGCCCAGCAACACCAGAAGGCCTGAAGCAATATGTGCGGTGGTTTGCCCTTCAATGGTGACGGAGGCCTGGCTGACGCGCTGCAATACGGCTTTCATAGGGGGGCTTTCCAAAAAACAGCTTCCAAAAAAACAGCACCATATAAAACCCTAAAACACAAAACCCTAGGGTTGTGGGTCAGAAGAAGAGGTGTCAGACGTGCCGACGGCCTCCACAGCCTCCCTGGCCTCAGGAAGGAGCAGGCGCTCATTTTTGGGGCGGCGCAGGGTGCGCAGGAGTATACACAGAAATTTCGGGTCGTTAACCAAATAGCGCCGCCAGAGTCGGCGTGGCTCCTTCATCAGGCGATAGGCCCACTCCAGCCCCCACCGGGAAATCCAGGGCGGAGCGCGGCGCACCGTCCCCGCAATAAACTCCAAACTGGCGCCAATGCCCAGGGCAACAGCCGGCGCATAGTGCTCGCGAAAGTGGTGCATCCACAACTCCTGCTTGGGAGCGCCCAGCGCCACCAAAACAATGTCCGGCTGAGCTTCTTTTATTTTGTCCAGGGTTTCTGAGTTCTCCCCCAGGGCATCCATGGAAATGAAAGGAGCATCACACCCCACCACCTGGGTGCCATAGCGCTCCCACACCACCTGCTTGGCTTTGGCGTTTACTTCAGGGGTTGCACCGAGGAAATAGACGCGCCAGGCTTTTTGTCCCGCCATTTCCAAAAGAGGCCACACCAAATCCGAACCGGATATTTTTTCAGGGAGTTTTTTCCCCACCCAGGGGCTGAGCCACACCAAAGGCTGTCCATCCGCCAAACTCAGAGAGGCGTGGGCATAGGCCTCCCTGAAACCCAGGTGGCGCTCCGCGAGTACTATATGGTCCACATTGGGCGTCACCACAAAACCCCCCTGGCGGCTTTCAACAAGCACAGCAATGCTGTCCAAGGCCTCCTGAAAGCTCAGCACGTCTATGGGGAGGTGGCCAATGCGCAGCCGGGGAAGCGTTAAAAGAGCCAAGGGAAAACCTCATGCACAAAAGGAAGTGGGAGGGTGCTAGGCTAACACCTAAAACCCCCCACCGGAGGCAAAAATTGAAAACACAACAATAACCTTCATAAGCTTTCATAAAGAAACTAAATTGTGCAACAATGTACACTCAAAGCAAACTTGCTCGCCGCCTGAGAAAGAGGTTGTGCTGATGATGCGGCACCGCGGATTTTTATCGCCAGGGTTTTCTTCTCGTCTCAATTTAATTGTGGACTTGCTTTGGTTGTTTGGCGCGCTGGCGCTCTCCTCATGGGGGAGGATGAAGCCAAGCCCCACCACCTTTTTCGCCGTGGGCTTGTGCGTGGTGTTTGTGTGGCTCTTCGGGAGCATTGTCCTTCGCTATTATGACTCTGCTTCCGACCGCGCCCTCTTGGATGACTTGGCTTTGCTTTCTCTGTTGTCCTTATGTACCACGGTTTTTTTGCTGATTTTGGATACGTTGATAGGGGATGACAGCAAATTCCCCCACGTTTTGCCCTTTGCCTTCATTTATTGGCCTGTCTCCCTCCTCATTTGTACCACCATTCGACGTTTTGTCGTCAAACGTGAAGCCCCCATTGATGAAGTACTCATTATTGGCGTGGGCCCCATGGGGCGTATTACGGGGGAGGACATCCAAAAACGCGGACGCAGACAGGTTGTCGGGTTTTTAAATTTTAAGGACGAGAGTGTGCCCGACAACCTGAAGGACATTGTGTTGGGGCAAGCTTCTGTCCTGGAATCCATTTTGAAAACCGTTGCCGTCGGCGAGGTGTATATTGCCGGAAATGCTTTGCGCCACGGCCAGGAGATGCAGGACACCATTAAAGTGTGCGAGCGCTTTGGCCTTCCTTTTGCGCTGCCGGCCTATTCCTTCAGGTTGGATAGAGCCAGGCCCGTTGAGGCCAAGCTGCTCCCGGATGGCTACATCCACTATATTTCCATTAACATGAAGCCCGTGCAAATGGCTTTCAAACGCGTTTGTGACATTGCCGGCTCCTTCTTCGCGCTGCTCCTCTTTTCTCCTTTGCTTCTCCTGGTGGCAGCGTTGGTGAAGCTGACGTCGCGCGGCCCCATCCTCTTTAAACAAGTCCGCGTGGGTGTACATGGCAAAAAATTTAACATGCTGAAGTTCCGCTCCATGGTGACGGACGCAGAAGCACTCAAGGCCAGCCTGGCACATATGAATGAGCAGACAGGCCCTGTGTTTAAAATGCAAAACGACCCGCGCGTCACCAAAATAGGCCGCTTTATCCGCCGCTATTCCATTGATGAGTTGCCCCAACTCATTAACGTTTTGCGCGGGGATATGAGCATTGTCGGCCCCAGGCCCCCCGTGCTTCCAGAAGTGGCCCAATATGAGCCTTGGCAACGCCGACGCCTCTCGGTACGCCCGGGCCTCACCTGCTTGTGGCAAGTTTCAGGAAGAAACCAAATTTCTTTTGAAGAGTGGATGTATTTGGACATGCAATACATCGACCATTGGAGCCTCAAAAACGATATTAACCTCATTCTGAAAACCATTCCGGTTGTTTTGACAGGCAAAGGTGCAAGTTAAAGTGGCCACGCCACCCAAAGTTTCAAGCGAAGTGCTCCTGTCCATCCGCAACGCCATTAAGCTGGGGGGCTCCCTCATGGTGACGTGGGGGATTTCTCTGTTTATACTCCTTTTCCTCCCCCGCTGGCTGGGGCCCCAAGTTTATGGAGTGGTAGGCGCTGCCGATAATTTTGCAGCCACCTGCTTTGTGGTGCTCAGCCTGGGCATGGATGTGTATATACGCAAGGAAATTCCACTCCGCCCTGAGCATGCCAATGAGTTTTTTGGCGCCGTCATGCTGTTCCGCCTGGCCATGACGGCGCTGCTCCTGGGTGGCATTTTCGGCTTTATGTGGCTTGCAGGCTCCACCCCCCTGCAGATGCGCCTCACCCTGCTGTTTGGCCTGGCACAAAGCTTCTCCATTATAAAAGAAAGCCTGGCTGCCCTGCTGCACGCCCGCGGAACCGTAGACGGACTCTCTGTTAACAACATTATAGGGAAAATACTCTGGGGCGGCGGCGTCCTGGCCTCCGTGTTTTGGCTGCAACGCATAGAGGGCATTCCCCTGGCCCTTTTGGGCTCCAAAGGTTTAGAGTCCCTCGGCTGTTGGTGGCTTGCCCGAAAACACCTGGGGCTGCGCTTTGTTAACCTGCGCTTTGGCGCACTTAAAGTGGTGCTTTTGAGTTGCTTGCCCCTCTATTTGAACCAAATTTTTTATACGGTTTATAACAAAATAGACCTTCCCCTCCTCCATTTTCTGCTGGGGGACCAAGAGGCCGGTTGGTATGCCGAAGCCTCCAAATGGGCCAACATTGCTTTGTTGATGACACCCTTTTTTGGCTGGGTGGTTGTGCCCTTGTTTGCCCGAGCCCGCCACCAGCGCTCTCCAGAAGAGTTTAACCAGGTTTTGCGCAGAATGCTGGAGTTGATTTTAAGCATGGCCATTCCCCTCTCGCTTTTTATTGCCCTTGGCGCGGATTTTTTAATTTCCATAACCGCAGGGCCCCAATACCCTGAAGCCGTTTTGGCCATGCGCATCCGCGCCCCCGTCTACGCTTTTATGTATGTTTCGATGATCTCCTCCATGGCCCTCATTATGGAAGAGCGCGCCTGGACAGTAATGGGGATTTCTGCCTCAGGACTCGTGCTTAACGTGGTTTTAAATGTTTTATGCCTCCAGGCCGCAGCCGCTTGGCTGGGCCCCGGGGGCGGCGGAGCAGGGGCCGCCACCATTCAACTCCTCACCGAAGGAGGGGTTATGCTGATTATGTTTGCAGCCCTTGGAAAGCGGTGTTTTGATAGGCGCTCCGGAGGGGTTTTGCTCAGGACAGCTTTGGTTTGCACCATGGTTATTGGGCTCCACCAAGGGTTGTTGGTTTATACGAGTTGGAAAGTGCTATACCGTTTAAGCGTGGATGTAGTGGCCTATTTCTTCTTGGCGGTGCTGTTGCGCGCCGTCAACCTGCGGGAGACATATGACTTTGTGCGCATGGCTTTCAAAAAAGAACGAGCAGCCTCTTAAGCTTGGCAAAGCAGCCATGGGGCTGCTGGCTTGCCTCTGCTTTGTTTTGAACACAGCTTGCCCCGTTAAAGGCAACTATGTGCTGGTCGACCGCTATGAAGACTCCAGCATGTCCGACGGGGAATATGTCATCCGCCCCGGGGATATTATTGCCATCCGCGTTTTTCAGCATGACAACATGTCCGCACAAGGACGCGTCCGCGCCGACGGACGCTTGTCCATTCCCCTGCTGAATGAGGTAACCGTGGCCGGCTATACACCCATGGCCCTCGCCCAACAATTGCAAGTCCGCCTCAAGGAATATATTAATACCCCCTCGGTTACTGTCTCCCTGGAAGAAGCCCACCAACTCTCCATTTCCGTGCTGGGAGAGGTTAACCAAGCCGGCATTTATACCCTCTCCAGCAACTCCGGCGTTTTCCAGGCCCTCGCCGCCGCAGGGGGAATGACCAATTTTGCCAAAAAAAATATTTTTGTGCTCCGCGAGGAAAAACCAGGACAGCCCCCCGTGAGAATTTTATTCGGCTGGGAAGCCCTCTCGCGTGCAGAAGGAGAAGCAGCTCGCTTTAAACTCAGGCCAGGTGACGTTGTTTTGGTGGAATAATATGGTTGTCCCCCTCCTCTGGTTGCTTCCCACCGTTGCCTTTGGGCAAATACAGGGGACTTATACCGTTTCCGCACGCCTGGAGGCCGCCGACCGCAGCCCCTATGAGGGTATAGATGCTTTGACGGCCAAACACGCCGTCGACATAGAGCTTTTCCCCCTCGCCGAAACAGAGCTGTTTGCTCCAGGCGCTTTGCATATGTCCGCCGTTTATGCCCCCGCATTCCGCATGCGCGAGTTGAATGCGGGGCCCCTGGAATATGAGGACGGACGCACCACACCCGGCAGACGCTTTGAGCATTACCACCGCGTGGCCTGGCTTGCAGAGCGCCGACAAGAAGGCGCTATGCGCCCTTATGTGCGCCAGGCTTTCTCCTATGGGAGAATGGATTTGTTGGCCGCCTTTATGGGAACACCCGCCCTGCCCGGCGTGCCCTTAACCCCTCGCCCCGTCCCCAGCCAAAATGTAAATACCTTCTCCTTGACCGATGTTTTGCTGGAAACAGAAGCCGGGGTGGAGATACCCCTCTCGCGCTATTGGGTGGCCACAGCCTTTGCCGGCTATGCCTGGGGAGGAGGACTCAACGCAGAAGCACGCGCCGTGCTGCCCATGGCACGTAGCCCTTTTTTGGGCGCGCAAACCCAATGGCAGATGAGCTCCAGCGACACCCTTATTTTGAGGCTGGCCGCCCGCTATAGCTTTTTCTTGTCCAACCACGCAGAGGCAGGCACCGTGGACTTATATGAGACATGGAGACATGCCTTTGATGAAAATACCTCCGTGGAGCTTTCCGCTGGCGCTTCGGCCTATGGCGGACGCCCTATACCCACAAACCCTGAAAACCCCGGCACCTTGCTGGAGCAGAAAAGCCCCTTCCAATGGCACGCCGCCCCCTATGTGGCCTTGCGCTTTTTTCACCACCTGGAATGGGGAACGCACAACGTGGATGTGGATGCCAACGCACAAATAGCCCCTTTTTTAGACCGCTATACGGCTTCGGCCTATGAGCGCGTAGAAGCCAGCATAGGCTTGCGGTGGCGCTGGGAGGAGCTATATGCCAATGCACGGGGCGGCCTGGGAAAGGGTTTGGGCCACATAGAGAGGCAATTGTCCATGACGGCTTATTTTGCGGAAGCAGCCCTGGGCTATAGAATAAACCCCTACCTCCGCACAGAGTTTAGAGGCAGCTATGCCTCCTTGCCGCAAATGGTGGCCACTGAGCTTGCACCTGAGCTGATACGCATGGGCCGCTGGCGGGTGGCTTTAAGCCTAACGGTAGAATATGCAGGGAGTTATTAATGGTTGAAAAAACCACAGAAACCGCCCTTTTGGTTGAGGATGACCCTTCACTGCGCAAGCTGGTGAAAGGCTACCTGGGCTTGTTGGGCTTTGAGGTTGTGGAAGCACCGGATGGCAGGCGCGCCATGGCTGCGCTGAAACTGGCTCCATTCGCCTTGGTGGTGTTGGATTTGATGCTGCCCGAGTCCTCTGGTTATGATGTTTTAGAGTTTATGCGCGTGGAGGCCTTAGACCATATTCCTGTTTTGATGATGAGCGCGAGGACTTTGCCTGAAGACAGAGCTCAGGCTGAAGAGTTGGGTGCCAAACTATACCTGACCAAGCCCTTCAGCAGAGCAGAGTTTACGCAGGCTGTTGTTTCTGCTGTCCAGAAAGGAAGTGGATTGTGAACCCCCCTGTTGGCACTGCTGAGTTTATGGCAAATGAAATTCAAAAATTGTGGTTTGCCACCCAAAAAAAAGAGTGGG
This sequence comes from Cystobacterineae bacterium, assembly GCA_009782175.1. Taxonomy (GTDB): domain Bacteria; phylum Myxococcota; class Myxococcia; order Myxococcales; family Myxococcaceae; genus WRKR01. The sequence continues at coordinate 31,201 of WRKR01000033.1, forward strand.
CCTCCCTGGCCATTATACCCGCAGCACCCGGGTTTTCCATGGTGCCTTTAGCCAAAGCCTTGGCCAAAGCCGGCGAAAACTATTTGGATCGCGAAGTGCGCCTCATTCTCGGAGAAGGAACGGACTTAAACTCCGCCTCTCGCATTATTATTGAGATGACCAGCCAAGTCAGCTATGGCCATTGCGTTATTGTCGCCTTGGACTCCGTCATCCACAATGCCGCCGGCATCCCCGTCGTATTGGCCGCAGATGCCTGCTTGCTGGGCATTCAACTGAAAGAAAGCCGCTTTGCCCAAGCCACCCGCACCGTGGAAATGGTGGGCGCCTCCCGCTTCGTCGGCGTCGTCACCTTGCCGCCTCCCCCCACCACCACGCTCCGCTCCCCGCGCCCAGCACCCCTCAGGCCAGCTTCCTCCGCGCCCCCTCAAAAGCCTCCCCCCCTCCACCCTTCCGCCGCCCCAACACCCGCCTCCCGAAGTACCTCCAATGCACCGGCCCTCTCTTCTCCGCCTAAAAAAAACCATTAGACCGGTTTCACTTTGACATGATCTCTTCGTTGGACTCGTTTTTGCTCAGGTCATGCACTTAAGTGCACTCCCTACCTCCACCCTTCCGTCAGCAAGCTCCACCGGAGCTTGCTCCTCGCAAAAGCCTCGCCCGCCTCGACCTCATGTCAAATTGAAACCGGTCTTGAGAATGGATAAAGTAAAACCGATGGCTCCAGCTGCACGGTGAAAGCTCAGCTTGTGGGGCTCGAAGGGTTTTGGAGCGGCGCACGCTGGTTTTCTAAAGCCTCTTCCTCAAGCCCATAGGCCGTTTCAAGCAAATCCAACAATTGCTCCCTCCAACCCTCCCCCTCCGGACATTGCAGCGTTAACTCCAGAGGAAGACGCTCCTCCTGCGGAACAGCCTCTACCTCCAAAGGGTTTCCCTCCTCATCAAAAGTTTCAACCAATAAGTCCCCATCCCTATGTATGCTATAACGTTTTCGCATGGCTTAACCTTTTTGCCTCGCTCCTTCACAACAGCTTGCTAAGGAGAGGCGTATGAAAGTGTGTATTTTAGGTGTTGGCTCCTTCGGCACCTCCCTGGCCGCAGCTTTAGCTCCATTGCACAAAAATGTCGTCGTTTGGGACAAAGACTTGAGCGTTTTGGAAGGCATTGCCGCACACAGAGAAAACAAACGCTACCACCCCGGCATTGTGTTGCCCCCCAACATTCAACCCGTTTTTAGCCCTCAGGAAGCCGTAGAAGACGCGAAAATGGTGCTGTTTGCCGTACCTTCCCACGCCATGCGCAAAGTGGCCCTGCAGGTGGCCAGCTTTTTGCCCTCACATATACCCGTTATTGCCGCGGCCAAGGGCATTGAAGAAGGGACTTTGATGAGCATGACGCAGGTGCTGGAATCCTGCCTGCCTGAGCCCTTTCACCCCTATATTGCCGTCCTCTCAGGCCCCTCTTTCGCCAGGGAAATTTTGCTTGGACACCCCACCGTTATGACAGCGGCAGCACGCTGGGACAGGGTAGCCCGCCATTGCCAACGCGCTTTTGCCTCCAAAATATTTCGCGTGGATATTTCCAGCGACATTGTAGGCGTACAAATAGGGGGGGCGTTGAAAAATGTGGTGGCTATTGCGGCAGGTATGGCCGAAGGCTTGGGCCTGGGGCACAATGCGCGCGCCGCCATTATGACGGGAGGCCTCGCAGAAGTGGCGCTGCTGGCCGTACGCATGGGGGGCAACCCCATTACGCTTTATGGCTTGTCCGGCATGGGCGACCTCATATTGACGTGCACAGGCGCTCTCTCCCGCAACCGCAGCACAGGCTTTGCCTTGGGCAAAGGGCGCAAACTTCCAGAAATACTTGCAGAGCTGGGACAAGTGGCCGAAGGCGTCAGCGCTGCACACAGCGCCTATGTCCTCTCTACACAAAAACACGTCCCCATGCCCATATGCCACCAGGTTTACCAAGTACTCTATGAGGGAATGCCCCCAGAGCAAGCCATTGCAGAGTGGATGGCTCAACCCACTCCAGAATTTTAGGCCCCTCCACAACACGAGGGCTGCGCCCCCCTCACTCCAGTGGACTTTTCCCATATAAAAGGGTTGTTTTTTTAGGCCTGGGCTCTTCTGTAGTTGAGGGGGAAATTGAAATAGAAGTTGAAGCTAAAGCTGAGGCCTCAACTGAAGCCATGGTTGAAACCACCATGGAAGCTTGAGCATGCGCAGCCTTTGGCTCCCACAAACTTTGGAGGAGCTGCTCCAACTCTTTGGCATATTGCGTTTTTTCAACAATGGCGTTGTCTACAAACTCGGCCAAAGCCATCAAGTGTAGCGTTGCTTCAGGTTGTCCCCTGTCCGCAAAGCGCATTGTTTCTTCCAGCTTCTTTCCTATTTTTTCTGCATAGTGCTCGCCGGATATTGCGGCCAAAGCTTCAAACTTTTCTCTTAACAAAGCAGCACCCTCAAAGCCTCTATTTTGGAGGCGCCTTAACATGCCTATGATGGCTTCCACTTTTTCATTCTCAGTTTTGTGCATGACGCCCTCTGAAAAAAAAGTTTCAACTCCAGTGAGGAGAGCCCTGAAAAGTTTCTGCAACTCCCCACGGCTTAAATTTGCTTAAGCGTTCTGTGAGCCCGGCCCACATGGCGTCCATTTCCTCTTTGGGTATTTCCGCGCTTTGTGTTTGGGCTTCCTCAAGCGCTTTGAGAAAGCACTGCAGCTCGTGGCTGAAAACCGCCAAATACTTCTTGAGGCCAAGGTGGCCTTGCATGGCGTCCAAGCTGGCTTCAGCAACCAAAGCGGCAATGCTGTGCAAATAATTTTTGCCCCCGGGCAGCTGAATAACATGCATCGCCTGGCAATAAACACTCGCCGCATCCCAATAGCCGCGTATACGCAGCTCAATAAGCTGTTGCTCCAGGGTTTCCACAACCTGCCCTTCCTCGGCATTGAGAATTGCCCCTGCTTTTTTTTCACTCATAAAAGCCTCCTCCCTCTTCAAAAACGTAGAACAGCAGCGCTGCTCTCCAAGGGAGAAGCTGGGCGTTTGGGGAGCCAAATTTATGGCGGCCCAAACGAGTTCAAACACCGGAACATTCAGAGACCGGCAACCTTTCGGTTCCCGCATGGGCCGCCAAACCGGAGGCCGTCAGAGCGAGAAAGTGCCGCGCTACTCAGAATGCTTTCTCGTCTTCTGAATGTTATAATGGGGTTTGATGCCCAGCTGCACTCTTTTCGCGCAGCAAGAGGAATATAGCATTCTTTGTTTGTTTGAGGAAGCAGAATATTTCAGAAGGGTTTTTTCGCCTGGCGGCGGGCAATTTAAATAGGGTTTTTTTGTCGCCTCCGGCGAAGGGTTTTTGGCAGGGGTTGTTTTGCAGAGGGGGCCTGCGGCCCGGCTATTTTCAAAGGAAAAAGTTTTTTTTGGGGGTGTTTTTATTTTTTTCCTCCAGGGGGGGGAGTGTCGCCTCCGGCGAAGGGTTTTTTCGCCCTGCGGGCGCAGCTTGCCTTCGGCAAGTCACTTTTTTTGTCTGAAC